>CAZMZS010000303.1:0-1000 GCA_964570675.1 uncultured Roseovarius sp. | reverse complement strand
AAACAGGTAGATAGTCGCGTATCATGCGGGTAGGGCTGGTTCAAATCGCAACTTCAGCCGCAAAGACCCGCGCAAAGGATCCAGATGTTCTACAAACCCGAAGACGGCCACGGCCTGCTCCACAACCCGTTCAAAGCCATCGTCATCCCCCGGCCCATCGGCTGGATCTCCACACGCGCCGCCGACGGCTCGGACAACCTCGCCCCCTATTCCTTCTTCAACGCCGTGGCCAACGACCCGCCGCAGGTGATGTTCGCCTCCACCGGCGACAAGCCCGACCGCGACGGCACCAAGGACAGCGTCGCCAACATCCGGGAAACCGGCGTGTTCTGCGTCAACATCGTCGAATACGCGATGAAGGACGCGATGAACCGGACCTCCGGCCCGTTGGAGCGCGGCGTGGACGAGTTCGACGACGCCGGTATTGCCCGCGCGGAATGCCAAACCATCGCCTGCTCGCGCGTGGCCGGCGCCCCCGCGGCATTGGAATGCAAGCTCACGCAGATCGTCCAGCTTCCGGGCGAGGCCAATTTCGCCACCTTCGGCGAGGTCACCGGTGTGCATCTGCGCGATGACTGCCTGACCGACGGCATTTTCGACGTGCTGCGCTTCAACCCGCTCTCGCGTATGGGCTACCGCGACTACACGGTCGTGCGCGAGAAATTCTCGCTCGCCCGCCCCGGCGAATGATCCCGCGCCCCGTGTTTCTTCTTGGGTGAAATACCCCGGGGGGAGGCGCGGCTTGCCGCGACGGGGGGCAGCGCCCCCTACTTGCCGTAATAGTCGCGAAACCAGGCCACGAATTGCGCGATCCCGTCGCGCACATCCGTTTGCGGACGATAGCCGGTCAGGCTTTGCAGCAGGCTGGCATCGGCCCAGGTGGCGGGCACGTCGCCCTTCTGCATCTCCATCAGGTTGCGCCGCGCCGTCCGGCCCAGGGCCGCCTCGATCGCCTCGACGAAATCCAAAAGCCGCACGGTTTGCGAATTGCCGATATTGA
>CAZMZS010000302.1:0-1002 GCA_964570675.1 uncultured Roseovarius sp. | reverse complement strand
AGCGGTTCGACCGAGATCGTCATCGCCTCTTCGAGCTGGCTGAAGATCTGTTCGTTCTGGTCGCGCATCAGTTCGATCCGCAGCGCCATTTCATCGGCTTCAAGCAGGGCCTGCTGGGCGTCGTTGCTGATCTGGTCGCGTTCGCTTGCGGTGTCGGCGAGCGCGGTGGTGAGGAAATCCAGCATCCCGTCGGCGGAGCTGTCGTTGCCATTGCCGGGCGCGCCGCCCTGATCATCAAGCGCGCTGGCGAGTTCCAGCGCCTCGTAGCGGGCCTTGTCGCGTTCCTTGACGGTGCGGCGCAGGGTTTTCTGGATCACCTCGATCCCGGTTTCCAGTTCGCGGCGGCGGGTCTCGGAAGCGAGCAGTTCGGTCTGCATCACCGATATCTGATGAAGCGCCGAGTTGAAGCGCTCCTGCGCGGCCAGCGCCTCGTCGGCGCGCATGTCGCGCTCGTCGGACAGTTCGTTGAGGCGATGTTCGTAGGTGCGTTGATCGCGCTTGGCCTGTTCGCGGAAATTGCCCGAACCAATGCTGTCCATGAGCAGGATCGCGGTAGCGATGATCGCCCAGGCGACAATGGCGGATGCCCCGAAGAAGGCCAGCAGTTGTGAATGGGGTCGCAGCCGGATGAAGCGCGTGTCGCTGTCGGACTTGAGAAACACCCGGCGCTCCGGGAAGTGTTTTTCGAGCTTGGCATGCAGCCTGATGGCAAGTCGTCTAAGCAAGTCGTCCCGTCCCTTGTTGCCCCACCCGGTCGTGGCACGCTTCGTAACGATTGGTCATCTTTCGTGACCAGGCGTGCTTGAAGGTGGCTTAGCGAGTGGTTTTCGATGGAGCAAGGTTTTTGGGCAAAGGCGGGCGGGATTTCAGCCAAATGTTGCCAGACCGGCGAAAAATCGCCGATCTGCAAGGGGTTGCCTAGCCTTTTGAAGGGGGTTCATCGGCCAGCGGCCAGTAGAAATCGGGCGGCAGACCGGCTTCGGCGCGCTTTTCCTCGTTGAA
>CAZMZS010000301.1:0-1028 GCA_964570675.1 uncultured Roseovarius sp. | reverse complement strand
GACAAATGCTGCCGACAGCTCGTCCATCCGATCCGCGATGTCTGCAAACTGCTGGCTTATCGCCGCATCGATATCTGGATTGGCTGACGCACTGCGATAATGCCTCGCCAGTTCCGAGAAGTTGTCCGCCTGCGCCATGGCAACGCCCTCGGCACCGGCAACCCAATGGTCATACCCGGCCTGCGTCTCAAGGGCGCGTTCGCTGAGCAGCGAATTGAACGGATCCCGAAGAAGATAGCTCGGCGGCAGTGTATACTCAGTCATTGAACTTTCTCCCATGCCACCAGATTGGTGGATTTGCCGTGATCCGTTGCGTGCCAGATCAGATCGGCAAGACGTGTGTGGATGGATTGAAGCTGCGGAACATGCTCGCCGCTCAGGCTGAGTTGAAGCTCACGCTCCAGAGGCAGCCAGAACCAGAAGACGCAGCTGGTATATGCGTCCGGGTTGGTGTCCGTTTCCAAGGGGTGCGTGCAGGTGCCGTGGCCCGTCGGATTGCCTGCCGCATCATAGACGGCGACCTGCTCAAGCCTGTGCCCTTGCAGACTCTCTCCGGTGCATCTCGGCGGAAAGAAAAACCTGCTTGGCCCGCGACGGGGATCGGTCCCGTAGATATCGCCCATCTCGCGGATCTCATCTTCATTCGGGTCGCGCAGACGGAAAACGCCAGGCCCGATCTCGGTATCCTTGCGGCAGTTGAAATTGGCCTTCAGATCATGCCGCGCCGAAAACGCAAGCCCGGCCCCACCCTCGAACCTGCCTGAGCCATAAGGCACGATGGGCGAATCTATCCGCACGCGCAGGTTGTCTTTGCGCGAACCCTCATAGGGCTCCTGAACGAACGCGAAATCCGGCAGCAGGACGATCATCGTAAAGCTCAGGTTATATGGATAGTCGGGATTGTCCTTTTTCTGCTGGGCGGTGCGGCCTTCATCGGGAAAGTGGAGCCACAGACCGGCCGGCATTCGCAACACCCAATGCTGATCGTCGGATGTACCGTCGATCAGGTCCGGACCCGAATTGATCAA
>CAZMZS010000300.1:0-1049 GCA_964570675.1 uncultured Roseovarius sp. | reverse complement strand
GCCGATTCTGTGGAAAAACTAACGTTTGCGAGCGCAGAAATGGTTGTTCTAAATGCGGCGCAAGCGCCTTTTCTATCGGGCTTTTCGCGTTTGCTGCGGTGCGGGAAAGAGCTTGGCTAATTTCCGGAGGTTCTGGGCTGTGGCGGCGAGGAGGAATTCGTCGTTTGCGCCGCATGGGCCGCGTAATCGGAGGCGACCCAGGCCAAGGATGCGTTTGAGGTGGGCGAAGAGCATCTCGACCTTTTTCCTGAGTTTCATCGAGACGTCATACTGGCGGGTCCTGGCGATGTCGCGGGCCACGTCTCTCGCGTCCTCGTGCTCTTCGCGGGTGATCTTGCGGGCCTCGGCGTTGGGGCAGCATTTGGCTTTGGATGGGCACGCCTGGCAGACATCCTTCAAGGCACGATAGCGCGCCGTGCCTTTGGCAGACGGACCCCGGTTCGGGTCCGAGTAGTTGCGGCGGAACTGCTTGAGGGCATGGCCTTCGGGACAGATATATTGATCATTCTCGGCATCCCATTCGAAGTCCGCCCGCGTCCATGTCCCATCATTGCGGCCAGCCTTGTCTATCACCGTGATGTGGGGTGCGATCTTACGATCCACGAGCCAGCCCAGCATCGGCCCTGAGCCATAGGCGGTGTCCGCGATCAGCCGTTCGGGATGCAGATCGAACTTTGCCTTCACCCGCTTCAACATGGTCTTGGTTGACCCAACCTCGGCCTGCCGGATTGAGCGGGTGGCTTCTACATCGACGATGACACCGTGATCCGTGTCGATCAGGTAGTTATCCGAATAACTAAAGAATGCAGGGCCTTTGCGGGCTGCGGTCCACTGGCTGGCCGGGTCGGAATGCGAGGTGAACTTGGGCGTGACCTCGCTGGCAGCGCCGAAGGCGGCCTCGTCCAGCGTGTCGAGATACTCGCGGACCGCGCGTGGCGCATCTGCCGGGTCGATCCGCGCTGCATCCCAGTCGTCCTTCGGTGTGGAGTTCTGTTTGTTCGCATCCGCCTCTATCAGGCTCGCGTCGATGGCCATACGCTGGCCGCTCA
>CAZMZS010000299.1:0-1057 GCA_964570675.1 uncultured Roseovarius sp. | reverse complement strand
GGCACGCCAATCACGGGCAGGCGCGTCTTCGAGGCCATCATACCGGGCAGATGCGCCGCGCCCCCGGCCCCGGCGATGATCACCTGCAAGCCGCGCGCGGCGGCTTTGGTGCCGTAATCCCACAGCCGGTCGGGCGTGCGATGCGCCGAGACGATCCGGGTTTCGTAAGGCACCTCGAGCTCATCGAGGATTTCGGCGGCGGCGCGCATGGTCTGCCAGTCGGACTGACTGCCCATGATGATGCCGACCTTGAGTTTGCCTGTGTCTGCGCCCATGTCACTGGCCCCTTGCTTTGGAGCGCGCACTATACCCATCGCGGGCCCCGACGCAATCGGGGTCAGGCGATGATGTCGGGGTAAAGGCGGTCCTCGATATAGGCGATCATGTCCTTGATCCGCAATTTCTGCTGCTTGAGGCGCTTGATGGTCAGCGGATCGCTTGATCCCTTCTCCTGAAGGGCGGCGATCGCATCGTCCAGGTCACGGTGCTGACGGCGGAATTCCTCAAGCTCGATGCGCAGCACCTCGTCCGATTTCATGGAGAGATCGCTGAATGCGTTCATGCTGATGATTCCCTGTCACTGGCCCCGGAGTGGAGGATACCGCTTTTGCAAGCTCCGGCAAAGCCCTTGCACGGGCAGCGGGCAGCCCCCATATTTGGCCTGTCGGGTCGCCACAAAGGGGCCCGGCATGGACTGTCGCTTTGATGAAGGACGTGTCGATGACAAAGCTCACGCTGGGGTCGCACCCTTACATGCTCGGGTTCGAGCAGTTGGAACGGATGCTTGAACGCAGTGCCAAATCGGGCAACGAGGGGTATCCCCCGTTCAATATCGAGCAAACCTCCGAGAGTTCCTACAGGATCACGCTGGCCGTGGCCGGTTTCTCGGAACGGGATTTGTCGATCACGGTCGAGGACCGCCAGTTGGTGATCCGTGGCCGCCAGAGCGATGAGGCCGAAACCCGTGTCTATCTGCACCGCGGGATTGCCGCGCGCCAGTTCCAGCGCTCTTTCGTGCTGGCCGATGGCGTCGAGGTGGGCGAGGCGATCATGGAAA
>CAZMZS010000298.1:0-1058 GCA_964570675.1 uncultured Roseovarius sp. | reverse complement strand
ATGATATGATTATGCTCAAAGATAATCATGTAGATTTTTCCGGAGGAATAAAAGCGGCAATACAAAAGGCTAACAAATATCTTAAGGAAAACAATAAAAATATACCAATTGAAATTGAGGTTAGAAATATTGAAGAACTTAACGAAGTTATTGAAACCGGTCATGTAAACAGGGTGATGTTCGACAATTTCTCTCCTGAGCAAACAAAAGAAGCAGTACAATTAATTAACGGACGCTACGAAACCGAATCTTCGGGTGGAATTACCCTGAAAAATATACGCGCATATGCCGAAACCGGAGTTGATTATATTTCGGTTGGAGCTTTAACCCATCAAATAAAAAGTTTGGATATGAGTTTAAAAGCTATTTAATTTACATTATAAATTCAATAGCTTTTTTTATGGACAACGGAAAAAGAATAAAATACAAATTTTTTAATCAAAAGATTCATTATTATATCCATAAAGCAAAACAAATTTCTATTCCCGGATTTAACAAAGTTCCCGTTTATTATGTAATCAAGTTCTTCTTTTCGGGAATAAAAAATGGTTACCTGGCTACCAGAGCATCAGCTATTGCATTCAATTTTGCATTAGCTATTTTCCCTACCCTACTTTTTTTATTTACACTTATTCCATTTATTCCTGTAAAAAATTTACAAACAGAAATATTACAATTAATTCAAGAGTTTTTACCACAAAATGCCTATCATTATTTAGAATCAACACTGGTATCCACATTAACTGTTAAAAAGGGAGGTATATTATCTTTTGGGGCTTTAGCCAGTTTATTTTTCTCAACCAATGCTATTCACGCTTTAATTCAAGCTTTTAACAATACTTACCACAGTATTGATACCCGAAACTGGACAGCCATTCGCCTGGTTTCTACTTTTTTGGTTTTCATTTCTTTTATTTTAATAACAACCTCAGTAACCCTAATCATTTTCGGACAATCTGTATTAAGTAAGCTTGTTGAATTGAATATAATTGAAATGGATATTACCTATTATCTTATTACTTTCGGAAAATGGGTTGTAATCATTGCTCTATTCTTTT
>CAZMZS010000297.1:0-1069 GCA_964570675.1 uncultured Roseovarius sp. | reverse complement strand
GCGGTTGCGCGGGCCCCTTTTTTCATGAGACATTTTGGAGATGCGCAACAGTTAACGGGAGCGAAGCGGGATGGAAGGTTTGATGGAGCAGCTAGGCGGCTATGCGCCTCTGGCAATCAACGTGATCAAGGCGGCGGTGGTCCTGATCGTCGGCTGGATCGCGGCGGGGATCATCAGCAGCGTGATCCGCAGCCGGGTCACCAGCAACCCCAGGATCGACGACACGCTGGGCGGTTTCGTCGCCTCGATGGTCAAATGGGTCATCCTGCTGATAGTCCTGATCGCGGTGCTGGGCCTGTTCGGGATCGAGGCGACATCGCTGGTGGCGATGCTGGGTGCCGCGACGCTGGCGATCGGGCTGGCGCTTCAGGGCACGCTGAGCGATCTGGCGGCGGGGTTCATGTTGATTCTGTTCCGGCCCTACAAGCTGGGCCAATATGTCGATATCGGCGGCACGGCGGGCACGGTGAAGGATCTCAACCTGTTTTTCACCGAGCTGGTGACGCCGGACAACGTGCAGATCATCGTGCCCAACGGGCAGGCCTGGGGCAAGATCATCACCAATCTTTCGCATTACGAGACGCGGCGTTGCGATCTGACCTTCGGCATCGATTATGGCGATGATGCCGACAAGGCGATGGGGCTGATCCTGGACCTGGCGCGCGCGGATACACGGGTGCATGACGATCCCGAACCCTGGGTGAGGGTCACGAACCTTGGCGACAGCAGCGTCGATCTGACCGCGCGGCTGTGGTGCGATGCGGCGGAGTACTGGGACCTCAAGTTCGACATGACCAAGGCCGTGAAGGAGGCCTTTGACAAGGGCGGTGTTTCGATCCCCTATCCGCATTCGGTGGAAATCCAGAAGGCCGGATGAGGCTTTTGCGGCCAAGGCCGGGGGGCCAGCCCCCCGGACCCCCCGAGGTATTTGAGGCCAGATGAAGGGGACGGTGTCGCGCCCCCGGTCAGCCGCGGCCGATATAAGGCATTTTCGTTGCCATCAGGGTCATGAATTGCATGTTCGCTTCGGGCGGCAGGTTGGCCATGGAGAGCACCGCGCGCGCCACAT
>CAZMZS010000296.1:0-1088 GCA_964570675.1 uncultured Roseovarius sp. | reverse complement strand
GCGCGCGCGCAGTAATTGCCGCGGATATTCCGGAAGTCCGTCAAGCTTCCGGTCCCATGGCCTTTGGCCGGGATCGCCCCCCGTCAGCGAGTTTCGCCCACGGGGGAGATTGGCATATGGGCCGGTTCTTCTTATCTGAAGGGCCATAACGCAACGGGCGAAGGAGCGCTTGAGATGTTTGAAAATCTGTCCGAACGCCTCTCGGGTGTGCTCGATCGCCTGACCCGGCAGGGCGCGCTGAGCGAGGATGACGTCAAGACCGCCCTGCGCGAGGTGCGGGTCGCCCTGCTGGAGGCCGATGTCTCGCTGCCGGTGGCGCGCGAATTCATCAAGAAGGTGCAGGATCAGGCGACCGGCCAGTCGGTGACGAAATCGGTGACGCCCGGTCAGCAGGTGGTCAAGATCGTGCATGACGCGCTGGTCGACACCCTGAGCGGCGACGAAGACCCCGGCGCATTGAAGATCGACAACCCGCCCGCGCCGATCCTGATGGTCGGCCTGCAGGGGTCGGGCAAGACCACCACCACCGCCAAACTGGCCAAGCGCCTCAAGGAGCGCGACGGCAAGCGGGTGCTGATGGCCTCGCTGGACGTCAACCGCCCCGCCGCCATGGAGCAGCTTGAGATCCTGGGCAAGCAGATCGGGGTCGACACCCTGCCCATCGTCAAGGGCGAGGACCCGGTCGCCATCGCGAAACGCGCCAAGACGCAAGCCGGCCTCGGCGGTTATGATGTCTACATGCTGGACACCGCCGGGCGGCTGCATATCGACCAGGAGCTGATCGCACAGGCCGCCGCCGTCCGTGACGTGGCCAACCCGCGCGAAACCCTGCTGGTGGTCGATGGCCTGACCGGTCAGGACGCGGTGAACGTGGCCGAGGAATTCGACGACAAGATCGGCGTTTCGGGCGTGGTGCTGACGCGGATGGATGGCGACGGGCGCGGTGGTGCGGCCCTGTCGATGCGCGCGGTGACCGGCAAGCCGATCCGCTTTGTCGGCCTTGGCGAGAAGATGGACGCGCTCGAGACCTTCGAGCCCGAGCGTATCGCCGGGCGCATCCTTGGCATGGGCGATATCGTCAGCCTTGT
>CAZMZS010000295.1:0-1128 GCA_964570675.1 uncultured Roseovarius sp. | reverse complement strand
ATTTCGACATCGACTTCTGCATGGATCGCCGCGAGGAGGTGATCCAGTACGTGCAGCGCAAATACGGGCGCGACAAGGTGGGGCAGATCATCACCTTCGGCGCGCTGCTGTCCAAGGCCGCCGTGCGCGATATCGGACGGGTCTTGCAGATGCCCTATGGGCAGGTGGACAAGCTGAGCAAGATGATCCCCGTCGAGGGTGTGAAGCCCGTGTCGATCGAACAGGCGCTGGCGCAGGAAGACCGCCTGCGCGAGGCGGCGCGCAGCGAAGAGGTGGTGGACCGGCTGCTCAATTACGGCATGAAGGTCGAGGGGCTGTTGCGCAACGCCTCGACCCACGCGGCGGGGGTGGTGATCGGGGATCGGCCGCTTGATGAGTTGGTGCCCATCTACCAGGATCCGCGCTCGGACATGCCGGCCACGCAGTTCAACATGAAATGGGTCGAGCAGGCGGGGCTGGTCAAGTTCGACTTTCTGGGTCTCAAGACCCTGACGGTGGTCCAGAACGCGATCGAACAGATCCATGACGAGGGGCGCGATCTGCATGTCGCGCAGGATGGCAGCACCATCTACGAGCCCTTCGAGGGGGCAGAGAACGATATCGGTCAGATCCCGCTGGATGATCAGAAGACCTATGAGCTTTATGCCCGCGCCCGCACGGTGGCGGTGTTTCAGGTGGAAAGCTCGGGGATGATGGATGCCCTCAAGCGGATGAAACCCACCTGCATCGAGGATATCGTGGCGCTGGTGGCGCTTTACCGGCCCGGCCCGATGGAGAACATCCCGAAATATTGCGAGGTCAAGAACGGGCTGAGCGAACGCGACCACCTGCACCCCTCGGTCGATCATATCCTCGACGAGACGCAGGGCATCATCGTCTACCAGGAACAGGTGATGCAGATCGCGCAGGAAATGGCGGGCTATTCGCTCGGGCAGGCGGACCTCTTGCGCCGCGCCATGGGCAAGAAGATCCAGGCGGCGATGGATGCCGAACGGCCCAAGTTCATCAAGGGCGCCAAGGCGAACGGCGTGGATGACGCCAAGGCGCTGGAAGTCTGGAACCTGCTCGACAAATTCGCCAATTACGGTTTCAACAAGTCGCACGCGGCGGCCTATGCGGTGGTCAGCT
>CAZMZS010000294.1:0-1133 GCA_964570675.1 uncultured Roseovarius sp. | reverse complement strand
GCCTTGATCGTGTCTTTGAAGTCTTTCGTCAGGGGCATGTCAGTCGCCTTTCTCTTTGCGGGCCTTGTAGTTGTCCCAATATGCTTTGGCCTGCTCGATGTCTTTCGATTGGCGCTTCTTTGTGCCGCCACATAGCAGGATCACAAGCGTATCGCCGTCTTTACCAAAATAGACGCGGTAACCGGGGCCGAAAGTGATACGCCGCTCGGACACGCCTTGGCCTACTGGCTTCACGTCACCAAGGTTTCCGGTCTCGATCCGTGCAAGCGCCGTTCGCACCTTCAATGCCGCTGCCGTGTCCAGGCCATTGAACCAATCTTCGAACGGTGTTTTCCCCGCCTCGGTGACATAGACAACAAGCTTATTCATTGCAGAGATTGGTGACATATACGTTACCAATTGTCAATCGGTTTTGGCACATCAATGCGTCATCCCCCGATCCATCTCCACCTCCCGCTCTTCTAGCTCTGTCTCAACCTCTCTTCGGCGGCCTTCACTAATTTGAAGCTGGTCTCGAGTTGCGTGCGCAGCCTCCCGTAGTTCGAGGCCTCGCTCAGCAAGCCGTGCAACGCAGCCACGGACGCCGTTTGCGATTGAATGAGCACCGACACGCAGGCGGCCAATCCATCCATCTGGCTCTGCATCTTGGTCGTCGAGCGCTCCTCTAACCCGCTCAATTCCTTTGCTGAGACCTCGCAGGCCGTCACCAACCGCTCGACGCAGGCGAGCAAGTCGCGTTCCAAGGCTGTCAGGGGCGTCGTCATCTAGTTCTCCTCGATCTTGATACAGGTCACTGATCTGCCGCCCAGCGTGCAGGTCCTCAGCCGCGTCTTGTTCGGGTCCAGTATCAGCCATGTCCCGGCTTCTCTGTCGATCCGCGTCAGGCCCAAGTCCGTCAGCTCCGAGCTGGTCAGCAACATCGTCCAGAGCAAGCTCGTGGCCATCATCGAGACGATCCCCACCAAGAATGTCCCCGTGATCAGCCAGGGCGAGATCGTCAGCCAGCTCTTGTTCTGTCGCAGAAATGTGCGGGTATCGCTCTCGATTGTACGATGCGCGATGGTCGCAATTTTGCTCAAATCGCTCCTGAAGCTCTCGAGCTGGGATGCCATCGAGGCGGCGTAGTCCTGCCG
>CAZMZS010000293.1:0-1151 GCA_964570675.1 uncultured Roseovarius sp. | reverse complement strand
CCGAGACGGGTCCACAGATCGCGGTGATGTCATCGGAACCGGTCAGGGCCGAGATTCGCCGCACCGCGATCCGGCGCGCCCTGCGCAATCTGATGGAGAATGCGCAGCGCTACGGCCGCGGACCGCAAGTGTCGGTCAGGCAGGGTGCCGGTCGCGCGGAGATGCTGATCGAAGACGATGGTCCCGGCATCCCAGAGCAGGATCTGGACAAGGTCTTCGACCCGTTCACCCGGCTCGAGACGTCGCGCTCGCGCGAGAC
Organism: uncultured Roseovarius sp.; assembly: GCA_964570675.1. GTDB lineage: Bacteria > Pseudomonadota > Alphaproteobacteria > Rhodobacterales > Rhodobacteraceae > Roseovarius. The sequence continues at coordinate 892 of CAZMZS010000293.1, read as the reverse complement.
GGGCGGGATCGGCCTCGGCCTGCCGATCGCGCGGGCCATCCTGCACGCCCATGGCGGCGACGTGGTCCTGTCGAATCGCACAGAGGGCGGGTTGCGGGCAACAGTTCACCTACCGCTGGTGCACGGCCAACCCTCAGAGTTGTGAGCTCCAGCGAGGATGCTGGTCATCGACCACGAAGGGATGCGCATGGAGGCGCTCACCCTTGAGGTGGGGATGATCGAGCGGCAGGTTCTCGTGCGTGTGCTCGAAGGCATCGGGATCGCCCGATGGCCAGAGGCGCAGGGCGGTCAGCACGCCGATGCCAGCCAGTGCCGCCAACAGCGCCAGTGCTGCGACCGGCCCGAACTGCGTCATCAGCCATCCCGACAGTGGATAGGTCACCAGCCAGCAGGCGTGGCTGAGCGCAAACTGTGCGGCGAAGAGCGCGGGGCGGTCCTCGGCGTGCGCGGACCGGCGCAGGAGACGTCCGGACGGCGTGAGGACGGCGGAATAGCCCAGACCCACCAGCAGCCATGCGCCGAGCAGGTACGACCAGCCGAGCCCGAGCGCGGCTGCCTCTGCGGCCAGCGCCAGCAGCGTGAGGATCATAAGCGCGGCGCCACCGACCATCACCGGGCGGTCGGGAACGCGATCAAGCAGGCGGGGCAGTGCAAACGCCGCCAGCATCGAGCCTGCGCCGAAGGCGAACATCGTCCACGCGAGCGCGCTCTCGGAGAGGCCCAGCGTGCCGCGCACCAGAACCACCGAGTTGACCAGCACCATGGCGCCTGCCGCCGCGGCTGCGAGGTTCAGCGCCAGCAGACCCCGCAAGCGCGGCGTGGCAAGGTAGATGCGGGTGCCGCGCGTGGTCCGATCATAGACCCCGCGCGGCTTGGACGGCTTCGGCCTCGG
>CAZMZS010000292.1:0-1166 GCA_964570675.1 uncultured Roseovarius sp. | reverse complement strand
TTCTACATGATCAAGGCGCTGTTCCACTACCCTTGGCGCGGGCGCGGTTTCCGTCGCAAATACTTGCTGGGCTGCTTGCGTGCCTTCGCCAAGGCGGGTTTCGCGCGGACCTTCTATGATCTTGGCAAAGTGGGCTATTGGGGCCCGCAATCCAAGGACAAGGTGGATTTTCACTTTGACGACAGCCGCAAGATCGCTGATGCGCAAATGGCTGATTGGGAGGCCATGGCAGACCGAAAGGCCAAGGCCGCCGAGCGCAAGGCCAGCGTCCGTGCGCAGGTCAAGGCCGAAAAAGCGCGCATCGCCGCGCTTCAGGCCGAAGCGCGCGCCTGTGGTGGGGGCGATCAGAAATCAGGCTACGGAACCCCGGCGGAGTAGGGCATGAGCGATCTCAAGGGCATCGATCTCGTCGGGCCCAACGCCATCTTGCAAAGCATCGAGGCCCTGCGGGCCCTGTGCGGGCAGGATGCGGCAGAGCGCGTTTTCGAGGGCGCGGGATTGCGCGGCCTGCTTGAACATCCGCCCCAGGATATGGTGCCCGCAAGCGAAGCCGCACGCCTGCATGCCGCAATCGCGCGGGAATTTTCACCCGGGCTTGGCCTTGAAATCGCCCGTGAATCGGGGCGCAGAACGGGTGAATATATCCTCGCGCATCGCATACCGCGCTTGTCGCAGTGGGTTCTGCGGACCTTGCCTGCGCGGCTTTCGGGCCCAATGCTGCTCAAGGCAATCTGCCATCATTCCTGGACCTTTGCCGGCAACGCGGTTGTCTCCTGCCAGCCCTCAGACCCGATGGAGCTTGCGATCCACAACAACCCCCTCGCCGTGACGGGCTGCCCTTGGCACTGCGCCGTCTTCGAAACGCTTTTCCGCCGATTGGTCAGCCCGGGAACTGTCGTCGAGCATCCTGCATGCTGTGCTCAAGGTGGCCATATGTGCCGTTTTCTTTTTGATTATTCTGGCTGAGTGGTGTCGTCAGACGAATGCGAACCAGCTTCAGCAAGGGCAGGGTAGGGCGACGCCTGTTTCGCTCAACCGGGTTTCTTTTCACAATGCCCTACTCGGCTAGTGAAGACACGCTCATCCCCTTGATCGCGGTTGCTCAGGTGGAGTCAGACCAATTCGACCTGGTCTCAGCTGAGGCAGGGAAGTTGCCCTCTATGCCA
>CAZMZS010000291.1:0-1168 GCA_964570675.1 uncultured Roseovarius sp. | reverse complement strand
GGGGCACACCGCTTGCCGTGGGCACGCAAAGGTTTGTCACCACCACTGCGTCAACCCGGTCGGGATCGGCCAATTCATGCACGCTGTCGCGGATATCCTCGAACAGCTTGCCGGTGACCAGCGATTCCGAGTTGAACGGCACATACCCGACCGAGCGGCGCGCGCCGTAAAAGTGGCTGACGAAACTCAGGCCGTAAACACAGCAGGCCGAGCCACTCAGCACCGTCGCCACCCGCTTCATCCGCAGGCCGACACGCAGAGAGCCGAACGCGGGACACATGGATTGCGGTTTGTCATGCGGGCCTTGCGGATAATCCTTGGCGTATTGGTCCAAAATGTCTGACTGCCCCGCCATCCGCGCGGCCTTTTCCATTTCCGCACCCGAGTGACAGCCAAGCCCCGGCGCACCCGCCGTGTCCGGGGTCGGCTCATCGGCCTTGCCCTTGATCACCTCGGCCTCATGGGCGGCATCATATGTGATCTCGTCACTCATGGGGTTCCTTTCACGCGTCGTCATAGATGACTTCGAGCGAGGGCTTGGTTTCGGCGTGCTTGCCGCGCATGTCCTCGTCGGTGGCTGGTTCCAGCGTCACGCCGGCCCCGGTGTCCGATCCATCAAAGAGGTCCAGCAGACCGTCCTGATCCAACGGTGCCGGCCGGATTGGCGGGGCCAGTGAAACCGCCTCGGCCAATTCAGCAAACAGGCTGCCCCATTGGCTCTCGGAGGTGCCAACAATCTGATAATTGGCGGATTTCTTGCGCAGATCGTCATCTTGGGGAATGGCGGCCAGCACCGGGATATCGACCGCCTCTGCAAAGGCCTGCGCCTCGCCCGAGTGGTCATCCTTGTTCACCACCAACCCCGCGACGCCGACATTGCCACCCAGCTTGCGGAAATACTCCACCGCCGAGCAGACATTGTTGGCCACATAGAGAGATTGCAGATCGTTCGACGCGACCAGGATCACCTTCTGCGCCATGTCGCGGGCAATCGGCAGACCGAAGCCGCCGCACACCACGTCACCCAGGAAATCCAAAAGGACGTAATCGAAATCCCAATCATGAAAGCCCAGCTTTTCCAAAAGCTCGAACCCGTGAATGATGCCCCGGCCGCCACAGCCACGGCCCACTTCGGGGCCGCCAAGCTCCATGGCGAAAACACCGCCGC
>CAZMZS010000290.1:0-1187 GCA_964570675.1 uncultured Roseovarius sp. | reverse complement strand
CAAGCTTCTCAAGATGCAGCGCCAGATGGGCGACATGATGAAGAAGATGGGCAAGATGGGCAAAGGCGGCATGCTGAAACAGGCCATGAAGGGCATGTTCGGCAAGGATGGCATGCCCGACATGAACGACCCCAAGGCGATGGAAGAGGCCGCCAAGGCCATGGGCGGCAAGATGCCCGGCGGCATGGGTGGCATGGGTGGCCTTGGCAGCGGCGGCGGTCTGCCGCCGGGTCTCAGCGGTTTTGGCAAGAAGAAGTGATCTGATGTTGTGTTTTGACCAGTACCGGAGCAAAGGCCCCTTTGCGCATCGCCCCCCTTTCCGCATTGCCGGGGAGGGTTGCTGACATGCCCACCACACGCATACCGTCGCTGGAGACCCGCCGCCTTGTGCTGCGCGGCCCCGAGCCCGAGGATTACCCCGATTTCAAGGCGACGTTCAGTTCGTATCGCTCGCGCTTCATGGGCGGGCCGCTCAACCGGTACGAAAGCTGGATGCTCTATGCCGCCGAGATCGGCCATTGGAACATCCGCGGCTATGGCATGTGGATGATCCACGACAAGGACACCGACGAGACCTTCGGCATGGCCGGTGGCTGGTTTCCCGCCGGATGGCCCGAGCAGGAGATCGCCTGGATCATATGGCCCGAGAAGGCCGGTCACGGCTACGCATTGGAGGCGACCCACGCGGCGCGCGGTTATTTCTACCAGCAGCTCGGCTGGGACGGTGCGGTCAGCTATATCGACCCCAAGAACCTCGACTCGATCCGGCTGGCCGAACGGCTGGGCGCCACCAAGGACCACGACGCCGCCACCATCGACGGCAATGACGCGGTCTATCGCCACCCATCGCCAGAAACCCTGAAATCCGGGCAGCTGGCCGACGGGATCGAGATGGAGATCGACCATTACTGCGACCCGCTTTTTCAACCGAAAGGGTTTCCCCTTGACTGATGACGCCACCGCCCGCGCCGCCGCCATTCTGAAGGACCACCGCGACAGCATCGACCGGCTGGACGCGATCCTTGTCTATACGCTGGGCGAGCGGTTCAAGCGCACCCAGGCGGTGGGTCAGCTCAAGGCCGATCACGACCTTCCCGCATCCGATCCCGCCCGCGAGGCGCAGCAGATCGCGCGGCTTGAAGACCTGGCGACCCGGGCCGATCTGGACCCGGAATTCGCCAAGAAGT
>CAZMZS010000289.1:0-1197 GCA_964570675.1 uncultured Roseovarius sp. | reverse complement strand
TGGATTTTAGCGTGAGATGCGGGGAGGAGGAAGGTGGATGAGGGTGATCTTTGAGGTGAGCGGGTAACTGGCGAAGGTCATTTTGGCGTCTGGTGTGCGGACAGAAAGCGTATTAGCCGCAGGTGCTCGAATGTCCGCCTAGCGCTCTTCTTGGGCGTGCAATTGTCTAAACGTCTGGCCCCACCGACCGAACCGCCTCAGCTTCCCCATGCCAATCTGACAACTCGTAGACGGTGGTTGCGATCAGGATGAGCCAAATTGCCCCAATCATAATTGCCATAACTCTAACATAACTTGAAGCGCTCCAGGCAGTCGGCCTAGTTGCGCGGGATGTAACGCTATCCCGAGCTTTGATTACATCAGCCAATACCGGGTCGGAGGATATGATGTACTTCATGTCTTCCTGCCACCTTTGCTCATAATACTTTGAAATCGGTACCATTTTATACCAGGCAAAAGACACCACGAGTCCGAAGATACCAGCTACCAATCGAGTGGCTTTCGAAAATTCAGGTGAAATTATGGAAACAAGGGCAACCAAAGCCCCGTTTATTGTAATGAGAATTGCGAACCTCCTCCAAGTTCTATCCGATTCTCTTTCGGCGATATCTGAGACTAATTGGAGCATCTGCAGCTTTGTATCTAGACTCGTGTTCTTAAAATCGTCGTTCAATTTGATGTCTCCTTCAGCGGCAAGTTTATAGCTGCTAGGAGAAATCTTCTAGAAGTTAAACAGACACGTGTGCTGTCCGCAGCATTGACCTCTTTGGACTCAATCCGGTAATTCGCTGCACTTTATATGAATGGCCGCTTCTAGGGATGACGCAGCCACTCCCCGTCCAACGCTGCCATACTTTCCCCCGCGCGGAATCAAAGGCCGTAGGCCTGCCGCGCATCGACGGGCCGCCCCCCGGCACGGCGATTGGGATGGTCTGGGTGAATAGATCAAAAGTTGCGCGCCAGTGGCTGAAATAAAGTTCATCAGCTCAGAGGGTCGATCGCCGCACCGCGGCCCGACGATGCGCGGCTCCTTTATCCCAAAACGTACAAAACGCCCGTACATTTTGTACAAAACCCACCGCGCGGTCTGTTAACCTGCCGGGGGGCTGTGAAAAATACCGACGTGATACCGACGTAAAACCGACGCGATGCAGACAGGGGTTTTTGAGGTTAACCAATAGCTTAGCCCCGATTCGC
>CAZMZS010000288.1:0-1249 GCA_964570675.1 uncultured Roseovarius sp. | reverse complement strand
TTCGAGCCGGGCCTGCTGGCCCGTGCCAACCGTGGCTATCTTTATATCGACGAGGTCAATCTGCTTGAGGATCATATCGTCGACCTGCTGCTCGACGTGGCGCAATCCGGTCTCAATGCCGTGGAACGCGACGGGCTGTCGATCCGTCACGATGCGCGCTTTGTGCTCGTCGGCTCCGGCAACCCCGAAGAAGGCGAGTTGCGTCCACAGCTTCTGGATCGCTTCGGGTTGTCAGTGGAAGTCACCTCGCCCAATACGATCGACGAGCGGATCGAAGTGATCCGCCGCCGCAATGACTTCGAGACCGATACCGAGAACTTCCTGTCGCATTGGCAGGCCGAAGATGCCGCGCTGCGCGAGGCGATCCTGTCGGCCCGGATCGCCCTTCCAGACACCCAAACCCCCGAAGACATCCTGCGCGATTGCGCGCAGCTTTCGCTGACGCTCGGCGCGGATGGCCTGCGCGGTGAACTGACCCTGTTGCGCGCCGCGCGCGCCTTTGCGGCCTTCAGCGGGGCAGAGCAAATCACCCGCGATCACCTGCGCGCCATCGCCCCTATCGCCCTCAGCCACCGGTTGCGGCGTGATCCGCTGGACGAGGCGGGTTCTGTCGCGCGTGTGGCGCGCGCGGTCGAGGATGTCTTGGGGTGATCGCAGACACACCACCCCAGCCCTGGGCGCGCGCGCTGCGTGCCATGGCCGCGCTGGCCGTTGACCCCGGCGCGCTCAAGGGGCTTACGCTGCGCGCCCGTGCGGGGCCTGTGCGCCAGGCCGCCGAGGCAGCATTGTCCAAGCTGCCCGGCCCACAACACCGCATTCACCCCGGCCTTACGGACACACAGCTTTTCGGTGGCCTGAATATTTCGGCCTCTCTCGCCGAGGGTCGCATGGTTCAGGACAAGGGATTGGCCGACATCCCGGCCACGCTCATTTTGCCCATGGCCGAACGCTGCACGCCGGGCCTTGCCATTCGGCTTGGACAATTGCTGGATGCGGGCCGTGGCCACGCCCTGATCATGCTCGACGAAGGCGCCGAGCCCGAGGAAGAAGCGCCGGCCGCCCTGCGAGACCGCCTTGCCTTCCACATAGATCTCAACGGGTTGCATTGGTCCGAGGCATCCATGCGCCTGCCCGCCCCCGCGGACATCGAGGCCGCGCGCACCCGTTTAACGCGGATCGCCCTGCCCGAAGGTGCAATCCAAAGCCTGACGGTTCTGGCCGCCCGGTTCGGTATCGACAGCCTGCGTGC
>CAZMZS010000287.1:0-1260 GCA_964570675.1 uncultured Roseovarius sp. | reverse complement strand
CCGCAAAGCAGCTGTTCGTGCAATTTAAGTGGACAGCAGCCCCATCCCGCAAATCGGACACCCGATCGACCCGCTGCGAAGGTCCGCTCGGAACAACCTGGCCACGTCGCTCCGTGTTCGCAAAGCGGCTGGTGCAAAGAGGGGGCTGGCGCGGTTTTTACCGCAACCCGGCTCAGGACTTACCGAACAGGTTCTTGCCGCCTTCGTCGGCGCGCACGGGGATGGTTGCGTGTTCCTCGCGCATCACGTGCTGGCGAAGGCCGCCGTGATGATCGTCGTCGTCATCGTCCTTGAGACGCATAACCGCGATTCCGAACTGCACCCCGGCGAAGATAACCCCGTTCGAGATCCAGAGGATCACCACCGCAAGCAGGCCCTTGTCGGAATGCGTCACCAGATGCCAAAGGTTGGCGACATCGAACCATAGCAGCATACCCACGAAGGCCGCCGCGATCGCAAAACCGATAGCGACATGGGTGATGTAGAGGCGGATGAGCTTGGGCATGTGGACGACTCCTTCTGCTTGCCCGTGTAACATAACACTTGATCGGAATGTAACAAGGGCGTGCCCCACCTGACCGCCTGCCGGTGGCGAAACATCGCAGGGCAAGCGCTTATCTATCGGGCGTTGACCAGTCGGGGGGCGGCTCCTTGCGACGGCGCAGGCGCAGCGCGAGGCCGAGGGCCACCCCGACCCCGATGGCGACGGTCAGATCCGCGATCACGGTCAGGACCATGGTGAGCAGCAAAAGCACCAGATCCGAGCGCCGCCCACGCAGATGTTCGCCCCATTTCTGCGGCTCGCTCATGTTCCAGGCGGTCAGCAGCAGCAGGCCCGCCAGAGCGGGCATCGCCAGGTACCCCGCAAGCGGCGCGGCGGCCAGCATCACCACAAGGATGGTCAGCGCATGGACCAGCCCCGCGACCGGCGTCTTGCCCCCGGCGCGCACATTGGTGGCGGTGCGCGCGATGGCACCGGTGGCGGGCAGACCGCCAAAGAGCGCCGAGCCGATATTGGCCGCGCCCTGGGCCAGCACCTCGGCATTGGGGCGATGGCGCCCGCCGATCATCCGGTCGGCGACCATCGCCGAAAGCAGCGATTCGACCCCGGCCAGGAAGGCGATCACCAGGGCCGAGGGCAGAAGCTCGATCAGGCGGTGAGCGGTGATTTCGGGGAGTTCGGGCATCGGCAGGCCCGAGGGCAAATCGCCAAAGCGCGACTGGATCGTCTCGACCGGCAGCACCGCCAGTGCGACGGCG
>CAZMZS010000286.1:0-1277 GCA_964570675.1 uncultured Roseovarius sp. | reverse complement strand
ATCGACATCGCCTGAGCCCTTCTTTCAAACCCAATCAACGCGGCACCTCAGAGTGCCGCGTTTTCCTGTGCGATAGGCGCGAGAGACAATCCTCGAGCGCCTCGGTCCGCTTTTTGCCTGACCGCGCAGCATCCGCATCTTTTCCTTTCTGAACCCTATGTTCTTCGCCGATACCGGTCCGCCTCTCGGAGGCGGGGTGTTGCCGGGTGGGGAGAAAGCCGGGGAATGGACATGGAACCGGCGCGGCCACCTTGCGTTGAGCGGATGGAAGGGCCGCGAACAGGCGGCTCTTGCAGGAATAAACGCTTATCAGATGATAAAGGAGAGACCTCATGTCCTTCCGTGAAATGGCCCTCGCAACGATCCTGACCACCGCAAGCGCGGTGTCGGTTCACGCTCTTGAAACCGGCGAAAACAATGCTGCCGAAGCTGGCCCATCCGTCCAAGCGGATTCATCCGATAACAGTGTCGGCGCCCAAGCGGGGGCTGACGCCAGTGTCGATGCCGAGACCGACGTCAGCGTCGGAGAAGGCGCCAGCCTGGGGGGCACGGTCAATCTTGGCGCGAAGTCGCCCTCGGACAGTTCCGAAACGACCAGCGCCATCGACCCGGAGACCGGAGCCGCCGCGCAGGCGTTGAGCGACCTGAACGAAGGCACGCCCATCATGTCAGCCGACGGTCAGGTGATCGGCCAGGTCGATGGCACCCGCGAGGCGGATGACGGGCGCAGGCAGGCAGTGATCTCGGTCGATGAAAGCGCCGATCTGGCCGCGAACCGGATCGCCGTTGATCTGCGCAGCCTGAACCAGGACGCCACCGGCGCGGTTGAATACGCGCTGAGCCTGGCGGAGCTGCGTTCCAGCGTGAACGCCAGTGTGAACGCCAATGCCGAAATGAACGACTGAAGCGGCATGGCATGACCCTGCCGTCCGCTTCCGACGGGCGTTGAGCGCAAGCGGCAGCCGACCTCCCACGGCTGCCGCTTTTGCGTGCGGTGAGGGTGTGGGTGCGGGCATGGGCGGTGAATACATTTCGGAACTTGAATATTGACTTGGGCCAGGGAATTGGTCAGATAAATATGCGAGAATTTTTATATGTTTGTGCTTTGCGAGTGTTCTGCCGTTCCTTTCTTGTCGGCAAGTTATTGAATGAAAACAGCATTTCCTTGGGGGGATTGTATAAATGATATCGAGAATCAAATTGAAATCTGCGTTGCTTCTGAGCGCTGTCGTCTGTGTGCCGTCATTTGCGGGGGCCGCGACGATCACAAGTTGGGA
>CAZMZS010000285.1:0-1280 GCA_964570675.1 uncultured Roseovarius sp. | reverse complement strand
CCAAGGCAGAAGCTTGCGAAGATTTCATCCAGGACGTTTTCGATATCTATGCGTCCTACCAGAGAATCAAGGGCCCGGATAGCGGTGCGAAGCTCTTCGGCGGCAAGCTCAGCGGTATCTTCGCCCTGCGGGAGAAGGGTGAGCGCGGCCTCCAGCGCCGCGAGGCCACGCTCCATGGCCTGCTTGTGGCGGTCGCGGGTAGCGATCCCGGCGTTCGAGGCCCGCGCCGACAGAATACGGGTGATCCGGGCAATGAGATCCGAGAGGCCAAGGCCGGTCTTGCCCGAAATCGCATCGCTGGAGTCAGCGAGGCGGTCGCCCTTGGCGCGCAAGACGATATCGTCGATCTCGGGCGGCATGTCGGGGGCGGCGCCGTCCTCGACGAGGAAAACACGCAGATCGGCCAGCGCCGCGCGGCTGCGGGCGCGCTCGATCCCGATGGACTCGACAGCGTCCTCGGTAGCACGCAGCCCGGCGGTATCGAGCAGAGTCACGGGCAACCCGCCAAGGTCCATGCGCACTTCGATCACATCGCGCGTCGTGCCCGCATATTCCGAGGTTATTGCCGCGTCGCGCCCCGCCAGAGCGTTAAGAAGCGTGGATTTGCCGACATTCGGCGCGCCGACGATGGCCACCTCGAACCCTGAGCGGATCCGTTCCGCGGTGCCAACGCCAGCGATCTCGCGGGTAAGGTCAGAAATCACGCTGCTCACCAAAGCCCCCACTTCGGGGGTGACATCGACGGGGACATCCTCGTCAGCGAAATCAATGGTCGCTTCAAGCAGGGCAGCGGCGCGGATAAGGCTTTCGCGCCAGGTTTCGGCGCGCCGCCCCAGATCACCGGACAGAACGCGCAGCGCCTGACGGCGTTGGGATTCGGTTTCGGCGTCGATCAGATCGGCCAGACCTTCGACCTGGGCAAGATCGAGTTGGCCGTTTTCAAGGGCGCGGCGGGTGAACTCACCGGGGTCAGCCGCGCGCAACCCATCGAGCCGACCGAGCGCATCAAGCAAAGCGGAAATGACGGCAGTACTGCCATGGGTCTGGAATTCCACGGTATTCTCGCCGGTGAAGCTGTGGTTTTCACTGAAGGTCAGCACAAGCGCCTGGTCAAGGCGGTTGCCGGTGCTGTCGTGCAAATCCCGAAGTGATGCGGTGCGCGGTGGGGGCACGTCACCGGCCAGAGCGCGGCAGGCATCAAAGGCCATCGGGCCCGACACGCGGATCACCGCGACGCCGGCTTTGCCTTGCGCCGTCGAAAGAGCATAGATCGTGTCCAT
>CAZMZS010000284.1:0-1286 GCA_964570675.1 uncultured Roseovarius sp. | reverse complement strand
GCGATGATGAAACCGCTGTTTCACGATACCGATTTCCGTGATTTCTTAGATCTGTCCGACACGCGAGGTGCGACGTGCAAGCGGATGCGCAACAGAGCGAATGTGATCGAAAAAGCCCGGCGCGGGCAAGCGGAAGCCAGACATCGCCAGCGGCAAACCTGGAGTGTCACGGTGACCCCTTCTCCATGTGCGCGAAGATCCTGCAGCCGCCGATGTGCCATCCGTGACGTCGTCGCGAATGCAAGCCACAGTCTGGGCAGATGCCTTTGGTGCCAGAGTGCCGGATAAAATCCATCCGCCAGCATCACTTCGCTCGACGCTTTGGACCGAGACATCGCTTCCCGGTGACCCGTGCGTCTTCGAAACCGTGACTATCCCTGCTGCACTTTCCAGTTTCAGCATAGTTGCGCCACAAGGTTTGCGGCAGAATCTGCGAGAGCAAAGCGACACCAAGCGATGTCGGGCGCGATTAACCGATGTTAAGGCAGGCCGTAAGCAATCGGATAAAGTTCGCGACATCGCGGTGGCAGGGAACAAGAATGCGTCAAGACGAACAGGGAACGGCCAAGGCACTTCTGTCGGATCCCCGGAGCTACGGGATGACAAACGCCGTCGAGCGGATCGACACCCATATCTCGCACCTGTTTCTGGTGGGCAAGCGGGTGTTCAAGCTCAAGCGGGCTGTCAGTCTGCCCTATCTGGATTTCTCTACCCCGGAGCTGCGGCTGGTCGCCTGCGAGACGGAGTTGCGCCTCAATCGCCGCACCGCGCCCGAGCTTTATCTTGGGGTTCGCCAGATCACCGCCGGTGCAAGGCGGCCTGAATTCGACGGCTCGGGCGCGCATCTCGATGCGGTGGTCGAGATGCGCCGGTTCGATCAGGACGCGCTGTTCGATTCAATGGCGCAACGCGGGGCGCTGACATCCCGGCATCTTGATGAACTGGCGCACGAGATCATGGTGTTTCATGCGACCGCACCGGTGGATGACGACGCCGGCGGTGCCGACAACATCGCATCGGTGTTGCGCGTCAATGCGGAGGCCTTTCGGCAAGGCACTGTCTTTGCCGAGGCCGACATCTCCCGCCTCGATGCCGCTTTCGAGACGGCTCTGCGCACCCATGCCGATCGCTTGAACCAAAGAGCGCGCGTGGGTCATGTGCGGCGCTGTCACGGTGATCTGCACCTGAGCAATATCTGTCTCTACGAGGGCCGGGTACAGTTGTTCGACTGCCTCGAGTTCAACGACGCGCTTGCGACCGTGGATGTGCTTTACGATCTCGCGTTT
>CAZMZS010000283.1:0-1296 GCA_964570675.1 uncultured Roseovarius sp. | reverse complement strand
CGGGTGCATTTCACGATCTGGCCATCGGCGATGATCCCGGCCATGGCGTCGCAATGATCGCGGCGCGCCTCGAGATCGGGCAGGATGGCGTTGATATGCTCTTCGAGGAACAGCAGGTTCGCGACCACGATATCGGCGCTGGCAATCGCCGCCCGCGCCCGGGCCAGCGCGGCGTCGCACTCGCCCCATTCGGCGGCGGCGTGCACGCTCAGTTCGAGCCCCGGAAAATCCTCGGCCATCCGCTCGGCGACCCGCGCACAAGGCCCCGCCGCGTGGCTGTCCAATGTCAGGATCACCACGCGATAGGGCAGGGCGCCCGGGTTTATGACCACGTTATCGCGCATAATGGGCCTTGGCTTCGTAAAGCGTGTCGATGCTGATTTCCTCAAGGCCCTTTTCGGTGGCGAAGGCCTCGGTGTTGCGCCTGGCCTTGCCGCGCACGAAGAAGGGAATCTTTTTCAACTCGCGCTCGGCCGCGTCGAGCCAGATCACCTGGCCCGTTTGTTCGTGTTGCGCGGCATCCTCTTGGGGCGCCCCGGAATCTTCGGGGCGCGGGGCAGAGGCCGCATCCGTGTTGCGCGCCACATGCGCGCCGCCATGATGGCTGGCCCCGGCTGCGTCGTGAAACTCGAAATCCTCGCGGAACATGGTCAACAGATGTTCTTCCAGCCCCATGACCAGCGGATGCACCCAAGTGTCGAAAATGACGTTCGCGCCTTCGATCCCCATCTGCGGACTGTAGCGCGCCGGGAAATCCTGTACGTGAACGGGCGAGGAAATGACCGCGCAGGGAATGCCCAGCCGCTTGCCGGTATGGCGCTCCATCTGGGTGCCGAGGATCAGCTCCGGCGCGGCGTCTGCGATCGCGGCTTCCACATCCAGATGATCATCCGAGATCAGCGCCTCGACGCCGTAATCCCTGGCCAGCGCCCGCACCGGGCGGGCCATTTCGCGGTTATAGCAACCAAGGCCCACCACCTCGAAACCCATCTCGTCGCGCGCGATACGCGCGGCGGTGGCCACATGCGTGCCATCCCCGAAAATGAAGACGCGCTTGCCGGTCAAATAGGTGGAATCGACGCTCGCGGAATACCATGGCAGACGCAGGCGGCTTTCTTCCAGCTTGGCCTCGAGCCCGGTGATCCCGGCCACCTCGGCCACGAAATCGCGGGTCGCGCCCACACCGATTGGAACGGTCTTGGTAAAGGGCTGGCCAAGTTCCCGCTCCATCCAGCGGCAGGCGGCCTCGCCGGTTTCGGGATACATCAGCACATTGAAATGCGCCGCCCCCAGCCG
>CAZMZS010000282.1:0-1299 GCA_964570675.1 uncultured Roseovarius sp. | reverse complement strand
CAGACCGGAGGCCCGCATATGCGCCTGTTCCGACATGAAGCCCGCCAGCGCAACGCCGATACGCAAAAGGTATACGCGGCCTACGAGATCGCCCATACGGTTGTCGATTTCGCCGCCGCGATCTGTTTCCTGATCGGGTCGGTCCTGTTCCTGTGGGCCGAATACGAGACCCAGGCGGTCTGGCTGTTCATCGCCGGGTCGCTGTTCTTTTGCATGAAGCCATCGCTGCGCCTGGCGCGCGAGATCCAGCTTTGGCGGATGGGCGATATCGACCGGCTGGCGCAGCGCGCCGATGCGTGATGCCCGCAGCGGTTGCGCGCGGCGTCAGCGAGGGGCCAGCCCCTCGCGCTCCCCGGGATATTTTGAAACAGAAGAAGGCGGGGGCTTGGCAAGCTGCGGGGTTTTCCCCCTGCGCCGGATAGGCTAAACGCGCTTTGAGCAATGTTCCTTTCGTGGATGAGAGCCGATGAAATTCACCCTGTCCTGGCTGAAAGACCATCTTGAGACCGAGGCCGGCCTGGCCGAGATCGCCGAGACGCTGACCGATCTGGGGCTGGAGGTCGAGGAGATCTCCGACCCCGCCGAGCGGCTTGGCGCCTTCAGGATCGGCAAGGTGGTGAAGGCGGAAAAGCACCCCGATGCCGACAAGCTGAAAGTGTGCCAGGTGGCAACGGCAGAAGGCGAGACGCAGATCATCTGCGGGGCGCCCAATGCGCGCGAGGGGATCACCGTGGTCGTGGCCAGCCCGGGTGTCTATGTGCCCGGGATCGACACCACGATCGGGGTGGGCAAGATCCGCGGCATCGAGAGCCATGGCATGATGTGTTCCGAGCGCGAGATGGAGCTTTCGGAAGAGCATGACGGGATCATCGAGCTGCCTTCGGGCGAGGTCGGGCAGGCCTTTACCGACTGGCTGGCCGAGCATGACCCCGCCAAGGTCGATCCGGTGATCGAGATCGCCATTACACCCAACCGCCCCGATGCCCTGGGCGTGCGGGGCATTGCGCTGGATCTGGCGGCGCGCGGGCTGGGGCGGATGAAGCCCGCGCCGCAAGCGCATGTGGAGGGGCAGTTCCCCTGCCCCGTCAATGTGACCATTGACGAGGACACGCGCGAGGGTGGCTGCGAGGTTTTTGCCGGGCGGGTGATCCGGGGCGTCACCAACGGCCCTTCGCCGCAATGGTTGCAGGACCGGCTGCGCGCCATTGGCCTGCGCCCGATTTCGGCGCTGGTGGATATCACCAATTTCTTCACCTATGACCGCAACCGCCCGCTGCATGTGTTCGACGCCGACAAGGT
>CAZMZS010000281.1:0-1333 GCA_964570675.1 uncultured Roseovarius sp. | reverse complement strand
CCACCGATCCCGCCGATCTTCCACAATGCGCAGCCCCCAAGGGCACCGTCGGGCTCTTGATGATGCGCAGCTATGTGCTTGCTGGTGATACGGCGCATTACGACGCGGTGATCCGCGCATTGGAAGCGCAGGGGCTGAAGGTTCTTCCGGCCTTTGCGGGGGGCTTGGATGGCCGCCCCGCGATCGAAAGGTTCTTCCGCGATGCACAGGGCGTGAAGATTGACGCCCTTCTGTCGCTGACCGGGTTCAGCCTTGTGGGCGGGCCCGCGTATAACGACAATGACGCGGCTGTCGCGGTGCTCAGTGACCTGGATGTGCCTTATGTGGCCGCGCATCCGCTGGAATTCCAGACGCTGGATCAATGGGCCAATTCGAGCCAGGGGCTCGGCCCCATCGAAACGACGATGCTGATCGCCCTGCCCGAGCTGGACGGGGCCACGATGCCGACGGTCTTTGCCGGGCGTCACGGCGCCGAAGGCTGCAAGGGATGCGACCGCACCTGCGCCGCCACCTCGACCGTCAAGGCCATGGCGCCCTGCCCCGAGCGGGTCGGCGTTCTGGCCGGTCGTGTCGCGCGACAAGCCGCGTTGCATCGCGCCAAGGTGGCCGAGCGCCGGGTGGGTATCGTGCTGTTCGGCTTTCCGCCCAATGCCGGGGCGGCGGGCACGGCGGCTTATCTGGATGTCTTTACCTCGCTTTACAATACGCTGCACGCCATGGCGGCGCGCGGCTATGATCTGACCCCGCCCCAAAGCGTCGAGGCCCTGCGCGCCATCGTGCTTGAGGGCACGGCGCAGCAATACGGGCAGGAGGCCAATGTCGCGGCCCATGTCGGCGCCGAAGAGATGGTGCGCAACACCCCGTGGCTGAACGAGATCGAGGCGCAATGGGGCGCAGCCCCGGGGCGCGTGCAATCGGACGGTCGCGGCGTTTTCGTGCTTGGGGCACAGTTCGGCAATGTCTTTGTCGGGCTGCAACCGGCCTTCGGCTATGAGGGCGACCCGATGCGCCTGTTGTTCGAGCGCGGCTTTGCCCCGACCCATGCCTTTGCACAGTTCTACCTGTGGCTGCGGCAATCGTTCAAAGCCGATGTGCTGCTGCATTTCGGAATGCATGGCGCACTGGAATTCATGCCGGGCAAGCAAACCGGGCCTGGCGTGGCGTGCTGGCCCGACCGGCTGATCGGTGACATGCCGAATGTCTATCTTTACGCCTCGAACAACCCCTCGGAGGCGACGCTGGCCAAGCGCCGCTCGGGCGCTGTGACGGTCAGCCACCTGACCCCGCCTCTGGCCACGTCCGGGCTTTACAAGGCGCTGGCAGAGTTGAAAGA
>CAZMZS010000280.1:0-1374 GCA_964570675.1 uncultured Roseovarius sp. | reverse complement strand
CAGCGCTCTTTCGTGCTGGCCGATGGCGTCGAGGTGGGCGAGGCGATCATGGAAAACGGTCTGCTGCATGTGGACCTCACCCGGGCCGAGCCTGAAACGGTTGTGCAGCGGATCAGGATCAACAAGGGGTAACCGATATGGAAACCAAGTACGATTTCGGCGCCGAAGCGGGCCATGACATCGTCTATGTCCGGCCCGTGAATGTGGCGGACCTTCCCGAGGACATGCGCGAGCAGGCCATGGGCAGCGAGACGCTCTATGCGCTGCACACGTCTGCGGGTGAGCGCCTTGCGCTGGTGCGCGACCGCCGCCTTGCCTTTGTGCTGGCGCGCCAGAACAACATGACCCCGGTCACGGTTCACTGATCGCCATACATATTCCCAGACGATCCGCGACGCGGTCGGCGCTCAGTTTGCCGCTGGCCAGATACCGTGGCGCGCATGAATGAGTGCGGCGGCGGTCAGGTTGGCATCATGGCGCGCTTGCCCGGCGATCAGGCTGTCTTGCAGGGCGTGATCGTCCGCAAAGGCCGGGCGCAGCGCCCGGCGCGCATGCGCAGCGCCACGAATGGGGATGCCCCGTGCCGCCAGCAGACCCGAAAGCCAGATATCATCCACCGCCCGGGCGGCTGCGGGCGGGGCCAGGTCCGGCCCTGACAGCCAGGCGGGGTCGATCAGCACGCCCGAAAACCCTTGCGCGATATCCACATGCGCAGCTGTCGGCGCGCCTGAGGTCCGCCCCAGCCGGGCCACGCTGAAGCCCTGTCCGGTCACCGCCTCGTGCGGGCGGGCAGACGCCAGCAGCGCGGCCGCCCAGCCCGGCCCCGCGATCCAGTCGTCATCGCAATAGATCAGCCGTGGCACATGCCCGGCCAAACGATCCGCCGCTACCAGCGCCTTGGTGGCGGGGCCGTGATCTTGCGGGCTCCACATGATCTCGACCCCGGCGGGGAGGGCAGGGGCATGCACCGGGCCGCCGAACCGTTCATAGCGGCGGGGCAGCGCCAAGATCACCCGCTCGGGCGCGGGTCGCTGCGCGAGAAGGCTTTCCAGCATCGGCCCGATCCGGGCGAAGCGCGGCGGGATCGAACTGAGCGAAATCGCATACATGGCACTTGGCTAAACGGAAACGGGTCGCCCCGGCAAGGGCGGCCCGATGTCACAAAGAGCGGAGTCCGTGGGCGCGTCAGCCCGCGATCAGGCCCATCTGTTCCAGTTTCAGGATCACCTGATGGGCGCAGTTGTCGACCTCGACATTCTCGGTTTCGACGCTCAACTCGGGATCTGCGGGCACATCGTAAGGGTCCGAAATCCCGGTGAATTCCTTGATCTTGCCCTCGCGCGCGAGCTTGTAGAGCCCCTTGCGGTCGCGGCG
>CAZMZS010000279.1:0-1375 GCA_964570675.1 uncultured Roseovarius sp. | reverse complement strand
GCTGCGCTATGCCACAGCCGCATCGCAAAGCAGAGGCCGCCATGTATATCGCCACGCTGATCGCGCCCGAGGGCGCGCTTGATCCCGCCCTTGTGGAGTCGCTGCGCAACGCATGGGGCGGGGGCGATGCACAATGGTTGTCGCCCGACGAGGCGGCGGAATTCGCGCTGGCCGTGATCCCCGCGAACCGCTGGGAGGTCTGGGCCGATCTTCAGGAGCAACAGGTCGACCTGGTGGTCCAGCCCGCAAAGGGGCGGCGCAAATCCATGCTGCTGGCGGATATGGACAGCACCATGATCGAGCAGGAATGCATCGATGAGCTGGCCGAGGTCGCCGGAGTCGGCGCGCATGTCAAGGATATCACCGCGCGCGCGATGAACGGGGAGCTGGATTTCGAGGGCGCATTGATCGAACGGGTGGCGCTGTTGAAGGGCTTGGATGCGGGGGTGATCGACGAGGTGCTGGCGACGCGCATTTCCTACATGCCCGGCGGCAAGACCCTGGTGGGGACGATGAAGGCAAATGGCGCGCATTGCGTTCTGGTGTCTGGCGGGTTCACGGCCTTTACCGCGCGGGTCGCCGCGGATCTGGGGTTCGATGAGAACCACGCCAACAGGCTCGTGATCGAGTCGGGCCGGCTGAGCGGCGACGTCGCGCGGCCGATCCTGGGGCGCGAAGCCAAGATCGGCGCGCTGCGCGACATCACCGCGCGGCGCGGGATCGGCCATGACGACGTGATCGCCGTGGGGGACGGTGCGAATGATCTGGGGATGCTGGGCCTTGCGGGCACAGGGGTCGCGCTGCATGCGAAACCCTCGGTCGCGGCGCAATGCGACATCCGGATCAATCATGGTGATCTGACGGCGCTGCTCTATCTTCAGGGCCATGCGCGTAACAGCTTTGTCGGCATCTGAGGCGCAGGACGCTTGCGGCGGGGCGCGCGCCGCCCCATATGGGCGACATCGGGAACTCAGGCAGGCAGTCAGGCAACCATGACATCACGACAGAAGATCGGCGCCCTGATCGACAAGCGCAGCGTGCAGAATTTCATCCTTGCGGTGATCCTTTTCAACGCCGCTATCCTGGGGATGGAGACATCCAAGGAGATCATGGCGGTCGCCGGGCCGTTGATCGTCATGCTGGACAGCATCTGCCTTGCCATCTTCGTGGTCGAGATCGCCGCCAAGATCTATGCGCGTGGCATGGGCTTCTTTCGCAGCGGCTGGGGCATCTTCGATTTCGTGATCGTCGGCATCTCGCTCGTTCCCGCCGCGCAGGGGCTCAGCGTCTTGCGCGCGCTGCGTATCCTGCGCCTTTTGCGGGTGCTGTCGGTCACACCCTCGCTGCGCCGCGTGGTCGAGGGGCTGATGAGCGC
>CAZMZS010000278.1:0-1380 GCA_964570675.1 uncultured Roseovarius sp. | reverse complement strand
CGCATGAATTCCACGATCGGATCGAACCAGCCGCGGAACCAGTCGCTCAGCCCCATCGCGAAGCCCAGCGGAATACCCACCAGCGCGCCCAGGAAAAAGCCCACGATCACCCTGTAGAGTGACCAGTAGAGATGCTCCCAAAGGGTGAAATTCTGATAGCCCTCGCTCGCGATCTCACCGACGCGGGCGACCACCGCTTCGGGTGCGGGCAGCCAGATCGGCTCCATCTGCATCCCCTTGGCCGGGCTGAAATTGAGCGACCCTTTCGAAGTGATCGCCACCTTGCCGTCGGCCACGCGGACCGTGTCGCCGGGCGCGACGGGCTGACCGTCGATCGCCACCACGCGGGCGCCCTCGCTGCGCTTCACCTCGTCGTTCTTGTCCATCAACAACAGATCCGAGCGCCACGCGCCCACGGTAAGCGCATCGTTCTTGGCAAAACCGTCGCCGGGCTCGACCTCGGGTTCGTCCACGGAGTCGCCGACATTGAACACCCGCGCGAACACCGTCGCATCGTCGCGCGACCCGTCCGGGGCCTCCAGCGTATAGGTGAACTGCGTATCGCCCACAAAGGGGCCGGGCGCATGGATCGGCACCCAGTTGCTGCCGGTGAACGCCCCCCACAACAGAAAGATCGTCACCACCGAGATGACGCTGGCCCAGCGATCCGGGCGCACCGCGCTTTCATCGCCGAACGTCACCGTCTTGAGCGAGGTGAAATCCTTTCGCTGCATCGCCCCGCGCAACAGTTTGCGCACGATGAAAAAGGACAGGGCGAAAACCGCGATATATATGAGCAGAAGGGTCATCCGGCTGTCTCCTCGGTGCGGCCCATGATCTCTTCTTCCATGTCCCAGATCATCGACAGGATCTCTTCGCGTTTCTGACCGAATTCGGGGTTCTTCTTGACCTCGCGCAGATCCTTGCCCACGCCTTCATCTGCGAATGGCAAGCGGTATTCCTTGTGAATGCGCCCCGGGCGCGGCGCCATCACCAACAGGCGTTCGCCCAGCAAAAGCGCCTCTTCCACCGAGTGGGTGATCAGGATGATGGTCTTGCCGGTCTCCTTCCAGAGCTTCAGAACCAGCCCCTGCATCTTTTCGCGCGTCAGCGCATCAAGCGCGCCAAGCGGCTCGTCCATCAGGATCACGTCGGGGTCATTCGCCAGGCATCGCGCCAGCGCCACGCGCTGCTGCATTCCGCCCGACAGCTCATAAACCGCTTTGTCCTTGAAATCCTTGAGCCCCACCACCTCGAGCAGGTGATTGACCGACTCCATGTAATCCGATTTGCGCCGTCCAGCCATGCGCGGCCCGAAACTGACATTGTCGCGCACGCTCATCCATTCGAACAGCGCGCCTTGCTGAAACACCATGCCGC
>CAZMZS010000277.1:0-1385 GCA_964570675.1 uncultured Roseovarius sp. | reverse complement strand
GAAATGTGCCCGCATTGATATGTCTGTAAATTGTCGAGCGGCTCAGGCCGGTAATGTCTTGTACATCTTTTTGACGTAGAATTTTGGTGGTCATTCAAGTCCTCATTTTGTTATCAATACATGTTCCTCTCACAGAAAGGTTAAAATGGGTTTTCAATTTTAGGCAGTTTGACCTTGACCGGTGATAAACTTGGTCCAAGCGTACATATAGGGCGCACGCCGCTCCAGGTAATCCGTTCGATTATAGGCGTCAATTGCAGCGTCGCCCTTGCGCACGTGTCCGATGCAAGCCTCCGCAATCTCGTCGGGGCACTCCGTTTTGTCGGACAGCCACGTTCTCAGTGAAGACCTGAACCCGTGCGGGCGCGCGGGGATATCATGGTCGACAAGGTAATTGCGCATGGCCATCTTGTTGAGCGGGCCGCCCTTTGCATTTGGAAACAGGTACCCGTTTCGAGATTGCGCCTTCGCCAGCTCAATGACGTGGCGTGCTTCGTGACTGAGGGGTACCGCAAATCCCTCACCGCTATTGGCGCGGCCCTTGACGTGAAGCGGCGGGATTTCCCATACGGGACCCAGGATCTGCTCGAAACTCATATTGTTAATAGAGTCCGCGCGAACACCGGTCAGGATCAACATCCGCAGGGCCAACTGCGTTGGATCGCTATCGGAAAGGGTTGCATAAAACGCGGGCACATCTTTCCACGGCAGCGCCTGGTGCGGCATTGCGCGCTTCTTGTTGTCCCCGAGAATGATGACCGCGTCTTCGATAACCGCCCGGTTCACAAGGAAGCCTTTTGCGCGCGCGTATTTGAAAACGATTCTCAGTCTTGAAATGGCTTTCCTGGCGGTCACCGGTTTCGCCTGCCAAACCGGGGCCAAGGCGTGTGCGATGTCATCCTGATCGATTTTGACGATCGGCATCTTGCCCAGTTTTGGCAGAACGTGCAGGCGGAGGGGGCTGAACCATAGGCCATTCGATCCATTATGCTTGAGGCTCTTTTTGTGCCCCTCGAAGGTTTGCCAGGCAAGCTGCTTCAGGCGGCCCTCGCGGCAACTGGCTTGTTGGCGTTGCAAGCGGCGTTGCTTGATAGGATCCGTATCGGCCTGCACCTGTTGACGCGCCCATTCAGCTTTCTTGCGCGCCTCCGCGAGGCTCACCCGTCCGAGAGACCCGAGTCCCATCTCTCGTTGGCGGTCCCACAGGGTAAAGCGAAAGACCCATTGAGCTCCGCCATCAGCGCGCTTATGAAGCCAAAGGCCTTGTCCATCACAGTGTTTGCCTGCAGGCAGAGATTTGATTTGGGCGACTGTAAATGCATTTGATTTTGCCATGAAATTGTCCTCATTATTATATACATTCTGGCGTGACACTGCCCGGCTCA
>CAZMZS010000276.1:0-1395 GCA_964570675.1 uncultured Roseovarius sp. | reverse complement strand
ACCTCACCGCCCCCGCGCTTGAAGCGTTTCACGATCGCGCCAGCCAATGGCGCGAAAGCATGGATCAGCCGATCGCGTGCGCGCCGGTCGCCTTGCTGCTGCCAGGCGCGAATCAACGCCCGCTCCTGTTTCGCGGATAGCATCCCCGGAGTGCGGACGCGCCGGGAGCTGTGGGTGAAGTTCGTGACAGGCTTGTTCATATCCGAGGCTCATTTGATTTTGAATCGATACTAATTCCTGAATTCGGTGATTGTCAAAGTAGTTTCGCTTCGATATCAAATGGCCATGAGCAATGGACCGCAGACACCGGACCTGATCGCAGAGCTGCTCGTTCATGTCGGCCGCGCGGCCCGGAGCGAAGATGCAGGCTCCGCTTTGACGGCTGCGCAATGGACCTGTCTGCGCTTTTTGGCCCGTGCCAACGGCAGCACCCGCACCCCTTCGTCATTTGCCAACTTCCAGGTAACGACGCGGGGCACGGCATCGCAGATCATCAAGTCTTTGGAGCGCATGGGGCTCGTCATCGGGACCCGCTCGGACCGTGACCGGCGCAGCGTATCTTTCGACCTGACCGATCAGGGGCACGCCATGCTCGCGCAGGATCCGTTGCGCGATCTGATCGGCGTGATTGATGGCTTCGGGGCAGTAGAGCGCGATCGCTTCCTGAAGACCCTCTCCCGCCTCGCGTCCACCCTGGCGATGCATCGGGATCTGCCCGTGTTCGGGACCTGTCAGGATTGCGCGCATTTCGCGCCGTCCGGCGGCACGGCCTATTGCGCCTGCATGGCGGAAGAGCTGGCCGCGGTTGACCTTCCAAAGCTCTGCGCAAGCTATGCGCCAAACCCAGGATCACGGAGCCAAGGAGACTGAAATGACCAAGACTGAACAGACCGCTGGCCCCCGCATGATCGCGATAAGCAGCGGCAAGGGTGGTGTGGGCAAATCCACGGTCACCGCAAATATCGCCGTTGCCATGGCCGATGCCGGCCTGTCCGTTGGCGTGGTGGATGCCGACATTTACGGCCCGTCGATCCCGCGCATGCTGGGCATATCGTCCGGAAAGCCCGCCATGTCGCCCGAACAGAAGGTCATCCCCGCCGAGGGACATGGCGTAAAGGTCATGTCCATGGCCATGTTGTCGGACGATGACAGCCCGGCGATCCTGCGCGGGCCGATGGTGACGAAATACCTGCAGATGTTCGTGCGCCAGGTGGAGTGGGGCGCGCTGGACGTGCTCTTGTTGGACCTGCCACCCGGCACCGGCGACATCCAACTGACCCTGGCACAGGCGTTCCCGCTGTCGGGCGCGGTGGTCGTCAGCACGCCTCAGGATGTCAGCCTCAAGATCGCGCGGCGCGGCTTGCGGATGATGGAGCAGGTCAGCGTGCCCATCCT
>CAZMZS010000275.1:0-1402 GCA_964570675.1 uncultured Roseovarius sp. | reverse complement strand
GGCGGGGGATGCTGATCAAGCACGAGACCGCGCTGGAGCGGCTGGCGCAGGTGGATACGGTGGTGTTCGACAAGACCGGCACGCTGACCGCCGGCACCCCCCGGCTCGACGCGCCCGAGGCGCTGCCGCGCGAGGCGATGGCGGTGGCGCGGGCGCTGGCCGAGGGCTCGTCGCACCCGCTGGCGCGGGCCATCGCCGGGGCGGCGCGCGCGGCGGGGATCGACGCGGCGGATGTGACGGACGTGACCGAGGTGCCGGGATACGGCACCAAGGGCCGCTTTGAGGGCCGCGAGGTAAGGCTGGGGCGGGCAAGCTGGACCGGGGCCGCGCCGCGCGCGCAGACCGCGAGTTTCCTGCGGATGGGCGAGGGCGCGCCGGTGGCGTTTCCCTTTACCGACGCGCTGCGCCCCGGCGCCGAAGAGGCGGTGCGGGCGCTGTTGGCCGACGGCAAGCGGGTGATCCTGATGTCGGGCGACACCGAACCGGCGGTGGCGGCGCTGGCCGAGCGGCTGGGGATCGTGGAATGGAGCGCCGAGGCGCTGCCCGCCGACAAGGCGGCGCGGGTCGAGGCGCTGCGCGATGAGGGCGCGCATGTACTGATGGTGGGCGACGGGCTCAACGACACCGCCGCGCTGACGGCGGCGCATGTGTCGATCTCGCCCGCCTCGGCGCTCGATGCCGCGCGGGTGGCATCGGACATCGTGCTTCTGGGCAATGATCTGTCGCCCATCGGCGCAGCCTGTGCGACGGCGCGCTCGGCCACCCGCCGCATCCGCGAAAACTTCAGGATTGCAACGGTCTACAACCTCGTTGCCGTGCCGCTGGCGGTGGCGGGATTGTGCTCGCCGCTGATCGCGGCCTTGGCCATGTCGGCGAGTTCGATTACCGTGTCGCTCAACGCGCTGCGACTGAGGTGAGACATGAACGTGCTGGCCTATCTCATTCCGATCTCGCTGATCCTCGGCGGTCTGGGGCTCGTCTTCTTCATCTACACGGTGCGCTCGGACCAGTATGACGACCCCGAGGGCGACGCCCGGCGCATCCTGTCGGACGACTGGGACGACCACCCCAAGCCGTGAGCCGCACGGTTCAAGCGTCGAACCGCACGGTTCGGCGTATCAGCCGCGCGCCCCGTCAAACTTTGCGATACCAATTCCCGCCGCTTCCAGCCCGTCGCGCAGCGCGCGGGCGATGTCCACCGCCTCGGGGGTGTCGCCGTGCAGGCAGATCGTGTCGATCCGGGTGGGGATGCGGGTGCCGTCCTCGGCGATGATCGCGCCCGCGCGCAGCATCCCCAGGATGCGTGTGGCGGCGTGGCCCGCGTCATGGATCACCGCTCCTGGCTGGCGCCGGTCCACGAGGGTGCAATCGGCGTTGTAGGCGCGGTCGGCGAAAATCTCGC
>CAZMZS010000274.1:0-1410 GCA_964570675.1 uncultured Roseovarius sp. | reverse complement strand
CCTTCATCCCACCCGGCGAAAAGCGTCATCCAGAAGATTGTGTACGGGTCGCCCGTCGCCTTGTCATAGACAAAGGCGCTGAAGTAGTACCACTCGCAGTATTCCGGACCATGATAAATGGGACCATAATGATAACGATGATCACGCGGGAACTTGAAAAGCTCGTGCCCACTTTCCGTCTCGATGCCGCTCAGTGCGCCTTGACCAAACGGCGTCGCATTGCCGCTGCCTGCGGGCGTAGGGGGATAGTCCGGGAAGCCCCATTCGTAAGAGCGGGGAGACGTTTCCCCCTTCATCTGTGCCCAAACAGTGGCAGGTGCGGCAGATAGTGCCGTACCGGAAGCGAGTAACTTGAGCATAAGCCTGCGGTCCATAGCGGCTCCCTTCAATTGATCGAGCGGGGCATCCCCCGCGCATGTTATATGGCCACCACGCTTTGTCCTGAAATAACGGAAAAACATAAGTAAAAAGGTGAGGACGGACAAAAAACACGAAGCGTCGAGCACTTTAGATAACAAAATACGAGAGAGTCTAATGCGTTTTTGGGTGGCTGTGATGCAGAGGAACTTACTCCTTGCAATAGCTTTCGATAATTGAGTTTTGGTCACTCTGACCTACCAACAGAGACTTACAGCATGCCGGAAAATCATCACCGTGTGACCTGCCGTTTGCCAGATTGCCGCCGTCACTTCGGAACATTTCGATGGCGGACTGGTCATGCAACGGCATATGAAAGCGCCCGTTCAGAGGCGCGGGCGCTGGCAAAGGCGATCCGCTATGCCCCGGTACGGATGCCGAAGGCGCGGCCCTATCTCAGCAACGGACATCTGGAGCTGGATAACAACACCGCCGAGCGCGCCGTCAAACCGGTGGCCATCGGGCGCAAGAACTGGATGTTCTCAGGCTCCGAGGGTGGCGGTAAAGCCATGGCCATGGCCATCGCCTTCACCCTCATCGAAACAGCCAAGCTCAACAAGGTCGATCCACAAGCCTGGCTCACATGGGTCCTCGCCCAGATCGCTGATCACAAGATCACGCGGCTGGACGATCTGACGCCTTGGCGTTACGCTGCTCAGGCAGCGTAACTGGCCGCGTCGGACAGGCGCCAGAGCGCCAACACCGAACGGTCACGATTGATCGCCAACGTCGCTGCAATTCATTGGACTGAACGACTACCGGCTGGCGCCGGTAGGATCAGCGATGTGCTGTTCCAGGTACTGAAGTACGATGTCTTCGGTGATGGCACCGTTGGTGGTTGAAAGTACCCTCGCCCCCAAAACCGGCAGCCCCAGTAGCGCTTTCGGATGGCTGGAAACTCCCGTTGAACCTTGTGGGACGAACGGCCCTTCATCTTACGCACCAGATCCGAGATGGCGAGCTTCGGCGGCACCGAGACGAACATGTGGACGT
>CAZMZS010000273.1:0-1451 GCA_964570675.1 uncultured Roseovarius sp. | reverse complement strand
GATCGGCCCCGGCGGGTTGGGCAGGTGAATCAGGCAATCGGCGCGCCGCCCGTTCGATAGCGTCGCCTGCATCGTATAGCTGTCCGAGGGCAGCGCCTTGGACACGATATCATTGAGCTGGATTTCCCCAAACGCCCCGCGCGTCTGCTTGTTGCTCAGAATGTCCTGCAAGGACAATACATCGCCCGACAGCTTGGTGATATTCTCCTGCGCCTTGTCGATCGCCGCCAGCCGCTGTTGCAGATCGCCCAGCGACTGCGCCGTGCGCCGGGCCGAGCCTTGCAGGTTCTCATTCATCTGCCCCGATACCTGCGCCAGCCGTTTTTCCATCAATTGCAGCATGTTCGACTGTGCCGCCGCCTGCGCCTCCGAGACGTGGTTCAGCCCGCCCGCCAATTGATGCTGCCCGTCGCTCAGGGTCTGCACGCTCTGGCCCAGCTGGGTGACCTGTTGCGCGAGCGGCGCCGTCAGGCGCGCCGAGCGCGCCGAGGCCCGCACCGTCATCACCAACAGAACCAGCACCAGCAGCAGGAACCCCGCACCCGCCAGCGCGGCGATCACCACCGGATCGCCGAGGGAATAGATATGGTCGCCGATCTGGATCATGTGCGTCCGAACAGCCGCTCGATATCGGCCAGCTTGAGTTCTACATAGGTGGGCCGCCCGTGATTGCACTGGCCCGAATGCGGCGTCGCTTCCATCTCGCGCAGCAGCGCGTTCATCTCATCGGCCTGAAGCCGCCGCCCCGTGCGCACCGAGCCATGACAGGCAACCCGGCTCAGGATCGCTTCTATACGCCCACGTATGGTCATGCTGTCGCCCTGGTCGGCCAATTCGTCCAGAATGTCCAGAACCATCGCCCGTGCATCGCATTGGCCCAGGATCGCGGGGGTCTCGCGCACCGCAATCGCCCCACCGCCGAAGGGCTCGATCACCAGCCCCAGCCGTGCCAGATCATCCGCCAGTTCCAGCAGCCGCGCGGCATCGCCCTCGGCCATCTCGACGATCTCGGGGATCAACAGCGCCTGCGCCGCGACGCCGGTCTCGGCCATCTGGCGTTTCAGCTTTTCATAAACCAAGCGCTCATGCGCGGCATG
Organism: uncultured Roseovarius sp.; assembly: GCA_964570675.1. GTDB lineage: Bacteria > Pseudomonadota > Alphaproteobacteria > Rhodobacterales > Rhodobacteraceae > Roseovarius. The sequence continues at coordinate 354 of CAZMZS010000273.1, read as the reverse complement.
GGCATCCACGATGACCATGCCATCGCCGGTCTGTGCCAGGATGTAATTCTCGTGCAGATGCGCGCGCGCCGCGCCCAATGGAAAATCCTGTGGCGGGGTCTCGTCTGTTCGGGGGGCGTCTTCGACAACCGGTTCGACCCGCGCGCTGTAATCCTGCTCCATCTCGGCGAAACCGGGGGCCTGCGCGCGATAGGCCATCGCCCGCGCCGCGCCCGATGGGCGATCCATCTGGTAAACCCGCGCCGCGTCGCCGCCGGGGCCATCCTGTTCGGGGCGCATCGCGCCCAGCGTCGCGTGCCCCACGGTCGATGAGGCCCGGTGCCCGGCCTCGGCCAGCGCGTGGCGCAGCCCCGA
>CAZMZS010000272.1:0-1478 GCA_964570675.1 uncultured Roseovarius sp. | reverse complement strand
TCAGACCAATTCGAACTCGTCTTCGCTAATCGGGTTGCATTTGTGAAGTCCTTCAAGCGGTTTTATCGCGCTGGCATTTGTGTCCCGGCTGGGTTCACTCTTCGCTCCGTGGTCGGCGCACCGCTATAGGTTGGGGCCGCCACAAGTTGGGACCAGAACAGGGTCGACGCATCAATCTCAGAAGCAACGTGCTTTCCAGAACGGTTTCCGGAAGCGACAACGAGTTCGACGATGTCGTCGTGCCCCGCGTCCTGCCGGACACATCCGCCGTCGCGGATCCTATGTCAGCTTTGTATTCCTTAACCTCCGTGTGTTTGCTTTCATGCTGTGGCGTGATTGCCGGCGTTTGCACGACTGCCATGGAACTCGGTGCCGTCGATCCACAGCCTGTGCAGGATCACGGCCAGCCGCCGGGCGACCGCGATCTGTGCGCGGCGTATGCCTCTTCGTTGGGCGATCTGCATGCCCCATCGCTTGAGCCAATTCCATTTCTGGACCCGGGTGAGCAGGACGGTTGCAGCCTCGCAAAGTAATGACCGGACCATCCGGTCGCCACAGCGGGTGATCCCGCCATTCCGATCAGTTTGACCGGATGCGTATTTTCGAGGCGTCAAGCCAAAATGCGCGCCCAGCAAAGATGATTTTCTGAAACGCTTCGGCTCTTCCACGGCCGTGCGATACGCGAGGGCCGTGACTGGGCCGACACCGGGCACGCTCATCAATCGACGACAGACAGGATCCGCCTTCGTAAACTCCATTACAAGTTGGTGTAGCTCTGCGAGCCTCACAGTCACCTCGTGCCGGGTGAGCAGAACCGCGTTGACCGTTTCTTCAAGCACAGGATCCCCGGCCACGAGCTCACGCACCCGGACGTCGAAACGGCCGACGGCAACCCGACCGACCTTGATGCCGAATGCCTTCAGGATGCCCCGAAGGTGATTGTCCAGGGTTCTGCGAGTTTTCACCAGCATGGCCCGGCTCCGCAGCAGAGCGCGGAGCTTGTGCGTCTTCTGGGTTTTGACGTGAACCGCCCGAAACCACCCTGCCTGCAACGCCCAGGCGATGTTGCGGGCATCGATCCGATCGGTCTTTACTGGCATCGCGGAGGTCGCGTTCTTGAGGTGTCGTGCATCGAGGCAGACCACAGGCAAATCCTCGTCTGACAGGCCATCATAGAGCGCCGGCGCAAGCGAGCCGGCTTCGAGCCCCACAAGTTCCAGATTGCAATCCACGTTGCGTAGCCAGGCAGCAATCGTGCCAGGTTCAGATTCGACCTTGCCTTCCTTCACGATCCTGCGTCGCCCGTCCACGATACAAATCGCCGTTTCCTTCAACGACACATCCAGTCCGGCATAGTATTTCATCGCCATTCCTCCTTTCGGCCTGAAACCGCCGTAAGCGCGGTCCTCGAAAGCTTGAAGGACTTTGCTATCGCGGTCATCAACCGGGCAACTCGCAACCCGATTGCCCCATCTCAG
>CAZMZS010000271.1:0-1490 GCA_964570675.1 uncultured Roseovarius sp. | reverse complement strand
GAATGACCGGCATGAACCGCATGACCGTGTCAGTCAGCTTTACCTGGCGATATCAAGTGCCTCGCGCAGCGCCGTGCGGGTGCGTGCATCCGTCACCGGCACAGAGATCAGCTCGCAGCCGCGCGCGTCCCTCGCCGAAAAGACGCCGTTGAAAAGCGACACGTCCCTGAGCGCGGCAAGCTCATGGCTGGCCGCCAGCCGCGGCGCGCCACCCGGCGCGTATTCGATCAGGCGCAGCTCGCCCCTGGCGCGGTCGATCTGGATTTCCGGGGCCGGCGCGGCTTCGTTCAGCCCGCTCATCAGCATCAGCCCGACCACCAGCATCACCGCCGAAATCAGCAGCTTCACGATCAGCATCGACTCGTCGCCGGGTCCGGAGGGAACCATCCAGATCCCGACCGCCGCCATCATCAGCGCGGCGCCCAGGCACATGAACAGTGCCCGGTGCACCGGCGTGTCCGGGCGCTTCGCCTCATCAGGCGCCGCGATCCCGCGCTTCACGTCGCGCTGATAATCAGGTAGGGAAACCATGCTGCCACCTCCGGACCATTCTTGACTTCACTCTGCACACCCCCATTCAAGCGCCGAATTCGGGCATGAGTTGGGCAATGACGCGAAGAATTCTGGAAGGCCCGCGCGGGCCTTGCCCCGCCGGGAAATCCGTCGTATACGCGCCCTTCCTTCCGCAAGACGTTATGAACCGCGCAGTCTCTCGTGGCGGGGCCGCGGAAGGGATTACGGCCCGCCTTTGAAATGCGCCTTGAAAGAAGTGGAGATCACATGCCGCTTTATGAGCATGTATTTATCGCGCGCCAGGATCTGTCCAACGCGCAGGCTGAAGGCCTCATCGAACATTTCGGCTCGGTCCTGTCCGACAACGGCGGCAAGCTTGTCGACAGCGAATACTGGGGCGTCAAGACGATGGCCTACAAGATCAACAAGAACCGCAAGGGGCATTACGCCTTCCTGCGCACCGACGCCCCGGCGCCGGCGGTGCAGGAAATGGAACGCCTGATGCGTCTGCATGACGACGTGATGCGTGTCATGACGATCAAGACCGACGAACACGCCGAAGGCCCCTCGGTCCAGATGCAAAAGCGCGACGAACGTGACACCCGTCGTGAGCGCCGTTGATAACCGCCTGAAGAAAGGACACTAACCCATGGCTGCAAAACCGTTTTTCCGCCGCCGCAAGGTCTGCCCCTTCTCGGGCGACAATGCACCCAAGATCGACTACAAGGACACCAAACTGCTGCAACGCTACATCAGCGAACGTGGCAAGATCGTGCCCTCGCGCATCACCGCCGTCTCGGCCAAGAAGCAGCGTGAGCTGTCCCGCGCCATCAAGCGCGCGCGCTTCCTCGCCCTGCTGCCCTACGCCGTGAAGTAAGGAGAGAGCATCATGCAAGTTATCCTTCTCGAACGCGTGGCCAAGCTGGGCCAGATGGGCGAAGTGGTCGATGTGAAATCCGGCTACGCCCGCAACTACC
>CAZMZS010000270.1:0-1509 GCA_964570675.1 uncultured Roseovarius sp. | reverse complement strand
AACCCGACGCGGTGGTCGTCATCCGAGCCTTCGATGACGTCCCCGAACACCTGTTCAGAATCCATTCGGTCGAGGAAGACCGCGTGACCGGCGTGGCGCTCAGCGGGCCCTTCGCCGGAAGCTACGGCGAGCCGCCGCTGGAGCTGGTCAAGGCTCAGCCCGGCAAGGATTGAGAACATCCCAGCCCTCGCCTGAACACCCTTTTCAACAACCGAACACCGAAATGACCCCGGGGCACTTTCCCAGGGGAAGGAGTAGTCATGTCCGACATCAAGTACGCCTATCTCAAGGGGCAGACCTGGCTTTACCGCCGGAACTACCCCAAGGACGTCGCGCCCGTGCTGGGATCGCGCGCCCTCAAGCAGTCGCTGAAGACCGGCGACGTCAAGCTGGCCCGCTCCAGGGCCGCCGAGGTGAACGCCCGCTACGAGGAACTGGTCCGCAAGATCCGTTCGGGCGCCGAAGACGTCCTGAGTGACGCGGAGAGGCACGCTGACACCCGTGGATGGGGGGAGGCCTCGAAATCCGCCCTCGCGTCTCTGCGGAGCACTCTGGAGGCCGAGGGACCCGTCTCGTTCCCGGGGAAGGTCAGGGTTCCGACCGTCGGGGAACTGTCCCGCACCTACCTGGACCTGCGGGGCCGAGAGCTTCGGTGGGGCGGGTTCAAGAGCGTTCGCTACTCGGTCGGTCTGTTCACGTCCAAGTACCGGGACCGGCGGGTGACGTCGCTGACCCGGGACGACGGGCGGGCGTTCCTGGGCCTGATCGCCCGGCTGTCTCCGCTGATCGGGAAGGTCCCGGATACCCGGCGCATGTCGCTTGATCAACTCGTGCGCTGGTCCGACCACGGCAACCGCCGCATCTCGGCGCGGACCCGCAAGCGCATCTGGTCGCAGGTGAACCACTTCCTCGACTGGGCGGTCTACGAGGGCCATCTGCCCCGGAACCCGTTCCGCACGGTTCGCTTCGAGGGGAAGGTGAAGCCCGCCCCCTACGCCGTGCCGACCGACGACGAGGTGCGCAAGCTGCTTCAAGTCGAGGATGAGGTGATCCACGGGCCGCTCAGGGTCTGCCTGCTGACCGGGATGCGATCGGGCGAGGCGATTGGGTTGATGCGGGATGATCTGGTCCGGAACGGCAATCTGGGCTGCTTCGCCTGGGTTCGCCCGAACGCGCTCCGGGAGCTCAAGACCGACGCCGCCGAACGGCTGGTGCCGCTGCACCCGGACCTGGAGGCGCTTCTGGGCGATCTGCCGTCGGAGGGACCGCTGTTCCCGGACCTGTCGGTGAACGTGGTGACCAAGCGGTTCGCGGACCTGCGAAGGAAGCTGGGGCTGGAGCGTCCCGGTCTGGTGTTCCACTCGACCCGCAAGTGGTTCATCACCCAGTGCGAGCGAACCGGGGTCCCTGAACACTTCACCGCGAGCCTGGTCGGCCACAAGTCCGCGCGATCCGAGAACGGGATCACCTACGGCATCTACTCGGCGGGCATCTCCGACGAGCAGAAGC
>CAZMZS010000269.1:0-1524 GCA_964570675.1 uncultured Roseovarius sp. | reverse complement strand
GCGCTTGGCGCGATCTTCTCGGGGATGCTTTGGTACAGCAGCTTCTTCGGCCATACCGACCAGGTCGCGAAGTTCTTCGGCGTGCCCTATGCGGAGGCGTCGGAACATGGCGAGGCCGCCGAGGGCGGCGAAGCGGGCGCACAGGGTGACGAGGGCGCTGCAAAAGGCTATCATCACTATGTCTTTGACGGCCAGCCGGGCGAGGGCGCCATTCATGTGGGCCCCGAAAACACGGTTCTTGACGCGGCGCATGACGTGCCGGCCTGGGTCAAGGTCAGCCCCTTCGTGGCCATGCTGATCGGTCTGGTGGTCGCGTTGTGGTTCTATGTCTGGGATCCGGCGATGCCGCGCCGCCTGGCGGAGAACCAGCGGCCGCTTTATCTTTTCCTGCTCAACAAGTGGTATTTCGACGAGATCTACGACTTCCTCATCGTGCGCCCGGCCAAATCGCTTGGCAGGATGCTATGGCGGCGCGGCGACGGCGATGTGATCGACGGGTCGATCAACGGTGTGGCGATGGGGATCGTGCCCTTCTTCACGCGGCTCGCGGGGCGGGCGCAATCGGGCTACATCTTCACCTACGCCTTCGCGATGGTGATCGGGATCGCGGTCCTCGTGACATGGATGACCTTCATCGGGGGGGCTGAATAATGGATAACCTGCTTTCCATCACCACGTTCATCCCCGCGATCGCGGCGGCGATCCTGGCGATCTTCCTGCGCGGCGAGGATGCGGCGGCGCAGCGCAGCGCCAAATGGGTGGCGCTGATCGCCACCTCGCTGACCTTCGTCGTATCGATCTTCATTCTCGTGGGCTTTGATCCCAACGACACGGGCTTTCAGTTCGTCGAGGAGCGCCAGTGGCTTCTGGGCCTGAAATACAAGATGGGCGTGGACGGGATCAGCGTGCTCTTTGTGATGCTGACGACCTTCATCATGCCGCTGACCATCGCCGCGTCCTGGGGCGTGACCAAGCGGGTCAAGGAATACATGATCGCCTTCCTGGTCCTTGAAACGCTCATGCTGGGCGTGTTCATGGCGCTGGACCTTGTGCTGTTCTACCTGTTCTTCGAGGCCGGTCTCATCCCGATGTTCCTGATCATCGGTATCTGGGGCGGCAAGGAGCGCATCTACGCGAGCTTCAAGTTCTTCCTTTATACCTTCCTTGGCTCGGTGCTGATGCTGGTGGCGATGGTGGCCATGTTCTCGGATGCGGGCACCACGGATATCGTGACGCTGCTCAATCACCAGTTCGGCTCGGAAAGCTTCAGCATCCTCGGTATTCATATCGTCGGCGGGATGCAGACGCTGATGTTCATCGCCTTCTTTGCCAGTTTCGCGGTCAAGATGCCGATGTGGCCGGTGCATACCTGGCTGCCGGATGCGCACGTCCAGGCACCGACCGCCGGATCGGTGGTGCTTGCAGCGATCCTGCTGAAGATGGGCGGTTACGGCTTCCTGCGGTTCAGTCTGCCGATGTTCCCGGTGGGGGCCGAGGTGCTGACGCCGCTGATCCTGTGGATGT
>CAZMZS010000268.1:0-1557 GCA_964570675.1 uncultured Roseovarius sp. | reverse complement strand
AATTCCTCTGTGACGCCGAACGCTGCATTGAATGCAACGCCTGCGTCACCGCGTGCAAGAACGAACATGAAGTGCCCTGGGGCATCAACCGGCGCCGGGTCGTGACCATCGAGGATGGCAAACCCGGCGAGCGGTCGATCTCGGTGGCCTGCATGCATTGTTCCGACGCGCCCTGCATGGCGGTCTGCCCCGTGGACTGCTTTTACCAGACCGAAGACGGTGTGGTCCTGCACTCCAAGGATCTGTGCATCGGGTGCGGTTATTGCTTCTATGCGTGCCCCTTCGGTGCGCCGCAATTCCCGCAGGCCGGCAATTTCGGCAGCCGTGGCAAGATGGACAAATGCACCTTCTGCGCCGGCGGTCCCGAAGACAACAACAGCCAGGCCGAGTTCCAGAAATACGGGCGCAACCGGATCGCCGAGGGCAAACTGCCCATCTGCGCCGAGATGTGCTCGACCAAGGCGCTTCTGGCGGGGGATGGCGACGTCGTGTCGGGCATCTACCGTGAACGCGTCGTGGCCCGCGGCTTCGGCAGCGGGGCCTGGGGCTGGGGCACCGCCTATGAGCAAAAGGGCGGCTGATCCTTTCGGCTTGCGGGGCGCGGCTCGCCGCGCCCCCGGCCCGTGACATGCGGGCGGGCGGCCAAGCGTGCCGCCCGTCCTGCATTGCCATTAACCTGATATATCGGACAGATCGCCATGACCCGTCTTCTGTATACGTTTATCCTGTCCCTGTTGCTGGCCGCGCCCCTTGCCGGGCCTGGAACCGCGCAGGACACGACCTCTGATTCCGGCGCCGCCTCGGGTGGCACGCAGGGCGACCGCGCCGCAACCGGTGGCGCGCCCACATTGGAAGACATCCTTGCCCGCCAGCGCGGCGAGACGGTCGATAACGAGTTCCGGCGCGGCACCTCTGAGGGGGCGGGCGAATCCGCGCCCGGCCTCGGCCCTCTGGGCGGGGTGTCGGATTCCGATGTCTGGCGCGATCTGCGCTTCAACGACGCGAATGTGAAGGTCTCGGCCGGGGGCGATGAGGCCAAGGTTCTGGTGCAGGATGCCGGCATGGCCTGGCTGCAATTCCGCGAGGGTCCGCTTGTGACCTATGGCGGCTGGGGCCTTGTGGCGGTGCTGGGCCTTCTGGTGCTGTTTTACCTCTTTCGCGGCAAGATCCGCATCGACGGCGAAAAGACCGGCCGCACGGTGACGCGCTTCGCCTTTATCGAACGCTTCGCCCATTGGCTGATGGCGGGGTCCTTCATCGTGCTGGGCATTACCGGGCTGGTTTCGCTCATGGGGCGTCAATTCCTGATCCCGGCCTTCGGGCATGAGGCGTTCTCGACCATCGCACTCGCCTCGAAATGGGTGCATAACAATTTCGCCTGGGCCTTCATGCTGGGTCTCGTCATGGCCTTCGTCATGTGGGTGGCACATAACATTCCCAACCGGACCGACCTCAAGTGGCTGGCGGTGGGGGGCGGCATCTTCACATCCGGCGTGCATCCTCCGGCGCGCAAGTTCAATGCCGGACAGAAGCTGATCTTCTGGTCGGTGATGGTGC
>CAZMZS010000267.1:0-1588 GCA_964570675.1 uncultured Roseovarius sp. | reverse complement strand
TGTCGCGCTCGTCCTTGATCTGCTTGAGCAGGTCGATGGTGTTGTTGGTGTCGGCCCGCGCCATGCCGGCGGTGGGTTCATCGAGCAGCAACAGCCGCGGGTTTTGCGCCAGGCACATGCCGATCTCGAGGCGGCGCTTGTCGCCGCGGCTCATCGAGGCGGAGTGAAAATGGCGCTTGTCGGCCATGTTGAGGTCTTCCAGCAGGGCCTCGGCCTGTTCGATGATCTCTTTCTCTTGCGCGCTGCTTTCGATGGCATGCATGCGGAACGATCCGTCGCGCTTGGCGAAGATCGGGATCATCATGTTTTCCAGCACGGTGAGATCGCCGAAGATCTCGGGGGTCTGGAACACGCGCGAGATGCCCATCTGGTTGATCTGGTAGGGTTTGCGCCCCAGCACCGACTGGCCGTCGAACATGACGCTGCCGGTATCCGGGATCAGCTTGCCCACCAGGACGTTGAGCAGGGTGGATTTGCCCGCACCGTTGGGGCCGATGATGGCGTGGCAGGAATTCTCTGCCACGCTGAGATTGACATCGCCCAGGGCCTGAAGGCCGCCGAAACGCTTGTTGACGTTCTTGACTTCTAGGATACCCATTGATCCCTCTCCTTATTCCGCAGGCGTGGACTGGCTGGACTTGTCGGACTTCTCGTCTTTCTTCTTGCGACGGAAGAGCCGACCGATCCGCTGCCCGCCTTCAACAAGGCCACCGGGCAGGAAGATCACGACAAGCATGAAGATGATCCCGAGCGTGAGGTGCCAGCCCTTGCCGATGAAGGGATAGATGATCGTCACCACGAAATCCTCGAGCCCGTCCGGCATGAAGGCGAACCAGCCATGCAGGATGTCGGAATTGATCTTGGAGATGATGTTCTCCATGTATTTGATCATGCCGGCGCCGAGGACCGGCCCGATCAGCGTGCCCGCACCGCCAAGGATCGTCATCAGAACGACCTCGCCCGATGCGGTCCAGAACATGCGCTCGGCCCCTGCGAGCGGGTCCATGGCCGCCATCAGACCACCGGCGAGTCCGGCATACATGCCTGAGACGACGAAGGCCGCCAGCGCGTAGGGGCGCGCGTTGAGCCCGGTATAGTTCAGGCGCTGCTGGTTGGATTTGATCGCCCGCAGCATCATGCCGAAGGGCGAGCGGAAAATCCGGATCGCCAGGTAGAAGGACGCCAGCATGATGATCGCGCTGAAATAGTAGCCCACATTGAAGGTGAACTCCCACCCTCCGAGCACGAGCTGGGCGGTTTCGCGCATCTCGAGGCCGAAGAGGCCAGGCACGGGGATGTTGCCCGTGGCCGTCTGCGCCGCACCCAGGATGCGCGGATCGTCAAGCGCCAGTTGCAGCCCGGTTTCGCCGCCGGTGATCGGTGTCAGAACCGAGTAGGCCAGAGCGAAGGACATCTGTGCGAAAGCCAGTGTCAGGATAGAGAAGTAGATGCCTGAACGGCGCAGCGAGATGAAGCCGATCAAGAGGGCGAACAGGCCCGAGGTGATGACCGCCAGAATGATCGCGGGGATCACGTTCATGCTGAGCAGCTTGAACATCCAGACCGCCGAATAGCTGCCCACCCCGAG
>CAZMZS010000266.1:0-1592 GCA_964570675.1 uncultured Roseovarius sp. | reverse complement strand
GACAACCGCGACAGCCATTACTGGTTCGCCCGCTACTGGGCCGAGGCCCTCGCCGCGCAAGGCGACAACCCCGACCTGGCCGCGGAATTCGCGCCCATGGCCAAGGCCTTGGCCGAGAACGAGGCCAAGATCACCGGCGAGTTGGCCGCATCCCAGGGCAAGCCCGCCGATATCGGTGGCTATTACCACCCCGACCCGGAGAAACTCGCCGCGGTCATGCGCCCCAGCGCGACCCTGAACGGGATCATCGGATAAGCGACAAAGGGGGCCGGTTCATCCGGCCCCTTGCTTTTGCGGGGTGGTGCAGGGTAACGGCAGTGATTGGGAACCATACTGCCTTTGGCGCATTTGAAAAAAGACCACTTTGCTTCCCGACAAAACATCACGCCGACAATGGTTTGCGCCCTCTGAGCTGAAAAGCTGTCATGAGTTGATCCATGTCATTCCAACGTATTCATTTTATGCGATGTTTCTCCGGTTTCGTAGGAGGACACACATGCGACTATTTATTTTGAAATTGATGCTGGCAGTTTCCATGCTGCTTTCACCGATTGCCGCAGGCGCACAAGAAAGCAAACCCGGTCTTTTGGTAAACCTGACAACTGATGACACCTGGACTGCCGCCAAAGCGATCATGTTCGCCCATGAGAAGTCTCTGAAGAACGGACACAAGACCGCAATCTGGATGAACATCCGGGCGGTTTATCTCGCCGACAAGAAACGCCCAAGCCACATTCATGGTCTCATGGCCGAAAATGGCACATCTGTCCAAGACATGTTGTCTGATTTCATGGCGGATGGTGGTGTTGTCATTATGTGCGCGGCGTGTTCGGCAGCAGCCGGTTTGACCAAAGGCGACTATATCGATGGCGTGCAAATGGGGAACTTTCCGCTGGTCGAAAGCTGGTTGTTCGATCCGAACGTGAAGACGCTCTCTTGGTAAAACCCTCTATGACAAAAAATGGGGCGGCAGCGTCGCCCCTTTTTGCCTTGCGCAAGCGGGTCTGCCCTATGCGCAAAGCGGCTCTTGCCCCCTCCCCTCCCTCGCGCGAATAGCGGCCTTCAGGCCGCCGCGCGGCGCCCGGCCGCCCCCTCGGGCGGGCGCTTTTGCAACGTCGCGCATCGAACTGACCGATGACAGACTTGGCGGGTATAAAGTGCTCCCCACGAACCTTGCGCCGCCCACCCGGCGGCCAGACACCGCGCCCCAATACCCTTTCTGCATCGCCGCATCGCTGATATAGCCTGATAAAACCCACCCCAACCGGAGCGCGACATGTCCAGGATCAAGGTAGAGAACCCCATCGTCGAGATGGACGGCGACGAGATGACCCGGATCATCTGGGATTTCATCAAGCAAAAGCTGATCCTGCCCTATCTCGATATCGACCTGCTCTATTACGATCTCGGCATCGAGGAACGCGACCGCACCGAGGACCAGATCACCATCGACGCCGCCGAAAAGACCAAGGAGGTCGGCGTCGCCGTCAAATGCGCCACCATCACCCCAGACGAGGCCCGCGTCGAGGAATTCGGCCTCAAGAAGATGTGGCGCAGCCCCAACGGCACCATCCGCAACATCCTTGGCGGCG
>CAZMZS010000265.1:0-1616 GCA_964570675.1 uncultured Roseovarius sp. | reverse complement strand
CGGTGCCGCTGGCCTATCACACCTTCGGCGGCTGGAAGAAATCCATGTTCGGCGACCTCAACCAGCACGGCCCCGACGCCTTCAAGTTCTACACCCGCACCAAGACGGTCACATCGCGCTGGCCCAGCGGGATCAAGGAAGGCGGCGAGTTCAACTTCAAGGCCATGGATTGATCCCCGCCCCTTGCAGACACTAAAAAAGGCGCCGGAAACGGCGCCTTTTTTCTTTGTTCCGGCCGGTTCGGCTCAGGCTTTCCTGCGACGCCGCAAAAAGGCCAGCGCGGCCAGACCACCGATCAGAAGCGGGCCACCCGCAGGCAGCGGGATCACGCCCGGCTGGTAGTTGTCGCCACTGTCATCCCTGACGATGACCGGCTGGTCATTGGTGGGTTCCTCGAAAAGCCGGGGCGTCGTCTTGCAATCGGACCCGCAGATATCGCTAAGAATTGACTTGGGTTCCGGCGTGGACTGCGGCTTGGTCTCGGGCTTGCTCGTGATCTTGTTTTTGTTGCGGTTCTTGTTCCGCTTTTTCTTGTTCTTTTTCTTATTCTTCGACGTCTTGACCGACTGTGTGTTCATCGCGAACACGGTGTTCGATCCAAACTGATTGAAGGCGCCGAAACCGCCCATGCCGCCGAACATGCCCACACCCGAGAAATAGCTGCTCGCCGCCCCGCCCGGGAAGAGACTGAACCCTCCGAACGCGCCCCCGAAACCGGGGAACTGGGTCGGCGCGAAAAACTGTGACATTGCGCTGTTGCCGCCAGCGGTCGGATTGCCGAAGTCGAAAGACTGGGTCGCCGCCGGCGCCATGGCGCCCGATACGATCAGGACCGCTGCGCCGATCGTTGCGCGGACAGCAGTGTTTTTTGGCCTGTGCTTCATAACACCGTTCCTTGAAATTAATGCATCAAAACATTTCAGGGCTCAGCAGAATCACCAAACCCTCTTACCAATCACTATGCTTCCGACACTATGACAATGCGGCGCGCCTGCCAATGTTCTGCCATGTAAATGCCCTGATTTCTGTCTGTATTATCAAATGTTTTGCAAATAATACCTCACCTTCAAATTGATTGTCGGAAAGTCGGAAACAAAGCACCACGCCACTGCGCGCTTGCCAGCACCGCCCGCCCCGCCGGATTCGGCGCAAAAGCGGCGTGTCTGGGGCCGCTCACGTCTCGCGCAGGCACATCGGTCAGGGCACCGTGATTCGCGGTTTTTGACTTCTGAATATTGGCCAATCCAGCCCTCTGATGAGTGATTGTCTACAATTCGGGAACAAAAACCTCTGCGTAGCCCATCCCGAACGCCCGTTTTCTCATCGACCACTTTGCAGGTGCAGCAATGGACTTCGTCGCCTGCGCCGCGTTAAGTTCCCTCGATGACAGGATAAAGAAAGCAATGGGCAGTTTCGGCGCGCTCCACACATCCCCAAGAGGCGCAATTCATCGCCTCCGAAATGAAGGAATGTGATGAAAACCGGGCGCAATTGTGCCATAATCGCCCTATTGTGAGTGCGCCGGGGTTACTGGTCGGGCTTCGTTTGGCCATCACCACCCCTAAGATTTATGAGTGATTTTTCATCTTCATAGCGAATGGGGGATTTTAGAATGA
>CAZMZS010000264.1:0-1618 GCA_964570675.1 uncultured Roseovarius sp. | reverse complement strand
GGGGCGGGGCTCTTGCTGTTGATGCTGCTGGCACCGACCATGCTCACCATCTGGGTCGAGGCGCTGCACGGCTATCTTGTTGATCCCGTGGGGGCCGGGTGATGGCCGGCGCGCAGGATGATGATGCAGAGAAGACCCACGAGCCGACGCAGCACAAGCTCGACGAGGCACGCAAGAAGGGTGAGCTGGCGCGCTCGGCCGATCTCAACACGGCCGGTTCCTATGGCGGGTTCCTGTTGGCGGCACTGGCGGCCGGGGCCGGATCGATCCGTGATGTCAGCTCGGGGCTTATGGGTTTTCTGGACCACCCCGAGCATTTCGCGCGGCAGGTCTTCGCGGTGGACGGGGGGGGCGGGGCAGCGGCGCTTGGCGGGGCGATGGGCGCGCTCGCGCTTGGCCTGATGGCGTGGTTCCTGCTGCCCGGTGCAATGGCGCTTCTTGCCGTGCTCGCACAGCGGAGCCTTGTGGTGGCACCCTCCAAGCTGGAGCCGAAGCTGTCGCGCATCAATCCGGTCGAGAACGCCAAAAACAAATACGGGCCAACCGGATTGTTCGAATTCGCCAAGAGCACGGTCAAGCTCTTGCTCTACTGCACGCTGCTCGGGGCTTATCTGACGTGGCGACTGCCTGAAATGGCGGGGTCCGTGTATGGTGAGCCGCGCATTATCGGCGCGCTCATGGCGCGGATGACGCTGGAGTTCCTGTTCGTTGTTTTACTGATCGCACTCGCCATCGGGGCGGTGGATTTCCTTTGGCAGGATTATGACCATCGTCGTCGTCAGATGATGTCGCACAAGGAGGTGCGCGACGAGCACAAGGAGAACGAGGGCGATCCGCACATGAAGCAGCAGCGCCGCCAGAAGGGTATGGAGATCGCGGCCAGCCAGATGATGGCGGAGGTGCCCAAGGCGGATGTGGTGATCGTCAACCCGAAGCATTATGCGGTCGCGCTGACCTGGAGCCGGACGCCCGGTTCGGCCCCTGTCTGTGTCGCCAAAGGTGTCGATCACATGGCCCGGACCATCCGGGAACTGGCGCATGCGCATGGTGTGCCGGTGCATAGTGATCCCCCCACGGCGCGCGCGCTGCACGCGGGCACCGAAATCGGCGCAGAGATCGACCCGGCGCAATATCGCACCGTGGCGGCGGCGATCCGCTTTGCCGATACGATGCGGCGCAAGGCTGGGAGGTTCGGATGAGGGACGACATGCTTAAGGATCTCGGCGAGGTCACGGAGGCGCTTTATCAAGTCGAGCTTGCGCGGATGCAGGCGGTCTTGCGCGAAGAGGCCCGGCTTCGTGCCGCGATTGCCCGGCACGCGGCGCATCACGAGGCCAATCGCGGGTTGATCGAGGCGGATCCTGGCGGGCTGCGACAGATCGGCGGCGATATCCTTTGGCTGTCCTGGGTGGGGCGCAACAAGGCAGAGCTTCAGTCAGAACTGGCGCGCGTGCTTGGTGCCAAGGGGCAGATGATCCGGAAGTTGCGGCGTGCCTTCGGCAAGTCGCAGGCAGTCGTGAGTATCAGGACTGCAGAGAGCGCAAGGGAGGTGCGAAAAGACGCGGCCCGCGCCGAGGCGGTGCTTGCGCAGATCGCGCTTCTGGATCGGCTGCAACGG
>CAZMZS010000263.1:0-1621 GCA_964570675.1 uncultured Roseovarius sp. | reverse complement strand
GCTGATCGGCGAGGTTCTCGCGCGCCATCGCCTTGAGCGGCTTCACCGATTGCAGCGTATCTGTCAGATGCGACATCAGCGACACCATCAGATCGGTCTGCTTCTTGCCCGCCTTGCGGGTCACGCGCACCAGGAAATGCGACAGCCAGATGATCACCGTCCCGCCAACCAGCCCCAGCAGCGTCGCCTCCCAGGACACCAGAACGGCGACGGTGCCATAGACCAGCGCCTGAATGAGAAACGTCAGCGCAGTCGCCCCATACATATAGGCGTCGGCAGAGCGTTGCGCCTCTGTCGCCAGCGCATTGGTTAGCCTGCCCGCAGGCTGATGCAGAAAAAAACGCCAACGGCTACGCATCATGTTGCGCAGGGTTTCGAGCCGCAGGTCGGTGGCGATCTGCGCGGCGGTGTAGCCAACCTGACGCTGCGCCACCAAAAGCAGAATCGCCTTGAAGAAGGCGGCGACCACGATCACGATCAGCAACGCGCCGAGCGTGACCGGAATGCCCAGCCATATCATGATGTCCATGACCGCCTGTTCCAATTCTCCCGGCGGCTCGGCTGTCGCCGCGTCTTCGCCGGAGTAAAGTGCGATCTTGAGCATCGGAAGAAGCGCCGAGAGGCCCAGGCCCTCGGCCAGACCGGAAAAGAACAGCGCCAGGACCATGAGAAAACTGGCCATCGGATAGGCGCGAAAGAGATCGATCATCAGGCGCATGGGTGGTCTTTCGTCAATTGGCCGGACATCTGACGCACGCGGTGCGCCAGTCTTGCGCGTCGGTAACACGAGATCAAAGCGACCGCCACTTTCACGCGCCTGCGCGGGGCATGAAACCGCGCGTCACGCCTCATCCTGCGTGCCCGCGTGCGATGGCAATGTTGGCACATCGACCAGTCTCCATGCACTGATCCGCGCCCACATGCCGGGCGCTCGATTTGACGTCCCAACCGTCAGCGCTCTGCGTGATCCGGTAAAGGTTGTAGGCTGCCGGTTCATTGTGCATCGACGAGGCCGAGGGCACCCCGATCACCGGGGCCGGTCCGTCGCATGTGGGCAGCATCTGGTGATGGCTGCGGTGGCTGTGGCCATGCAAGACCATCTCGACACCTTCCCGCTCAAGCAGCGCGCAGAACTCCACGTGATCGCGCAGGTGCTTGCGTGGTGACACCGTACCCGAGAGCGGTGGATGGTGGATCATCAGAAGACGAAACAGTCCCTCTTCGCGCGTCTGACGCAGGAGCACCGCCAATCGGTCACGCTGCGCGGCCCCGACCTTTCCAACAGCGAAACCCGGCGGCGACACCACGGCGCTGGATACGCCGATCAGAGCAAGCGCACCACGGCGGCGCAGCACCGGAAAGGCGCATGTCACATCGGCGCTTTCAGGTGCGCTATCGCCTTGCCAATAGGGCTGCCATTGCGCGGCACCCCGGTCCCATGCCCCGGTCACCAGCGCCTCGTGATTGCCGGGAATCGTCATCACGCGGGCCGGATCGCCCAAGGCGTCCAGCCAGTGCCGCGCCGCACGATACTCGCTGCCGAGGCCGAGATTGGTGAGATCACCGCTGACCATGATCAGATCCGGCGCATGCGCCTGCATGTCCGCGATAAGTCGCGCCA
>CAZMZS010000262.1:0-1641 GCA_964570675.1 uncultured Roseovarius sp. | reverse complement strand
GCTGGCCCATCAGACCGGCGAAGGCCGAGGAGCCCTTGCGGTTGAAATCGCCCTCAAGCCCGTGGCCGATGGCCTCGTGCAGCAGGATGCCGGGCCAGCCGGGGCCAAGCACCACGTCCATCACCCCCGCCGGGGCGGGTTCGGCGCGCAGGTTCACCAGCGCGATGCGCAGCGCCTCATGGGTCTTGGCCTGCCAGTCGGCGGGGTCGATCAGCCCGTCAAGGCCGACCCGCCCGCCGCCACCCGCTGTGCCGGATTCGCGCAGCCCGTCCTGTTCGACGATGACCGAGACATTGACCCGCACCATCGGGCGGGAATCGGTGACTTCGCTGCCATCGGCGCGCAGGATCACCACCTCCTGATGCGAGGCCGCCAGCGAGGCCGTCACCTGCACCACACGCGCATCGAGGCCACGCGCGAAGGCGTCGATCTCGCGCAGGGTCTCGAGCTTGACAGGGAAATCCGCGCCCGCGATCGGGTCGGCATCGGTGTAAAGATGGCGATTGGTGCGCGCCGGGGGCGGTGCCATGGTGCCGCCGCCATCGCCCACGGCAAGGCGCGCGGTTTCGACCGCGCGGGCCAGCGCGGGTTCGGAAATATCCGAGGAATGGGCATAGCCCGCCACCTCGCCGCGCACCGCGCGCAGCCCGAAACCCTGCCCGGCGTCAAAGGATGCAGTTCTGACGCGCCCGTCATCGAAGACCAGCGATTCCGACTGGCGACGCTCCAGAAACAGTTCGCCATCATCGGCGCCGGCGGTCGCTTCGCGCAGCCGCGAAAGGGCGGCGTCGCGGTCGAGCATCGTCTCGAAGGGGCGAAAGGCGGCGTCGGTCATGGGTTGTCTTCCTTGATAGGGTGCGACATTGGAATTTGATCTAAATCAAAAAAAGCGTCCGTTTGCCGCAACGGTCTTTCTTGTCTGCCGTGTCAGAATATGGTTTCTAGCGTCGGTGAAACAACGGGATTCCGCGTTTACCGGATCCGATGCTGCAAAATACAATACGACCGCTTCAACCGAGCAAGGTGCAAAATGCGACGATTCCTTAGCCTATTGGCCGCGATGGCCGCCGTTTCCTTCAATCCCGCGCATGCGCAGGATGGTCTTGAAATCATCGGCGCGCCCAAGGATGGCGGCATGGGCTTTCAGCCCGCCGCGACCGAACTGGCCCGCGACCTGCAGTGGCTGGACGGGATGATTCTGGTAATCATCACCGCGATCACCATTTTCGTCTGTGTGCTGCTCGCCATCGTGATCGTGCGCTACAATCGCCGCCGGAACCCGAATTCGGCCAGCTTTACCCACAATTCGCCGCTCGAGATCGCCTGGACGGTGGTGCCGATCGTGATCCTGGTCTTTATCGGCGCGTTCTCGCTGCCGGTGCTGTTCAAGCAGCAGGAAATTCCCGAGGCCGACATCAACATCAAGGTGACAGGCTACCAGTGGTACTGGGGCTATGAATACACCGATCACGATTTCGCCTTCGACAGCTTCATGCTGGCGCGCGACGAGCTTGAGGAATACGGCTACAGTCAGGATGAATACCTGCTGGCGACCAATACCGCCGTCGTGGTGCCGGTGAACAAGACCGTCGTCATGCAGGTGACCGGCGCCGACGTGATCCACAGCTGGACGATCCCCGC
>CAZMZS010000261.1:0-1649 GCA_964570675.1 uncultured Roseovarius sp. | reverse complement strand
CAACAACCGTCCCGGCACCGTGATCTGGTGCATGGGCGGCACCCAGCACACCAACGGCAACAACAACACCCGTGCCTATTGCATCCTGCAGCTGGCGCTGGGCAACATGGGCCGCTCGGGCGGTGGCACCAACATCTTCCGCGGTCATGACAACGTGCAGGGTGCAACCGACCTTGGCGTGCTGTCGCACACGCTGCCGGGCTATTACGGCCTGTCGGCGGGCGCATGGGGCCACTGGGCCCGTGTCTGGGAAGAAGACCCCGAATGGCTGGCCGCACAGTTCGACACGCTGAAAGGCGCGGACGGCAAGGAAAAGTCGCTCCAGAACCTCAAGGGCATCCCGGTCAGCCGCTGGATCGACGGCGTGCTGGAAGACACCGAGAACATGGACCAGCCCAACAAGGTGCGGGCCATGGTGCTGTGGGGCCACGCGCCCAACTCGCAGACCCGCATGACCGAGATGAAGACGGCGATGGAAAAGCTCGACATGCTTGTCGTGATCGATCCCTACCCGACGGTCTCGGCGGTGCTCAATGATCGCACCGACGGCGTCTATCTTCTGCCCGCGGCCACGCAGTTCGAAACCCGTGGCTCGGTCACGGCCTCGAACCGCTCGCTGCAATGGCGCGACAAGGTCGTCGAGCCGCTGTTCGAGTGCAAGACCGATCACGAGATCATCGGCCTGTTCTCGAAGAAGTTCGGCTTCCATGACCGCATCTTCCGCAATATCGCGCTGGAGGATGACGGGGTGACACCCGATATCGAGGACACCCTGCGCGAGATCAATCGCGGGATGTGGACCATCGGTTACACCGGCCAGAGCCCCGAGCGGCTCAAGATGCACATGGCCAACCAGCACACGTTCGACCGCACCAGCCTTCAGGCGATCGGCGGACCGGCGGATGGCGATTACTACGGCCTGCCATGGCCAAGCTGGGGCACGCCCGAGATGAACCATCCCGGCACGCCGAACCTTTACGACATGTCCAAACCCGTCAGTAAGGGTGGCCTGACCTTCCGCGCCCGTTTCGGGGTGGAACGCGATGGCGACAACCTTCTGGCCGAGGGCGTCTTCAGCGAGGGTTCGGAAATCCAGGACGGCTATCCCGAGTTCACCATGCAGATGCTGATGGATCTGGGCTGGGATGGCGACCTGACGGATGACGAACGCGCCACGATCGACGCGATCGCCGGTCCGGATACCAACTGGAAAACCGACCTTTCGGGCGGGATCCAGCGGGTCGCGATCAAGCATGAATGCGCACCCTTCGGCAATGCCAAGGCCCGCGCGGTGGTGTGGACCTTCCCCGATCCGGTGCCCCTGCACCGCGAGCCGCTCTATACGAACCGGCGCGATCTGGTCGCGGATTATCCCACCTACGAGGACCGGCACGACTATCGTCTGCCCACCCTCTATGCGTCGATCCAGAAGAACGACTTCGCCAAGGATTACCCGATCATCCTGACATCGGGGCGTCTGGTCGAATACGAGGGCGGCGGGGATGAAACCCGGTCCAACCCTTGGCTGGCCGAACTTCAGCAGGACATGTTCGTCGAAATCAATCCGCGGGATGCCAATAATCTCGGGGTGCGTGACGGCGCGCAGGTCTGGGTCGAAGGGCCCGAGGGCGGCAAGGTCAAGGTCATGG
>CAZMZS010000260.1:0-1659 GCA_964570675.1 uncultured Roseovarius sp. | reverse complement strand
TCACCAGAAATCCGCGAATGCGCTTGCCGCCGCGCGTGGCATAGCCCATGCCCTCGGTCACCGGCCCCGCCGGAAACGCTCCGAGCACCAGATCAAGCTGCGCCTGAATGGCACCTGCATCGGCGGCGAGCCTGCGCTGCATGAGCCTCAATCGCCCGAAACGGGGCGCGTGCCGGTGGGTTGACCGTCGCTGTCGAGGGTGATCGCGGCGACCTTTTCCTCGGCCTCCTTGAGCTTTGCCTCACAACGTTTTTTCAACTCTGCGCCGCGCTCATAGAGCGTGATCGACTCGTCAAGCGCCACATCGCCCCGCTCCAACCGCCCGACCACCTGTTCAAGCTCTTTCATCGCCTGTTCAAAGCTCATCTCGCTGACGGGGGTATCGGGCATGGGAGATCCTGTTGCTGAATTTGCCAGCATCACCTTAGACGGGCCATGCGGCGGGTGCAATTCGGTTGACGCCGCTAGGGGGCTGGGAAAGATTGGGCGTCATGTCACAGCCTGCCTATCCCACTGCCTCTCGCGTGCCCGATCCGGCGGCGCTGATGGCTGTTCAGGCGCGGCTGGCCGCGGCGCGCGCGAGGGAACCGGCGCTGGAGGCGGCCTGCATCGACGAGGTGCTGCGCATCGTGCCCGGCAAGCGCGCGGTGCTCGCAGGGATGTGGCAGGGGCGCCCGGCGATCTTTCGCATGGTCGACCCCACCGAGACCGAGTGGCAGGCACGTGAATGGCGCGAGGCCAGCCGCATCTGGCCACATATGCAGGGCGCGCGCTACCGCGTGGCCGAGCCGCTGGCGCATCTGCCCGAGGTCGGCATCATGGTGGTGGAACGGGTGCCGGGCACGCCGCTTCTGGAGCATCTGTGGTCCGCGCCCCCCGATAGCCGCACGGCCCTCATGCCGCGCGCGGCAGCGTGGTTGCGCCGCTACACGGATGTGACAGAGGCATGGCGCGCAACAAACCCGGCGGGCTGGCTGGCCCGCGCCGAGCGCGCGGCGGCGTCCCAGCCCTTTGCCCGCCTGCGCGGGATCGAGGCCGATATTCTCACGCGTCTGCGACAGTTGGCCAAAATGCTGGAGGGGGCGGAGTGGCGGATCGCAATCTGCCACGGTGATTTCCACCCCAACAACCTCGTTCTTGACGGTGAGTGCCTGACCGGCATCGACCTCGGGGCGTCATCGCGCATGCCAGTCACCAAGGATATCGCGCGATTCCTCGCCCATATGGGGCGGCGCGGCATGCTGCCCTCGGGCGAGCGTTATCTCGGGGTGGACGCGCAAGGCATAGAGGCATTCGTGGAAACCTTTGCCCTGACCGAGACGGAACGCACCCGCGCCCTGCCCTTTTTTCTCGGGGTCGAGGCGCTGATCCGCGTCGAGAACCGGCAGATGAAAAACGGACGCATCCGCCACGCCGAAGAGATGTATGTTGCCCTGCGTGACGATCTCGCCGCGTTGCCAAGCTAGGCTTTTACCGAACCATCCATGTGCCATTTGGCCAAAATGCGTGAAAGGCGAAGGCGAACATCACGTCGTGCGGCACATTTCGCCCCTGCCCGTCGCGCACCCGCACCGTGCCCACGTCGCGCCCCTTGGCGATGGTGGCGTGATCGAGCGCCGAGGCCTGACCCTTTTCCCATGAAATCGCAACGCCCGCCTC
>CAZMZS010000259.1:0-1662 GCA_964570675.1 uncultured Roseovarius sp. | reverse complement strand
TTTCACGTGGCGACCTCGGGCCGCCCCGGCCCGGTGCTGGTGGACCTGCCCAAGGACGTGCAATTCGCCAGCGCCGATTATGTGCCGCCGCAAAAGGCGCGCACCGCGCATTACCAGCCGCAGGTCAAAGGCGACATGGCCGCGATCACCGAGTTGGTCGAGGCGCTCGAAGTGGCCGAGCGGCCCATCCTCTATACCGGCGGCGGGGTGATCAACTCGGGCAATGCCGCCAGCCAGCTTCTGCGCGAACTGGTCGAGGCCAGCGGCGTGCCCATCACCTCGACCCTGATGGGGCTGGGCGCTTATCCCGCCAACGGCGACAAATGGCTTGGAATGCTGGGCATGCATGGCCTTTACGAGGCCAACATGGCGATGCATGACTGCGATCTGATGATCAATATCGGGGCGCGCTTCGATGACCGGATCACCGGCCGGGTGGATGCGTTCAGTCCGCATTCCAAGAAAGCCCATATCGATATCGATCCCAGCTCGATCAACAAGGTGATCAAGACCGACATCCCGATCATCGGCGACGTTGCGCATGTGCTGGAGGACGTGCTCAAGGTCTGGAAATCACGCGGCCGCAAGACGAACCGCGAGGGCTTGCAGAAATGGTGGGCGCAGATCGAGGCCTGGCGCAAGGTCGATTGCCTCGCCTTCAAACAGGCCGGCAAGGCGATCAAGCCGCAATATGCGCTGCAACGCCTTGAAGAGCTGACCAAGGACCACGACCGCTATATCTGCACCGAAGTCGGCCAGCATCAGATGTGGGCGGCGCAATATCTGGGCTTCAACGAACCCAACCGCTGGATGACCAGCGGCGGGCTTGGCACGATGGGCTATGGTTTCCCGGCCTCGATCGGGGTGCAGATGGCGCATCCCGACGCGCTGGTGATCAATGTCGCCGGCGAAGCGTCATGGCTGATGAACATGCAGGAAATGGGTACCGCGGTGCAGTTCCGCCTGCCCGTGAAGCAGTTCATCATGAATAATGAGCGCCTGGGCATGGTGCGCCAGTGGCAGGAATTGCTGCATGGCGAGCGCTATTCGCATTCCTGGTCCGAGGCCCTGCCCGATTTCGTCAAGCTGGCCGAAGCGTTTGGCGCCAAGGGCATCCTGTGCAAGGATCCCGCCGACCTGGATGACGCGATCATGGAAATGATCAATCACGACGGGCCGGTGATCTTCGACTGCCTCGTGGAAAAACACGAGAACTGCTTCCCGATGATCCCGTCGGGCGAGCCGCATAACAGCATGCTTCTGGGCGAGGCCAGCACCAAGGGCGCCATCAAGGAAGGCGGCGCGGTGCTGGTGTGACGCCAGCGCCGTGGCCGGCGCCCGCCCCTTTGCCGGGCGCCGGTTTCTGAATGCGCGACAAGAACAAGGAATGACTCACATGTCGGCTCTGAAAATCAAGAAAGGCTCGTCCAAGCATTCGGCCTATAACCTGCGGCCCAATTTTTCGGACGAGATCGAATCTCACACGCTGGCCGTGATCGTCGATAACGAGCCAGGGGTTCTGGCGCGGGTGATCGGGTTGTTCTCGGGGCGGGGTTACAATATCGACAGCCTCACCGTCGCCGAGGTGGACCATACCGGCCACATGAGCCGCATCACCATCGTCACCACCGGCACCCCGCAGGTGATCGAACAGATCAAGGC
>CAZMZS010000258.1:0-1702 GCA_964570675.1 uncultured Roseovarius sp. | reverse complement strand
GCTGGGCGATTGGAGGCTGATCCATGACGCAGATCGATTACGGACGCGCGGCGGGGTATTTCCTGCTGACCGATGTCTTCAAGGGGTTCAAGCTGGGGCTGAAATATTTCTTCGCGCCCAAGGCGACGCTGAACTACCCGCATGAAAAAGGCCCGCTGTCCCCGCGGTTTCGCGGCGAGCATGCGCTGCGCCGTTATCCCAATGGCGAGGAACGCTGCATCGCCTGCAAGCTGTGCGAGGCGATCTGTCCGGCGCAGGCGATCACCATCGACGCCGAGCCGCGTGATGACGGGAGCCGCCGCACCACGCGCTACGACATCGACATGACGAAATGCATCTATTGCGGTTTCTGCCAGGAGGCGTGTCCGGTCGATGCCATCGTCGAGGGGCCGAATTTCGAGTTTGCCGCCGAGACCCGCGAGGAGCTGTTCTACGACAAGGCCAAATTGTTGGAGAACGGCGACCGGTGGGAGGCTGAGATCGCCCATAACCTAGAACTGGATGCACCCTACAGATGAGCAAGCGAACTCCCTCTGTCGAAGACCTGCAACGAGAGCTTGCCGAAGTCCACGCGCGACTGGACCGCCACTCGCTTATTCTTGAACAGCTTGAAAAGAGTATCGAGGAAGCCAAGGATGATGCGAGCAACGCTTACTCACGTGCTGAAGAATCGTGGAATAGACTTGACGATCTTGAGAACGAAGGCGGAGTTTGATTGCCTATGACTGATCCAACCAACCCCTTCGAGATGATGATGCGTCAGGCGCAGGAAATGGCCAAGGCGATGAATCCCGCGCTTGAGAGCTTTTCGCCCAAGGGGTTCGAGGCGCTCTGGCCGACGATGCCCAAGGAATTCATGGAAATGAGCTTTGGCAAGGGCATCAACAAGGAAGGGCTCGATGCCAAGACGCGGCTGTTGATCACGCTTGCGGGGTTGACGATGCTGGGCGCGCAGAGCGATACGCAAATCCGCATGACCGTGCGCCATGCACTCGAAGCCGGTGCGACCAAGGATGAGATTGCCGAGACCATCGCGCAGATGGCGATGTTTGCCGGTATCCCCTCGATGACCCGCGCGATGGATTTCGCGCGCGAGGTGATGGACGGCGAAGACGAGAAAGGATCAGACAAATGACGATTGCGGCGATGTCCTTTTACCTCTTTGCCGTGGCGCTCCTGACCGGTGGGCTGTTCACCGTGATCAGCCGCAACCCGGTGCATTCGGTGCTCTGGCTGATCCTGTCGTTCATCAGCGCGGCGGGGCTTTTTGTCCTGCTCGGCGCCGAGTTTGTCGCGATGCTCTTGATCATCGTCTATGTGGGCGCGGTCGCGGTGCTGTTCCTCTTCGTGGTGATGATGCTCGACGTGGATTTCGCCGAGTTGAAGGCGGAGATGGCGAAATACATGCCATTGGCGCTGCTGATCGGGGTGATCCTGCTGATGCAGTTTGGCCTCGCCTTCGGCAATTGGACCATGGCCGACGGGGCCGAGGCGGCGCGCCGCTCGGTGACACCCGAAGGGGTGGAGAATACCGCGGCCCTTGGGATGCTGCTTTATGACAAATACTTCATCCTGTTCCAGCTTTCGGGGCTGATCCTGCTGGTGGCGATGATCGGGGCGATTGTGCTGACCCTGCGGCACCGCACCGATGTCAAGCGGCAGGATGTGCTGGCGCAGATGTATCGCGACCCCGCCAAGGCGA
>CAZMZS010000257.1:0-1716 GCA_964570675.1 uncultured Roseovarius sp. | reverse complement strand
GCACTTCCTTCTTGCGCAGCAGCTTGTTGACCAGGCTGAACGGCGCCTTGGCATTGAGCGGGAGCAGCGACCCGATCCGCACCCGGCCGGGCGTGGTCTCGAAGCGCTGCATCACTTCGTTGCCTTCCTCGTCGATCTGCAGAACGCGGGCGGTGATCTTGGCGTGCATATGCACTTCGCCTGCATCCAGCGCGTGCTGGACCTCGTCGATCGAGGCAAAGGACATGCCTTCGCCCTTCATGCCTTCGCGCATGATCGAGGTGTAGTAGAGACCCAGAACCATGTCCTGCGAAGGCACGATGATCGGCGCGCCGTTGGCAGGCGAAAGCACGTTGTTCGTGGACATCATCAGAACCCGCGCTTCCAGCTGCGCCTCAAGGCTCAGCGGGACGTGCACGGCCATCTGGTCGCCGTCGAAGTCGGCGTTGAAGGCCGAACAGACCAGCGGGTGAAGCTGAATGGCCTTGCCTTCGATCAGCATCGGCTCGAACGCCTGAATGCCCAGACGGTGCAGGGTCGGCGCACGGTTCAGCAGCACGGGGTGTTCGCGGATCACCTCGTCCAGGATGTCCCAGACTTCGGGGCGTTCCTTTTCCACCAGCTTCTTGGCCTGCTTCACGGTCGAGGACATGCCCTTGGCTTCGAGGCGCGAGTAGATGAAGGGCTTGAACAGCTCCAGCGCCATCTTCTTGGGCAGGCCGCATTGATGCAGCTTCAGTTCCGGGCCGGTCACGATGACCGAACGGCCCGAGAAATCGACCCGCTTGCCCAGAAGGTTCTGGCGGAAGCGGCCCTGCTTGCCCTTGAGCATGTCCGACAGCGACTTCAGCGGGCGCTTGTTGGCGCCCGTGATGACGCGGCCGCGGCGGCCGTTGTCGAACAGCGCATCGACCGATTCCTGCAACATCCGCTTTTCGTTGCGCACGATGATATCGGGCGCGCGCAGCTCGATCAGGCGCTTGAGGCGGTTGTTGCGGTTGATCACGCGGCGATAAAGATCGTTCAGGTCCGACGTGGCGAAGCGGCCACCGTCCAGCGGCACCAGCGGGCGCAGCTCGGGCGGGATGACCGGGATCACCGTCATCACCATCCATTCCGGGCGGTTGCCGGATTCGACAAAGCTTTCGACGACCTTGAGACGCTTGATGATCTTCTTGGGCTTCAGCTCGCCCGTGGCCTCGGCCAGATCGGCGCGCAGCTGCTCGGCCTCGGCTTCAAGGTCGATATTCTGCAGCATCTCGCGGATCGCCTCGGCGCCGATATTGGCCGTGAAAGCGTCCATGCCATAGGCGTCCTGCGCGTCCATGAACTCTTCTTCGGTCAGCATCTGACCATAGCTCAGGTCCGTCAGGCCCGGCTCGATCACCACGTAGTTCTCGAAATAGAGAACCCGCTCCAGATCGCGCAGGGTCATGTCCAGCATCAGGCCGATGCGCGAAGGCAGCGACTTGAGGAACCAGATATGCGCACAGGGCGCGGCCAGTTCGATATGGCCCATGCGCTCGCGGCGCACCTTCTGGAGCGTGACTTCGACGCCGCATTTCTCGCAGACGACGCCGCGGTATTTCATCCGCTTGTACTTGCCGCACAGGCATTCGTAATCCTTGATCGGACCGAAGATGCGCGCGCAGAACAAGCCGTCACGTTCGGGTTTGAACGTGCGGTAGTTGATCGTCTCGGGCTTCTTGATCTCGCCATAGGACCAGCTCAGAATAC
>CAZMZS010000256.1:0-1785 GCA_964570675.1 uncultured Roseovarius sp. | reverse complement strand
CTGTGGATCCAGCGGATCAATGCCGCCGTGCGCGCACATGACGAAGGGCTGACCTATTCGCGCTTCATCAACGGCCTGTCGCTGGCCGGGATCGAAGTCGACCGCAAGGTTCTGGCCGATCTGGCAGTGCGCGAGCCCGAAGCATTCGGAGCCATCGTCGATCAGGCGAAAGGCGCACTGGCAACATAAGCCAGCCGCGTTCGGGGGACAGAACGCAAGAGCACCACAAAAGACGCCGCCCGCCCCGCGCTGGCGGCGTCTTTTTTCGTGGCGCGGCGCTGCATCCGGTACCCGCAATTGCCCACTCCCTGCCCTTTTTCCGGCGGAATTGACATGCACCCTTCCAGAGGATCGCGGCCCGCCCGGTCGCCCGTTGGATGGAGACGCAGATGCAAAACACCCCTCAAAAGCCCGTACTGACTCTTCTGAGCGAAAAGGCTCGCCGCCTGCTGGAAGCGCATGACCAGGAGGTCCGAAGCGCCCGTCAGGCCTGATCCGTCAGCCTGAGCCGCCGCCCTGGTCCGCGCCAGTCACTTGCGCTGGCGCGTCAGGCGCGGTAACCCGCCCGTGACGCCAAACGGGTGAGACAGATGGACGACCTCAGAGACAAGTACCTGACCGCGATCGCCAATGCCGGCGACGAGGCCGCGCTGGAGACCCTGCGCGTCCAGGCCGTGGGCAAGAAGGGCGAGATCAGCCTCAAGATGCGCGAGCTGGGCAAGATGACGCCCGAGGAGCGGCAGGTCATGGGGCCGCAGCTCAATGCGCTGAAGGACGAGATCAATTCGGCGCTCCTGGCCAAGAAACAGGGGCTGGCGGATGCCGCCCTTGACGAGCGCCTGCGCGGTGAGTGGCTGGATGTGACCCTGCCCGCGCGTCCGCGCCGCAACGGCACCATCCACCCCGTCAGCCAGGTCAGCGAGGAAGTCACCGCGATCTTCGCCGATATGGGCTTTGCCGTGGCCGAAGGGCCGCAGGTGGAAAGCGACTGGCATAATTTCGACGCGCTCAACATTCCGGGCCATCACCCTGCGCGCGCCGAGATGGACACGTTCTACATGCATCGCGACGCGGGCGATACGCGCCCGCCGCATGTGCTGCGCACCCATACGAGCCCGGTGCAGATCCGCTCGATGGAATTGGAGGGCGCGCCGCTCAGGGTGATCTGTCCGGGCCGCGTCTATCGCGCCGATTACGACCAGACCCATACGCCGATGTTCCACCAGGTCGAGGGGCTGGCGGTGGACAAGGACATTTCGATGGCCAACCTGAAATGGGTGCTGGAAGAGTTCGTAAAGGCCTATTTCGAGGTCGATGGCGTCGATCTGCGCTTCCGCGCCTCGCATTTCCCGTTCACCGAACCCTCCGCCGAAGTGGATATCCGCTGCAGCTGGGAGGGCGGCACGCTCAAGGTGGGCGAGGGCGACGACTGGCTGGAAATCCTGGGCAGCGGCATGGTGCATCCCAAGGTCTTGATGGCGGGGAATATCGACCCGGCGGCCTGGCAGGGCTTTGCCTTCGGCATGGGGATCGACCGGATCGCGATGCTGAAATACGGCATCCCCGACCTGCGCGCGTTCTTCGATTCCGACCTGCGCTGGCTGCGCCATTACGGATTCAGCGCGCTGGACGTGCCGACGGTGCGGGGCGGGTTGAGCCGTTAGACAGCGCGCCGCGCGCGGCCTTGAAACCGCGCCCCGGATCGCGGCAATCTGAGCTTCAGTCAAATCCAGACCGGAGGCCCGCATATGCGCCTGTTCCGACATGAAGCCCGCCAGCGCAACG
>CAZMZS010000255.1:0-1788 GCA_964570675.1 uncultured Roseovarius sp. | reverse complement strand
CTGGGCCGTATCGGATCGGGCAAGAGCACCGTCGCGCGACTGCTTCTGGGGCTTTACGCCCCGGACAAGGGCGCTGTGCTGGTGGATGACACGGATATTCGCCAGATCGACCCAGGCGACCTGCGGCGCAATATCGGATCGGTCCTGCAGGACGTATGGCTGTTTTCCGGCACCGTGCGCGAGAACATCGCAATCGGCGCACGCCGCCCCCGCGATGCCGATATTCTGGAGGCCGCGCGCATCGCGGGCGTCGAGGATTTCGTGGCAAAGCATCCCTCGGGCTATGATCTGATGCTTGCGGAACGGGGCGAAGGGCTCTCGGGCGGACAGAAACAGGCGATCACGCTGGCGCGCGCCCTCGTCGGTCAGCCCCCGGTGCTCCTGCTTGATGAGCCGACCAGCGCGATGGACGTGCAGAACGAGCGCGACGTGATCGCCCGCCTCAAGGACGAGGCGAAGGACCGCACCCTTATCGTGATCACCCACCGCACCAGTTTGCTAGATCTGGTGGACCGGGTCATTGTAATCGAGGACGGGCGCGTCGGGGCCGATGGCGACAAGTCGATCCTGGCACGCGCCGCACGACAGGCGGGGGCGAAGGATGGCGCGTGACCACGATCTCGACCGGCTGGCCCGCGAGATGCGCGGGCGCTCCGCGCTGCGCGGCTCGATCCTCCTCTTCACCATTCTGGCCTTCCTTGCCATTACGGTCATCTGGGCCGCAAGCACCGAGATCGACGACGTCACCCGCGCCGATGGGCGCATCGTGCCTTCGGCCTCGGTGCAGGTGATCGAGGCGGCGGAACCGGGCGTGCTCCAGTCACTCCATGTGAAAGAGGGACAGGTCGTCGAAAAGGGCGATCTGCTGATGGAACTGGACGGCACCCTGCTCGACAGTCAACTCGATCAGGAACAGCAGCGCGCCTATGGCCTCATGGCTCGGATCGAACGATTGCAGGCGGAAATCGACAGGGTCGATCTCGCCTTCAGCCCCGACCTGGTGGCGCGCGCGGCGGACGTGGTCAGGTCCGAGACCGCACTTTATCGCGGGCGGCAGGCCGAATTGCGCGCCGAGATCGACATTCTCGAACGTCAGCGCCTGCAACGCCGGCAGGAATACGAGGAAGGGTTGGTCGACCGGCAGACCGCCCAAGAAACTCTCGCCGTGCTGACCGAGGAACGCGACATGATGGAGCCGCTGGTTGAGCGCGGGATGGAACCCGCCACCACTCTGCTCTCGCTGCGCCGCTCCGAGGCCGAATGGCGCGGGCGCGAGGTACGGGCGCGCGCCTCGCTCACCCGGCTGCAATCCGCGCTTGATGAGATCGATGACCGCATCGCCGCGCAGCGCAGCCGGTTTCGCAGTGCCGCCCTCACCGATCTCGCCACCGCCACGGCGGAACTGGCAGCGTTGAAACCGGCCCTCCCCGCCCTCCAGAGCCGCGCCGCACGCTCGCGCCTCTACGCGCCGGTGCGTGGCATCGTCAACCGAATCCACAGCCCCACCGTCGGAGCGTTGGCCCGCCCCGGCGAGGAGTTGATCGAGATCGTGCCGCTTGATGATACGCTTCTGGTCGAGGCTTATGTGCGTCCCGACGACATCGCCTTTCTCTATCCTGGCCAGCCGGTGAAGGTGACGATCACCGCCTATGACGCGTCCCGCTACGGCAACCTCTCGGGGGAGATCGTCCGCATCGGTGCCGACACGATCACCCGCACGGAACGCAGCGAGGAAGAGGTCTTCGTCGTGGAAATCCGCACCACCGATACGATCCTCGATGCCGATGG
>CAZMZS010000254.1:0-1792 GCA_964570675.1 uncultured Roseovarius sp. | reverse complement strand
ACTACTGCCAGAATCATAGAGCATGGACAGGCCTGTGACAATCGCAGCCTTGGCCCCCTATCCGTTTTTCACAGCCCGGACCCGCAATGCCCGACACCGCGCCGCTTGTCTTTTTCCTGATCCTGAGCGGAGCCGCCATCGGCTCGTTTCTGGCCGCATGGGCCGACCGGCTGCCGCGCGGCGAAAGCATCGTCAGCACCCCGTCACACTGTCGCGGCTGCGGGATGCGGATCGGCTGGCGCGATCTGGTGCCGGTGCTGTCATGGCTTGCGTTGTCGGGGCGCTGCCGGGCATGCGGTGCGGCGATACCCCGCCGTCTGTTCTACGCTGAAATCACCGGTATGGGCCTTGCCATCCTCGCTGTCTGGGTCGCAGCAACACCCGCCGACATGGTGCTCGGCGCGCTCTGGCTGTGGTGCCTCTTCGGTCTCTTGCTCTGTGATCTGTCGGATTTTCGCCTGCCGGATGCGCTGACCGGTCTGCTGGTGCTGATCGGCGGGGCCATGGCCTGGGCCGATCCCGCGCGCGGGCTTCATGATGCGCTGATCGGGGCGGGTGTCGGGGCGGGGGCGTTTCTGTCCATCCGCCTCGCCTATCAGCTGGTGCGCCGGCGCGAGGGGCTGGGGCTCGGCGATGTCAAGCTGATGGCCGGGATAGGGGCTGGCCTTGGCTGGGCGGCGCTGCCGAGTGTGGCGCTTGTCGCATCGCTTGGTGCCCTGGTAATGACCGGACTGCACGCGTTGCGCGGCAACCGCGCCGAGGGCAGCACCGAAATTCCGTTCGGGGCCTATCTTGCAACGGCTGCAGCACTTGTCTGGCTATGGTTCTGAAAAGACGCGGGCGGCAGGTTACCCCACCGCCCGCTACGTACCTCAAGGCCCATTACTCAAAACCTAGGGTACGATCCACTCGCTGACGACGCGATAACCGACGCGCTTGTCAGGCGCCAATTCAGCAATGAACGCGCCCTTCGAGGCAAATCTCTGGCCCGGCCCCAAGGCAAGCTCGGGATGGGTTCCCGGGTTTAACTCGTTTTCCGCCTCATGTTCAATGATTTCAAGCATATAATCGCGATAAAAATCATTGATCACATGCATCAGACCGAATTCGGCCATCGTCAGCGCATAGTAGGTTTGCAACTGGATGCGCGGGTGGCTGACCTCCAGCCGCCGCGAATGCATCCAGCCGCGAATCCGGAATTTGCGCGGGTGGTAGGAGTCGGGCGCGTCATAGGGCCAGACCAGTCGGGTGCGCGCGATCATGTCGGGCGAGAACGCCTTGACCGCGCTTGTCTGTGTCGCCGAGGGCAGGAAAATCCGCGCCGCAGCGGGCGGGGCCTCGGCCAGAACGGCAACCGCTTCGGCGGCATCCTGTGGCCAGATCACGAGGGTCTCGGCATCGCCATGCGCGGCCAGTGCCGCGCGCAGCCCGGCCTCGTCCTCATAGGTGACCGTGTCGATCGCGGTACCCTCAAGCACCATCGCCATTGTCTCTTCAAAGGCCCGCGCGGGGCGGGTGCCTTGCGGGCCGGTGCCATGGATCTGCACGACGCGCGCCGGTGGCACACCCTGATCGCCGAGATGCAGACCAAGCGCCTCGGCTTCGAGCACCAGACCGCGATTGAAATAGACCGAATAGCCATATCGCCCCTCACCGGGCGTGGGCAATTCGGCATTCGGGAAGATGCAGGGCAGGCGATTGTCGTCGCAGAAGGTGCCGATCTCGTCCCATGGCCCCTCGACCAGCCCGCTGATCGTGGCGAAGACCGGCTGTTCGGCGTATTTCGCCTCAA
>CAZMZS010000253.1:0-1807 GCA_964570675.1 uncultured Roseovarius sp. | reverse complement strand
GCTCGGGCTGTTCGGGGCTGGGCTGAATGACGCCATTGGCCATGAAATGCTGCGGCGCGTGTTTCCACTGGCGGTCGTCGAAAATGGCCTTCATCTGCCCTCTCCCTTCAGTCTCTCAAACCCTGCCTGAGGCAGGCGCATCTGTGTCACGCGGTCCTGCGGCGCAAAGCCGAGGCGTTCATAGAAGCGGCGCGAGGCGGTGCTGTGGCCGTAGACCGCCAGCGTCATCCATGTCGCGTCCCATTGCGCCCCGGCCCGGCGCGCCACCTCGGCCAGCAGGTGCCGCCCCGTCCCCTGCCCGCGGGTCGCCGCATCGACCCAGAGGTCGGAGACATAGACCCCGGCGGCCCCCTGCGCGGTGGAAAACACCGGACTGTAGAGCGCCGCACCGATCAGATCATGCTCCACCGCCAGAAGCCCGTAAGCCGCTGGCGTATCGCCCATCAGCCCGGCACGCAAGGCGTCGAGACCGGCCATATGCTGATCTCCAAGATCATGGCTGAGGGACCGCAAGGCCCGGTCCAGAAGGACCAGATCCGCCTCTGACGTGACCGCGCGAAACCCTGTCACCATGGCTCAGATCGCCGTCCGGTCCGCACCCTTGAGGCGCAAGAGGCGGCGCGCGCCATCCGCATCCACCACCTCGCGCCCCATCGCCTCGACCATGCCGCGCACTTTCTCCACCTGCTCGGCGTTGGACCGCGCGAGCGTGCCGCGCGCAATCGTCAGGCTGTCCTCAAGCCCCACGCGCACATGCCCGCCTATGGCCGCCGCCTGCGCCGCCATCGGCATCTGGTGACGGCCCGCAGCCAGCACCGAGAACATGTAATCCTCACCGAACAGCTTGTCGGCGATGCGCACCATGTGGCTGAGGTTTTCGGGGTCCGGCCCCATGCCGCCCAGCACGCCAAACACGAACTGGATGAAGAACGGTGCCTCGATCAGGCCCCGGTCGGCGAAATGGCGCAGCATGTAGAGATGCCCCAGATCGTAGCATTCGAATTCGAACCGCGCGCCGCGCTGCTGCCCCAGTTCCGTCAGGATGCGGGCAATGTCGCGCGGGGTGTTCTTGAACACCAGATCGTCGGAGCCTTCGAGAAACGGCTTTTCCCAGTCATGCCGCCACTCGGTGATGCGCTCGGCCATCGGGTAGAGGGCGAAATTCATCGTGCCCATGTTGAGCGAGGCCATTTCCGGTGCGGCCTCCTTCGGGGCAGCGAGGCGTTCATCAAGGCTCATCACCGCGCTGCCGCCGGTCGAGAGGTTCAGCACCGCGTCGCAGCCCTGTTTGAGGCGCGGCAGAAAGGCGCGGAAATGGGTGGGATCGGCCGACGGCTTGCCCGTCGCGGGGTCGCGCGCGTGCAGGTGCAGGATCGACGCGCCCGCCTCTGCGGCCTCGATCCCCGCCCTAGCGATCTCATCCGCCGTCACCGGCAGGTGCGGTGACATGCTGGGCGTATGGATCGAACCGGTGAGCGCGCAGGTGATAATGATCTCGCGCATTACACCGCCCGGCCCAGCGCGGGGCGGATTTCCTCGGTGAACTCTGCCAAAGAGGCATCCAGCATCTCGGTGATCTCGTCGAGATGCGTCTCGGTCGCGATCATCGGCGGGGCGACGATGATATGGTCGCCCTCCACCCCGTCGCGGGTGCGCCGCGAATAGACGATCAGCCCCTTGTCATAGGCGATCTGCACGAAGCGGTTGAAGGCATTCAGGTGCTTCGGCAGCGGGGCCTTGCTGCCCCGGTCCGCCATGAATTCGAACGCCGTCAGCAGCCCCTTGCCGCGGACGTCGCCGACGATGG
>CAZMZS010000252.1:0-1809 GCA_964570675.1 uncultured Roseovarius sp. | reverse complement strand
TTCGCCAATTACGGTTTCAACAAGTCGCACGCGGCGGCCTATGCGGTGGTCAGCTATCAGACCGCCTGGCTGAAGGCCAATCACCCGGTCGAGTTCATGGCCGGGGTGATGAACTGCGATATCCATCTGACCGACAAGCTGGCGGTCTATTTCCAGGAGGTGAAGAAGGGCCTTGGCCTGCCCTATGCACCACCTTGCGTGAACCGCTCGGATGCGATGTTCCAGGTGCGCGGCGGGGTGCTGCATTACGCGCTCGGGGCGCTCAAGAATGTCGGCGTCGAGGCGATGCGCCTGATTGTAGAGGGGCGCGGCGACAAGCCCTTCGCCACGCTTTATGACGTGGCGCGGCGGGTCGATCTCAAGCGGATCGGCAAGCGGCCGCTTGAGATGCTGGCGCGGGCCGGGGCGTTTGACGAACTGGACCGCAACCGGCGCCGGGTGTTCGACAGTATAGAGGCGCTGATGAACTACTCGGCGGCGATCCACGATCAGAAGAATTCCGACCAGGTGTCGCTGTTCGGCGAGGCGGGCGACGATCTGCCCGAACCGCGCCTCAGCCCGGCCGAAGACTGGCTGCCCGCCGAGCGCCTGACCGAAGAATTCAAGGCCGTGGGGTTCTATCTGTCGGGGCACCCTCTGGACGATTACATGGGCGCGCTCAGACGCAAGGACGTGAAAACGCTGGATGAAGTGGCCGCCATGATCGAGCGTAAGGGCGCGGCGGTGGTCAAGATGGCGGGCGTCGTGGCGGGCCGCCAAGAGCGCAAATCGGCGCGCGGCAACCGGTTTGCCTTTGTGCAGCTGTCGGACACGACAGGCGGCTATGAGGTGACGCTGTTCTCCGAGGCGCTGGAGAAATGCCGCGATCACCTGGAGACCGGGTCGCAGGTGGTGCTGACCGCCGAGGCAACGATGGAGAGCGACCAGCTCAAATTGCTGGGGCGTTCTATTTCGCCGATTGACGGTGTCGTGGCCGATGTGGGCGCGACCGGGCTGCGCATCTATCTAGAGACCGGCGATGCGATCCCGTCGGTCGCCTCGGTCTTGGCGAAGGCCGCGCAGGCGGTGAAATCAGGCGGGCGCGGGCCGATCCGTTTCAACCTGATGGCGCAGGGCCTGCCCGGCGAGGTCGAGATCGACGCGGGCGAGGACTTTCCGGTGAACCCGCAGATCAAGGGCGCGATCAAAAGTCTGCCGGGGGTGATGACCGTCGAGGAGCTTTAGGCGGTGGGGTTTACCAATGCGGCGGGCGCTCGTCGCCCAAGGGGACGCTGCC
Source organism: uncultured Roseovarius sp. (assembly GCA_964570675.1). GTDB lineage: Bacteria > Pseudomonadota > Alphaproteobacteria > Rhodobacterales > Rhodobacteraceae > Roseovarius. The sequence continues at coordinate 533 of CAZMZS010000252.1, read as the reverse complement.
GCCCTGATCGACCTCGCGCGTGGCCTCGCGCTCCAGCAGCAATTGCACACGGTGCGTCATCAGCGCGAGTTCACGCTCCTGGCGGGCGACCACTTCGGAAAGGTCGTCGACGATGCGGGTAAGGTGGGCGATCTGTTCTTCAATGGGTTCCATGAGGCCGATCTAGCGGGTCCGGGGCGTGGGCGTCAATGCGGCACAGCTTGCCCCCGCTGGTCCCATCCGCTAGACGCTGCGGCAAGGACGAAACCCCGATGGATCAGCGACATGGCCAAAGAAAAGAAACAGCCCCGCCCCAAGGCCGAAACGCCCAAGGGGTTCCGCGATTACTTCGGCGCGGAAGTGACCGAGCGCACCGAGATGTTGCAAGCGATTGCAAGGGTTTATCATCTTTACGGCTTTGAGGCGCTGGAATCCTCGGCCGTCGAGACGGTGGAGGCGCTTGGCAAGTTCCTGCCCGATGTGGACCGCCCCAATGCGGGGGTTTTCGCATGGCAGGAGGACGAGAACGACGACTGGCTGGCGCTGCGCTATGA
>CAZMZS010000251.1:0-1822 GCA_964570675.1 uncultured Roseovarius sp. | reverse complement strand
CCGCCGCATTCCGGCTAAGGCACGGATTTCGCTTGAGAATTGCCACGAAATACCATCGTCTGGTGAGGGAGTTTCTGCGCGAAAACGGGGTCGCGGATTACCAACTGGTGGACAGCCAGGGCGCGACCGAGGGCACGGTCAAGAACGAGACCGCCGAAGCGATCGCGGATATCACCTCGACCGGGGACACGCTGCGGGCTAACCATCTGAAAATATTGGAAGATGGGCTGATCCTGCGCAGTCAGGCGACGCTGTTCAAGTCTCGCACGGCGGTGATGGACGAGGCCGACCGGCGCAGCCTTGCGGCGCTGTTGCAGAAGCTGAAGGTGGACTGAGCGCGCGAGCGTACGAAACGTCCGTTTTGTACGCGGCTTTTGTACCAAATTCCGGCATTGCCCCGGAAGGTTTGTACAGATCCCGAAAAAACCGCCGCGGATGGGCGCGAGAACAGAAACGGGCGCGCCCCACAGAGAGGCGCGCCCGCATTGCCGCTTGGCTATGCCAGCGTTCAGAAGCGGAAGGTGCCGCGGACCTGAACAGTGGTGGCTTCGATATCGGTCGTGGTCGAGTTGAAGTTGTCGAACTCATGATAGAGCACTTCGCCACCCACGGTGAAGTTCTGGTTGATCATGTGCTCATAACCTGCGCCGATGAAATAGCCGTCATCGTCGCCCAGCGTGTCGGTGTCTGCCTGTGCCCAGCCGCCGGTGCCGTAGAGCAGCCCGTCGCCGATCTTGTAGCCGCCGCGCAGCTTGACGCGCAGCACGTTTTCAAGTGTCGGGTTGCCGGCGCCGAGGCCGATATCGGCCCAGTCGTAATCGAGGCCGGCGCCTGCGACCCACTGGCCGAAATCATAGTCGTAACCCATGATCAGGCCGCCGATCGCACCATCGCCATCAACGCCGGGGGCGTTGGTGTCGACATTGCCATAACCCAGCTGGCCACCGACATAGCCGCCGGTCCAGTCGGGGCTGGCGGGAGCTGCGGGGGCGGGCGCGGGGGTCGAAACGACGGGATCGGGGGCGGGGGCGCTTGCCGAACCGGCGAAGGCCGGGCCGGCGGCCAGAGCGATCGTCGCGACGATCATGGAACCTTGCTTCAACATGGTTCGAACCTTTCTTCTTTGTCCTGTTCACGTCCGCGTTCGGGCGGGCGTTTGCTTCCTGTAATGCCCTCCGTGATATGCTCGGAGGTTGCCTCCCGGCAGGATGTCCTGCGCGGTTGATAAGGAGATGAGATCGAATGGGCAGGGCTTCAAGCAGGGGCGTTAACCATGCCGGCGCATGTGGCGCTTTCTTGCCGTAAGGCCGTCGCGTAATGCGCTGAAATGCGCCGAAAATACCGGGGTTCCGCCGGGACGACGGCGGGGTGGTCAAATTGCCGTGAGCGTTGCCCTAAAGCACCCCGATATCGGCCAGCGCCGCCGAGAGCGAGGCGGGCAGTTCGTCTTCGGTCTGGCGATGGGCGGGCAGGTCGGCGGGCGCGTCGGCGGGCTGAAGGTAGCGCCAGCCCTGGAACGGGCGTTTGAGCGCATTGGTCGTGGGGATGATCGCGGGGTCCAGCACGAAGGCGCAGCGGCGGATGCCGTCCTGGCCGATCACCTCGTCAAGGCGCAACAGGCGCTGGCGGCATTGCACCATCCCCTGAAACACCCAGAAGACCGAGCCGCCATCAAGCAGCTCGTCGGCGCGTTTGGGCCACATGCGGGTGACGTGGCGCGGCAGCCCGTCGGCGGTTTGCGCCTGTTTGCTGGCCTGCCATTCGCGCAGGCCTTCAATGCTTTTGGTGCCGACGCTGAGCTTGATGAGATGCAGTTTGGCCA
>CAZMZS010000250.1:0-1824 GCA_964570675.1 uncultured Roseovarius sp. | reverse complement strand
AGTCCATCGTCATGCCCGGCATCCCGATCTCGGCGATGGGGCCATGGGCGATGGTGGCCATGCGCGTTTCGGCATCTATGGCCTTGATCCGCCCCTCGACGGTAATCGGCGGTGCCGCATCCTCTTGCTGTTCAGTCTCGGTTTCTTTGGACGCAGGCGAAGGTTCAGCCTTCGCCCCGGTCCCTCGCACGGCAACGATAACAGCCATACCGTCCTCGCCCGTGGATAGGTCGAACGAAACAGGCTTGCCCAGTGGGACCGCGGACGTATCGACACCCTGAACGTCGAGGTCCATTTCCATGGCTGGCCAACCCAGTGCCGGGATCGGATCGTGACTCACGGTCAACTTGCCCTCTGGCGTGACGGCATGAACGATCCCTTCGCCGGTGGCATCCACCCCGTCATCCCGGCCCAGCCGGGTGAGCGCGATCAGCCCGTCGGCTCCGCGCACCGCCTCGAACTCCACCTCCTGACCCTCGGTCAGAGTCTCAAGATAGATATCCGATCGCAATGCGAACTCGGTTTCCATCGCGGGCCAGCCCAACGCCTCGACGGACTTGTGTGCGATCCGGGCACGCCGTGTTCCAGTGTCGAGCGACAGCAGAACGCCTTGGCCAATGGCAGGATCCGCCTCGGTGGGCGCGAACCGCATCATTCCGGCGTTCAACGCACTTTCACTGTCGATGAGGAACTGGGCCGAGGCGACGACCTCGTCCCCCGGAGCCAGCCCCTGCACGATCTCGGTACGTCTTCCCTCGGTAAAGCCGCCGCGCAACCCGGTTGTGACCAGGCGGGGGCGGAAACTGCCATCCGACAGACGAAGGATCACCCGCTCGGCCCGCCCGGTGCGGATCACCGCCTCGGATGGCACGGTCAATGCCTGCCGCGCCTCGTTCGGCACAAGCGCCACCTTGGCGAACATGTTGGGCCGCAACAGCCCCTTCTCGTTGTCGAAGTGCAATCGCACCCGCAGCGTGCGCGTTTCGGCGTCGAGTTCCGGGAAAATATAGTCGATCTCGCCATGAAAGGCCTGACCCGGCAGGTGATCGAACCGCGCCTCGGCACGCATGTCGTCGGAGACCTGCCCCATGTCTCTTTCGAACACGTCCACCAGCAGCCAGACGGAGGACGTATCAGCCAGTGACATCGCCCGCGTTTCGGGGCGCAGGTACATGCCGTCAGCGGCGTCGAGAGCGAAGACCACGCCGTCCTGAGGTGCATAGAACCGGACGCGCTGTGCCGGACGCTCCGCCTTTGCCATCTCGTCGATCTGGCGTGCGCTGACGCCAAGATTCATCAGCTTGGTGCGGGCAATCGCGATCTCGTCCGCATCGCCCGATTGCGTTGCCCGCAAAAGCTCGGAACTTGCGATGGTAAGGTCGGGAGCGAAGAGTTCGAAAAGCAAGTCGCCCTTGGCGACCTGGTCCCCCACTGCGCGCAGTTCCAACCGTTCGATCCAGCCTTCGACGCGGGTGTGGATATGGCTGGTTGCATGTGCGTCGTAATCGACAAAGCCCACCGTCTCGATTCGGTGCGCGATGTCCTCGACCCGCGCCACGGCGGTGCGCACGCCGATCGTATTCACCTCGGCCGCCGAAAGCGTCACCTGCTCGGGGTCGCCGGAAGGTTCGTCGCCTTGGTAGACCGGCACCAGATCCATGCCCATAGGTGATTTGCCGGGGCCATCCTTGCGGAAATTCGGGTCCATCGGCGCGACCCAGTAGAGGATCTCGGGGCCTCCGGCATCCGTCTGCATCGATTGAGCCATCCGCTCGCGCTCGTACAACACGCCACCGGCGCTTCCTGCGGCCAGCGCCATGATCG
>CAZMZS010000249.1:0-1829 GCA_964570675.1 uncultured Roseovarius sp. | reverse complement strand
CAGGCCCAGAAGGGATGCGTGGGGCCTAGCCATCGACGGGCGCCATGGGGCTGAGAAGATCGAAGCTGCAATTGCTGCGTGTCACTTCCGCGAAAGTGTTGAAGCACTCCGCCTCGGAGGGCTGATATTGCGCGCAGGCGGACAGGGTCAGGCCGAGGCCGATCAGGATAAGGCGGCGGGTCACGCTTTGGATCATGTCACTCTCCAGAAGTCCGGGCGGTCGCGGTAATCGGCGCCCACGAGGGCTTCGCCCTTCTCCATGCCGCCGAGCACGGTGAGGTAGGGGCCGAGTGCGCTGAGATCGGCATCGATGACGACCGAGCCCTGGTCGTCGCGCACCAGCGCCAGGCGGGACGTACTGGTGGTGCCGAGCAGCACCTCGAGCTCTTTCTCGGTGAGGCCCAGCATGGCGTAATCGCTGGCCGCGGCGCGGATATTGGGCAGAAGGAGTTGGGTTGGCACGGCCTCGACAATGGTCTTGCCGGTGCGGGTCTTCTCGAGCTGGCTGGCGTATTGCGTCATCATGACGACGACGGCGTTTTGCTTGCGGGCCGTGACGAGCCAGTTCGAAAGCCGGTCCGCGAAATACGCATTGTCGAGCGCCTTCCAGGCTTCGTCGATGATGATGAGCGTGGGCCGGCGGTCTTCGATCACGCGCTCGATGCGGCGAAAGAGATAGGACAGGACGGCCATGCGTTCCTTCTCGCTCTCGCTGTCGAGAATGCCGGTGAGATCGAAGCCGACCATATCGCCTGCCAGAGAAAAGGTGTCCTCACCGCTTTGCCCGAAAATCCAGCCATATCGCCCCTCGGCGGTCCATTCCTGGATGCGCTCGAAAAGATCGCCCTCATCGGCGCCGGCCACGAACAGCGAGGCAAGGTCCTGCCAGTTGCGCAGGGCCGGGTCCGAGGCGGTCGCGTTCTGGCGCACGACATCCTGGATCCGGTTGATCTGCACGGGGCTCAGCGGCTTGTCCGGGCGGTGTAGGAGCGTGGCCAGCCAATCTGACAGCCAGGCCTGTCCGCGCCGGTCGATCTCGGTGCGCAGCGGGTTGAGCCCGGTGGCCTCGCCGGCCTTGATGGTGGCGTAGCGCCCGCCACCGGCGCGCACGGCCATCTCCATGCCCATGCGGTAGTCGAAGACGAAGACCCGCGCCCCGCAGCGGCGCGCCTGCGTCATGAGAAAGGCCGAGAGCACGGATTTGCCTGAACCGGGACGGCCAAGGATCAGGGTATGCCCGCCGGTGGGCTCGCTGTTGGGGCTGCCGGTCTCGTGGTAATTGAAGAGATAGCCTGAGCGTTCCGGGGTCGGAAAGAGCGTGATCGGCATGCCCCAGGGCACCTTGTCGCCTGATTTGCCCAAGGGACTGCGATGGAGTGCTGCCAGGTCCGCGAAATTGACATTGGTGATGGCGGCCTTGCGGCTGCGCATCTGCCCATTGCCCGGATGCTGCCCGAAATAATGCGTCCGCGCGGCGAAGGCCTCGCTGACCAGCGTGACGCCTTCACTGGCCGCGATGTTGCGGATCTCGGCGGCAATCGCATCGAGCTTGTCTTCGTCATCGGCAAAGACGGTGACGGTCATGTGGTGATCGCCGAAACTCAGGCGCTTGGATTCCAGGTCATCGAGTGCATCTACCAGTTCTTCGGTGAGCGAGATCGCCCCGTCATCGCTGGCCTTCATCAGCCGCTGCTGGCGCTTGATGCGGCTGGCCATGATGTTGTTGTTGATCGGTGTGAAGGAATGGGTGACCACCATGTCGATGGGCAGGCTGAGCTCATCGAACATGGTGCAGCGGGTCTTGGCCGGATAGGTCTTGATGGCAAAGC
>CAZMZS010000248.1:0-1830 GCA_964570675.1 uncultured Roseovarius sp. | reverse complement strand
CGCGAGGTTCATATCCACGCCGTGACCTATGCCGGGGCCGACTGGATCACGCGCAGCAAAGCGCGCGGGCGGTAGCAGGATGGCGCGCAAACCTGTCCACAAATGGGCCTTCAAACCCGGCATGCGCGCAAGCGCTTTCGGATGGCGCGGCTCCGCCAAGGCGACCCAGCGGTTGAAATCGGCCAGCGCGGAAATCCGGGCCGTCAATCGCGCGGATCCTGTCACGGCGGCGGACGGCGTGGTCGCATTGGCCGCGCGGATCTGGCCCGCGTTTGAGCATATCGATACCTCGTCGGGCGCGCTTGGCACCGCCGTGCGCCGCACACTTGACGACCTTGTGCCGATCCTGATCGCCGCCCCTGCCGATGAAAAGACGCGCGCAAAATGGCTGGAGCAGCTGCGCGCGGCGATCGAGGACGATGGCGTCGACTACCTCGCCCCGATCTCGGAGCGGTTCGGCGAGATTGCGGCGTATCCCGCGCTCATGACCTTACATGCCGACAGGGATCTCGCCCTGATCCATCGCGCCTGGTCGGATTGGGAGCGGTATTCCCATGTCGGCACCGCGACCCTCACGCTGTCCTGCCTGCTCGAGGCCGGACGGTATGACGAACTGGTGGCGCTCCTCGCGGTCAAGAAGACCCGGCTGTGGTTCGATGACAAGTTCGGGGCCGAAGCCTTGCTTCGACAGGGCCGCGAGGATGACGCGCTCGCCTATGCCGACGCCCTTCTGCAAGGGGATCGCCAGACATGGGGCCATCACGACATCTGCCGCTTTTGCGAGGCGATCCTGGTACGCCAAGGCAAGGCGGACGAGGCCTATCGCCGGTTCGGCCTGCCCACAGCGAGCGGAAACACCTGGCTGGCGATGTGGCGCGATCTGGTCAAACGCTACCCTGACCGGGATGCCCGTGCATTGCTGGAAGACCTCATCGCGCTCCACGGTCGCAAGGGCAAATGGTTCGCCGCGGCCAAGACCGCGACGTATTTTGACATCGCGCTCGACTGCGCAGCGGACAGTGAGGCCGCCCCCTCAACCTTGATCCGCGCCGCCCGCGATTTCGCGATCAAGGAACCAGCCTTCGCTGCCGATGTCGCTCTGCATGCCATCAGGCATCTTCTGGCGGGCCGTGGCTATGAACCCAGCCCGTTCGACATCGACGAAGCGGTCGATCACCTGATGACCGCCAGCACACGCATCGACCGGCGGGGCTGGGCCATCGCGGCGCTTCAGCGACTGATGGAGACCACGCCCGGCGATGATCTGATGCAACGCCGCCTTGGCCAGAAGCTGACCGAACTCAGTGCTGAATAGCGGATTGATCGCTATAGAAGACCATCCTGCCCGGCGCACTGGGTTCAACCAATGCCCTGCTCTGAGCTTGCACGTTTCGACCCAACAGCTGACTGCCCAGACGATCGATCACGGTTTTCGGGAACGCACATCGCCTTCAGAGCGTTCTTCGATCAACTGTGCTGGTGCTACATCCAGATGCGCCGCGACCCGCTGAAGAGTCTGCAAGGTGACATTCTGCTGGCCGCGTTCCATGGCGCTGACATGGGCACGGTCGACATCCATCGCCGCCGCCAACGCGGCCTGCGTCAGCCCACGCGCTTGGCGGTAGTGCTTGAGATTACTTGCAAAAACAACGCGGATATCCATCCGCAGCTAAAAAGCCTATCGCGTATTTTGGTGCGACGTATTATAATGCTCATCTGCAACCTGACTGACCGCGATCCGTTCTTGCACAGGCAATCCGATGTGCTTTTATGGACCTTAACGCCCAACGGCGAGGGGGAATCATGTCTGCCACCGGCACCACGCCGATC
>CAZMZS010000247.1:0-1839 GCA_964570675.1 uncultured Roseovarius sp. | reverse complement strand
CATGGCGCCGCCACGCTTGCTTTGTCTTGGTGTTTCAAGTGACTCGCAAAGTGTAAGGTGCGGTTGCTCGCGGGACATCCCGTTTGTCAATTATAGCTTTTCTCTGAGCGCTTCGTAAGGCGTCTTTCCGTTATGCGCGCCGTGCGGTCTGTGGAAGTTGTAGAAGCGTTCCCATTCGCCCAGCTTTGCTTCAAGATCGACATCGCCTTTGTAGCTGAGCAGCTGGTAGAACTCCTGCCCATCCGACCTGTGTGACCGTTCCACCTTACCGTTCAGCTGCGGCGTGCCGCGCTTGATGTAGGCATGGCGAATGCCAAGATCCTCGACATGCCAATGGAATTTGGCCTGGAACTCATGGCCATTGTCCGTCCTGATTTCGCGGATGCGGAACGGGAACTTTTCAACGACGTGATCAACAAAGTTGATCGCATTGGCTTGGGTGTGCTTTTCGTAAACTTTTAGCGCCCGAACCCGCGTCGCGTCATCGATGGCGGTGTATTGGAAACGGCGTATCTTTCTCCCCTTTTTATCAATGAAAGTCAGGAACTTCACATCCATCTGGATGTGATGCCCGGGAACCTGCTTCTGATAGCGCTTGGTGTGGACCTTGCGCATGCGAGTGCCGCGAGGAAGGCGGTTCAGCCCATGGCGGCGCAGGATACGCGACACCGTGGCGTCGGACAATTTGATGTCGTGATAGCGCTCCAAGTACCAGACGATCCGCATCGGGCCGAGATGATACTTGCGTCGAAGATAAAGCACCTTTTCCTCGCGCTCAGGCGGTGTCCGATTGGCATGCCACTTGGGAATGGGCGGCGCGTTGATCAGGCCAGCTTCGCCGCGCTCCGCATAGGCTTGACGCCATCGGTAGAAGCTGGATCGACCTATCCCGAAATAGCGGCAAGTCCTCGCAACGTGACCGATCTCCTCAGCATGTCGCAGTATCCGCAACTTGCGCTGAATCTCGCGTTGATCCTTGTTCATGAACATCTCCTTCTTCCCAAACCTGGGAGGCTAAAGAAAATGTCCCGCGAGTAACGGCATATCTACAGGCAGGAGCTGTCTTTGGCACCCTGTTGAATTCGGCCATCTTAGCTTTGTTCAAGACCTCTTTGTCGGGGGTCTCGGTTAGCATGTTTGCCTCCACGTGCTTCTGTCGGTTTGTCGATGCTCACAGACCCTGCGGAAGAATGCCGCCCAGCCACTCGCGGGTTCAGAAACCATTCCTGGCTGAGTGCTAAACCGGCAAGTTCTATGGTTCTCAGTTATGAATTCCTAAGTTCAAGAGAAATCATGTTTGTCATAGCCTTGTGCATCACAGCCAAGTCATGTCCGACGCCGTAGCCCTCTCCAACGCCCTGCCGTTTCCAACCACCAATACGATCCGCAACGTCAGGAGGGCAGCCAGAATTCCTCAAGCGGTCTCTCATTGAATGGCGGAAGCTGTGAATCGGCTGCTTTGAACCCCTCAAGTCTTGATCAATCAGCCATTTGTTTAGGGCGGCGGAAATCGAGTTTGAGTTGATCGCTCCGTTCTTAACAAGCGCGGGAAACATGTACTCTGTCCCGTTGTTCTCCAACGCTCTGCCAACTGCCCATAGTGCTTCCCCAACTAGGGGAACGCAACGCTCTGACGTTACGGTTTTTAAGCCCCTGAGATGATTTCTCCGAATAGAGATGTAGGGCAAATCATGCTCCAGTTTGACATCCTCTACCAGCAAACCCGCAATCTCCGAGAGACGTGCCCCTGTATCACTCAGAACCGAAAGCACCCAGCGACGAGGATCATCGTTCTTGCGGCAGTAAGACTGGGTTTTGTGAATCTGCTTCAAAGAAAAA
>CAZMZS010000246.1:0-1844 GCA_964570675.1 uncultured Roseovarius sp. | reverse complement strand
ACGGGCCGGTGGTGGTGACGGTGATGGATCGCGACCGGATGGCCGATTATCAGGCCATGGTGGGCGAATTGCGCCAAGCGGGTATCCGCGCCGAGGTTTATCTGGGCAATCCCAAGAACTTCGGCAACCAGATGAAATATGCCGACCGGCGCGGCGCGCCCATCGCGGTGATCGAGGGCGGCGACGAGAAGGAGCGCGGCGTCATCCAGATCAAGGATTTGATCCTTGGCGCGCAGATTGCCCAGAGCGCGACCCTGGAAGAATGGAAGGAACGGCCCAGCCAGTTCGAGGTGCCACGAGGACAACTTGTTGAAAAGGTTCGTGAAATTCTGGAGGAGCAGGGCGGATGAGTGACCGCGCCGCGATCCGGGCCGAGGCCGCGCGGCTGCGGGCGCTGTTCGAAGCCGAAGGTGCGCAGCCGGTTGAGACTCCGATCCTGCAACCGGCCGAAGTGCTGTTGGATCTTTACGGCGAGGACATCCGGGCGCGGGCCTATGTGACCTCGGATGCGCTGCGCGGGGAGCAGATGCTGCGCCCGGATTTCACCGTGCCTGTCGTGCAGATGCATATGGAGCATGGGGCGGAACCGGCCTGTTATACCTATTCGGGCGAAGTGTTCCGGCGTCAGGAGGACGACCCGGACCGCGCCAGCGAATACATGCAGGTGGGGTTCGAGGTCTTTGAACGCACCGCGCCAGAGGCCGCCGATGCACGCGTTTTCGGCATTATTTTCAATGCCTTGAAGCCTCTTGGCCTGCGCGCCGCGACGGGTGATATCGGTATCCTGATGGCGGCGGTCGACGCGCTGCGCACGAGCGAGGGGCGCAAGCGGGCGTTGCGGCGTCATATATGGCGGCCAAGGCGGTTCCGGGCGTTGATGGATCGCTATGCGGGGCGGGCGCCGGTGCCGGAGAGCCGGGCCGCGCTGCTGGCCGATGCCGACCCGATGGCGCAGGCGGCGCCGATGATCGGGCTGCGCGGCGAGGATGAAATCATGAGCCGTATCAATGCCTTGCGCGAAGATGCGGCGACGGCACCGATCTCGGAAAACGAGGTGGCGCTGATCGACGCGATCCTGGGTGTGCGCGAAACATCGGACAATGCGCTGGAGCATCTGCGCGATATCGCGGTGGACCTGCCCGCGATCCAGCCCGCCGTGGAGCGGTTGGCGCGGCGTCTGGAGGCGATGGAAGGGCGCGGAATCGACGTGTCGAAACTGGATTTCGAGGCCAGTTACGGGCGCACTAACATGGAGTATTATGACGGCTTTGTCTTTGGTTTCTATGCAGAAAATCGCCCCGACCTGCCGCCGCTGGCCAGTGGCGGGCGCTATGATGCGCTGACCCGGCAACTGGGTCGCGGGCGCGAGATTCCGGCAGTGGGCGGGGTGGTCCGGCCGGGGCTGGTGGTGGAACTGGGGGGGCTGTCATGAGCCTCAAGCTGGGGGTGCCCTCGAAGGGGCGGCTGATGGAAAAAACCTTTGACTGGTTCAGTCAGAGGGGCATCGGGCTGGGCCGGTCAGGATCGGAACGCGAATATGCGGGATATGTCCAAGGCATTGATAATGTTGAACTTGTTCTGCTTTCAGCCGGGGAAATCCCGCGTGAGCTGGCGGCGGGGCGGATCAATCTTGGCGTGACCGGCACTGATCTGGTGCGCGATAAGCTGGGGCAATGGGACAGCCGGGTGCGGGAATTGGCGCAGCTGGGGTTCGGGCAGGCGGATCTGGTGCTGGCAGTGCCGGGTTGCTGGGTCGATGTGAACAGCCTTGACGACCTTGACGCCGCCGCCGCCGCATTCCGGCTAAGGCACGGATTTCGCTTGAGAATTGCCACGAAATACCA
>CAZMZS010000245.1:0-1889 GCA_964570675.1 uncultured Roseovarius sp. | reverse complement strand
ACCGTCGTCGGCTGGCCCGGCGGCCCGGAGGAGGCGGCGCTACGCGCCGTCACCCCCCACCCTATCACTTCAACCGAAAGCGGTTACGCAGCCCGAGGCCAAGGAAGAACAGCAACACCACCCCGAAAGCAGTCTGAAGCCCCGCAACAAACTGTAACCAATCAGGGATGTGATCTCGCAGCAAGTCGGTGAAATACAGCCGATTGATCCCCAGAAACCCGAAAAGGTTGCCGAAAGACACACCCGCCGCCGCGCGGTAGCGGCTGTCCTGGATATCCGGCGGTAGGTCGGGCAAAACGCCCGAGTCGAAATGCCCCGCAAAGCAGGCGAATCCGAAGGCCCAGAAGAAAACCAGCAACCAGAAAGGTCGCGCCACCGAAATCCCGCTATCAGCCAAGCTCCGGTAGAGCCTGAAAAGCAACCAATGAAACCACGCGCCCTTGTCCCATTCGATCCGGGCCTTGCATCGCATCTCCTGCCGCAGGAAGAAATGCTCGAGGTCCGGATCGTAGATCTCCGCCGCGACCTGCCGCAAGCGGGTATAGGCCCGCTTACCCTCCTCGGCATTCTGCGGCGTTACCTCCGGCCACAGGGCCGGATCGTCGGAAAAGCTCGTGTCTTGATGAATCTTCCGGTGGAAAAACTTAGGCACAGCACCTTTGAAACGCGCGCCGCCAAAATCAGTCGTCCCATTGAACCGCCCATTCGAGAAATCAAGCGAGTCTCCGAAATGCGACTTCTGAAAACTAACAGACCCAGCAAAATGCGCACCAAAGAATGTTGCCCCTTCCAACATTCGCGCTGCGTCGAAATCAGCATCACGTTCAAAGCGTGCTTTTGGGAAGAACGCTTCTTTTCCAAAATATGCAGAATTGAAGTCGGCCTTCCCAACGAAATACGCTTCTTGAAAACTCGCTCCACTCGCAAAGTGGGTTTCTTTGGAAAGGGCGTTCTCAGCAAAATGTACTTTCGACAAATATACTGCCTTCGAGAAGTGAGCAGCTGAGAAATCAACCCCTCCGACAAAATGTGCCGCATCAAAAAATGCGGCCTCAACGAAGAAACACCTCTCGAGCGAAAAAGCCTTCGGGAAATATGTCGATGAAAACCGTGCTGACTCGTCAGCTTTAGGGACCACTTCCACTGGCGGAGTGCTCTGGAAGGAAAGCTGAAAGCGTTCAGAAAGCTGCTGCACCTCCACTTCGCTGAGTGGCGAGAGCTCTGCCTCGGAGAGACCCATCTGCTTTGCCAGTTCCAGCCGCTCTGCGTCGCACATCCCGCGACACATCCAACCATTCCAGAAACGACGGTTCCTGGCATGCAACTCATGATCGATGTAAAGGGCCTGCGTTTCCTCCTGCTCTCCCGCCACAGTCGCCAGCACGTACCACGGGTTTTTGCTGGCCGGGGTCAGTTTCACCCCGTCATTTCGCAACGCGCCGCCGTCCCCATATGTCTGCACAATCGCCCCCGGCGGCAGGTCCGGATCACTCAGCCCTTCACTCATCTCCACCTCACCGCTTGCCCGCCTGCGCCCAAGCCTATGCACCGCGCCGCCGCGTTGCAATCTATGGCTGCAAAGTGGGGCTGCTGAAAAGGGTACAGAACGCGCCTGAAATCGTACATCCCGCGCCGTGCGCCCTGTAAACTTCTGCTGCTCAGGGCAGGAATACCGACGCGATACCGACGTAATGCCAACGTGATACAGACGGCGATTTTCGTCGTTAACTTTGGGTCTGAAGGCGAGTCGCGCAAAAGTTAACGGATGGTGCCGCGCTTAGCCCCCGTCCCAAGTGCTCTCCGCCTCGGACAGCCGAATGCAACGGAGCATCATATCTGGTGCGGGTGGAGGGACTTGAACCCCCACGCCTTGCGGCGCCAGAACCTAA
>CAZMZS010000244.1:0-1966 GCA_964570675.1 uncultured Roseovarius sp. | reverse complement strand
CGCAATTCCTGCGCCGCCCGATCACCTTCACCGCCGCCTGAAGGAGCGTACAAAACGTCCGCTTTGTACGCCGGTTTCGTACTGAAACCGGGGTCAGTGGGATGTGGTCTGTACATTTTGGGGATTTGGTGGGGTTTGGGGGCTTGCTGCCCCGGCGCGAATAGCGCCCCTCGGGCCGCCGCGCCATCGTCGGGCCGGAGGCATGGCTTTGGCATGACGCCGTCCCGCGGCCTGACGATTGGATGGTTGCGCGACATATCGGGGAGAGTGATGTCTGGTTTCAGCCCAAAGCGCTCATGGCACGAGACGGCGGGGTCGGGCAGAGCGGACATTCACGCTGGGTCAGTTGAGCTAAAGATGTGCGGGCCTTTGTTGCTCGTCGCTTCGCGCACGTGAATATCCTCTGTCAGATTGCGCAGTATTTCAGCACTTCGAAAGATCGGCGATGGCCAGACCCAAGGAAGGGGCGCGGCTGTATGGATTTTCGGAAACAATACCCTTTTTCCGTTAGCATTAAACCTATTTTGGACACGTCTTGTTAGATGGCATGCCGTTCCGCCAATGACTCTGAGGCTGCTTTATTGACGCACGGGCATATTTATGGGAAAAATATCTCCATTTTTAGGATTTATTGGAACGGTAGGAACCGAAGAACTCTACCTGACTGGGGGATTGATATGAACTTTCGATATGTTTTTGCTGCTTTTCTTTTCTGGCTGTCCGCAGCGGCAATGGGACAAGCTGCGACTCTCAGTGCGTCCGGGGCCACAGGAGTTGAGGTCAACGGCACGCTCTATGACGTGGAGTTCGTCGATGGTTCTTGCGTTAACCTCTTTGATGGTTGCGATGAGACGTCGGATTTCCTTTTCCCTACCGTGGAGGATGCGAACGCAGCCTCTCAATCTCTTCTAGATCTATTCAATGCGCCGGGAAATGAAGCGTTTACGGAAGACCCATCTCTCACCAGAGGATGCCCAGAAAACGCCACTTTCTGTCAAATCTTGACCCCGTACGACGTTACAAGTATCGATTTCGCACTTAGCCGAACGTTCGATAATTCGGCCGGCGCAACTAGCGATTCAATTGGAAGCTTCTCATTTGTTTTCGCAGACGACCGACCGACCGAGCCCGAATTTCCGATCACATACGCCGTTTGGTCGTCACCTGTCCCGATCCCAGTCCCGGCTTCATTTCCGCTTCTGGCTTTCGGCCTTGCCGGCTTTGCCGGACTGAGTTGGAGGAAGAACTGGCGGGCGCAGGTCTAAATAACCAAGTCCGTCACAGAACCAAGCGTTCCCGCGTGAGAGATATTGCCCAAGGGGCGTAGGTTTATCTTTATGCCCCTTTTCCCTGTGGAACCGAGCAGAGTGAATGGTTGAAGATGCGGATGCCGACGTTCATCGCTATGCAGCATTTGTTCACTTTGAATTCTCAACCGGCATTCGCAGCGCAAAGCATGAAGGTCCGCTTTCGTGAACCGGCGATGACTTTGCAAATCCCGCTTCCTGCGCTCAACAGTCATCGGAGTGCGATCCGGTAATATCAGAGTTTGACCGCCCCCACTTCCCTCAAACACCCCGCCCCGGCGCGAATAGCGGCCCTTGGGCCGCCGCGCCATCGTCGGGCCGTCCGGCGGCCTGACGATTGGGTTAGGTTCGCGCTGCGTGTTGAGGGTGGAGCGGCTTGGCTGGCATAAAGTGCCAGCATCAACCGTCGGATCGTCAGTCCCCGGCCCGACGATGGCGCGGCGTCCTTTCGCGGCGTCGTCATGCCAGAGGCATGCCGATGTCGTGACGCCGTCCGGCGGCCTGACGATTGGGTGCGGTTCGCGCTGCGTGTTGAGGGTGGAGGGGCTTGGCCGGGATAAAGTGCCTGCATCAACCGTCGGACCGTCAGACCCCGGCCCGACGCTGGCGCGGCGCCAACCGCTCTTGGCAAGCCTGTGTCCAGCATGTAGGCACATGCC
>CAZMZS010000243.1:0-1982 GCA_964570675.1 uncultured Roseovarius sp. | reverse complement strand
ATAGGTTCTCGACCGCGCTGATGCTGGGCGTCGCCTATGCAGCCACGATCGGCGGTATGGGATCGCTGATCGGCACACCACCGAACGCGCTCTTCGCCGCCTATTTGGGCCAGACCTATGGGCGCGATATCGGGTTTGCGCAATGGGCCGCTGTGGGATTGCCGGTGGCTGGGCTCCTGCTCGGGGCGGCGTGGTTCTTGCTGGTCCGCCTGACCCCGGGCGTGCGGCATGTAGAAGCGACCGGTGCGGGGGTGAAAAGCCCCGGTGCCTGGACGCGCGCGGAGCGGCGCATCGCCGTGGTGGCGGGATTGACGGCGCTCGCCTGGATCTCGCGCCCCTTCGCGGAACGCCTGCTGCCGGGGCTAGCGGTGAACGATGCCATGATCGCCATGGCCGGTGGCGCGGCGCTGTTCCTGCTGCCCTCGGGCGCGAACGGGCGACTTCTCGACTTCTCCGCGTTGAAGGGTCTGCGCTGGGACATCTTGGTGCTTTTCGGCGGCGGTCTGGCGCTTGCCGGGCTGATCGACCGGTCGGGGCTTGCCGGTTGGATCGGCGCGAATGTGGTGCTCGCCGCGGCTCTGCCGGTGTGGCTGCTCATACTCGCAATGGCGGCGGCCATCGTTTATGTTGGCGAACTGGCCAGCAACACGGCGATGGCGGCGGTCTTTTTGCCGGTCGCGGGCGCTGCGGCGGCGAGCGTCGGGGTGGAGCCCATCGAGTTTCTTTGGCCCATCGCTCTGGCCGCGTCGGTGGGCTTCATGCTGCCGGTAGCAACGCCGCCCAACGCCATAGTGATGGAAAACCCTGCCGTCACCCGTGTTGCGATGTTGCGCGCCGGAGCAATGCTCGACGTGGTCGGTATTGTGGTCGCCGTCGCGGCGAGCCTGTTGTTGGTGCCACTGATCGCATGAACATGGCCAGGCGTACCTCCGGCTGTCCCTTGATCAAATGAGCGCGGCCGGCCCGAGGTAAAAACCGGCCGCACCCATTGTCGTCGGTCACTCGCTTACGCTCAGAACCAACAGTCCCTCTTGTTCACTGCCCGACAACTCCGCGATGATATCCGTGCCGTAGACGCAATAGGCCTCGGGATCATAGGTGGCCAGTGCCATCTCGCCGCCCTTGATGATGCCGTAGCCATGCATGACCCGGCCGAAGATCAGGTAGTTGAATGTGTCGTCCTCATTCCTCGGCTGCGTGCCGATGATCTCGTTCAACGCGCCGTTGAGCGCTTCCTCGTCCAGCGCGAACCCGTCACAGGCCGTGGCGACGACCTGCTGCTTGGTCACGACGAAGAGCCGGAGCATCTGCTCCGGCGCGAGCATGCCCTCGAAGTACTCGTTCGAGATGTTAGCATAGCTCATCGACATGCGTTGACCGAGGTCGACGGTGGCGGCGTCAACGGAGGTGGTTTCCTGCGCGGTGGCGCTCGCGGCGATAGCCGTCCCGAGCAACGCGGAAACGAGGCTTGTCTTGATGGTCATATCGGTCTCCTGAAAATCTGGCAGCGCGTCAGCTGCCGAAAATGCGGCGCGTCCAGCGCGCGGAATAGTGGGATCGTTCGAAGCACTGGCGCGGCTGCGGCAGGCACACGACGTTCTGGCTTGGCGAGAAGGGCTCTCCATAGGTGTCCTGGTCCCAATCGGAATTGAAGTCGTGATCGTCACCGTGACGCGCGATCGCCACCCCGACGCCCAACGCGATGATGGCCGCGATCGCAACACGGGCCTCGTCCCGGTCAACACGTTCCTGCGTCTCTGCGCTCTGCGGCACCATCGCTGCAAGCGAGAGGGACAGTACGGCTGCCGCCAACGTTGTTCGGGTCATGTCGTTCTCCTGCTTGCTTCTGTTTGCGGCAGCATCGGGCCGCAGTCTTTCCGGCGCTGTCAGGTCCGGGCGATGTCCGCGGTTCCGTTGGCGTAGCTGAAGCGGCAAACACGCTGTTCGGTGTTCACCGAAAGCGCGTCGCGCCGCACCTGCAT
>CAZMZS010000242.1:0-2010 GCA_964570675.1 uncultured Roseovarius sp. | reverse complement strand
TGGCGGCGATCATGTAGTTCATCAGCGCGGTGCGCAGGTTGCCCACATGGATGTATCCGGTGGGCGACGGGGCGAAACGGGTGGTGGTCATGGGCGTCTCCTGACTGTCGCGCGGGCTTTGTCACAGGCGCGGGCGATTGTCCAGATTGCGGCGCGCTAGCCGTGGGTGGGCCAGGCGTGATGCTCGTCGTCGATGACGAAGGCATGCGTGTGTCGCCGCCCGCCATGGGCGCGCAGATGCGGGTGATCCTCGGGCAGATCCGCATGCTCATGCTCGGGCGCATCGGGCAGACCGGCGGGCCAGAGCCGCCCCGCCGCAACCAGCCCTACCATCGCCACGCCTGCGAGCAGCAGAAGCGCCGGGCCCATGCCGATCGCCTGCCCCGCCCAACCGGCCAGGGGGTATGTGAGCAGCCAACAGGCATGGCTGAGCGCGAACTGCGCGGCAAAGACCGCCGGGCGATCCTCGGCATGGGCCGAGCGCCGCAAGAGCCGGCCCGAGGGCGTAAGGATGGTTGAATAGAGAAACCCGATCATCCCCCAGACCAGCAGGAACACGCCCCACCCCGGCAGCCCGTCGCGCCAGAGTATCGCCCCCATCAGGAGGGCCATCGCGATCAGGCCGCCCGCGCCTGCCATCATCACCCGCCGGTCTGACAGATGATCGAGCAGGCGTGGCAGGATCAGCGCCGCCGCCATCGAGCCGGTACCAAAGGCCGCCATCGCAATCGCCAGACCGGTCTCGTGCGCGCCATAATCGCCGCGCACCAGCACCACCGTATTGACCAGCACAAACGCCCCGACCGAGGCGGCCGCGAGGTTGAGCGCCAGGAGCCCGCGCAGGCGCGGCGTCGCCAGATAGATGCGCAGCCCCCGCGACAGACGCTCGCGGAACGGGCGCGCCGCCGCCGTGCCGCTCAGGACGGGGATCACCGACACCGTCACCAGCAGCGCAGACCCGACGAACCCGGCGACGGTGCCCATGAACAGCCAGTGATAGCTCATCACGGTCAGAAGCAGCCCAGCCAAAGCCGGGCTTGTCAGGTTCTCCAGATCATAGGCCATGCGCGACAGCGACAGCGCACGAGTATAGTCGCGCTCCTCGGGCAGCACATCGGGCAACACCGCCTGATAGGCCGGGGTGAAGGTGGCGGAGGCCGCCTGCAACACGAAGATCAGCCCGTAGACCTGCCACAGATCGTTGACAAAGGGCAGGCAGAGCGCCACCGCTGCCCGGATTATATCGGCCCCGATCAGCACCACCTTTCGCGGCAGCCGCAGCGCCACCGCCTGCGCCACCGGCGACAGGCCCACATAGGCTACCATCTTGATCGTGTAGGCGGTGCCCAGCACGACGCCCGCGCGACCGCCCGCCAGATCAAAGGCCAACAGCCCGAGCGCCACGGTCAGCAGCCCCGAGCCCACGAGCGCCACAACCTGTGCTGCGAACAGGCGGGCATAGTCGTGGTTCTGGAACATGGACAACATGGCCCTATGCTAACCGTTCTGCGGGTCGCTTCGAAAGGGGCCAGCGCGCAGATGTCCGGTTCTCAAATTTGCGTGACTGTCAATCGAGCTACATCAAATCAGGCTAGTATCCATATGGATTATTACAACTGGAGGTTTTCATGTCTCGAACCACTCTCACACGCCGCGCCGTTCTGGGCTCGGCCGCAGCCCTGCCGCTGGCCGGGCTATCTGCGACATCCGTAAGCGCGGTCGCGCCGATGATGGGCGCGGGCACAACGCGCTTCAACCGCGTAACGCTCGGCGATTTCGAGGTGACCACGCTTCTTGCCGCCACCACGCCGCGCCCCGATCCGCATTCGATCTTCGGGCTTAACGTCGACAAGGCGACCTTCGACGAGGTCTCCGCCGCCGCCAATATCCCTACCGATCAGGCGCAGTTCTTCTTCACCCCCACGGTGGTGAATACAGGCAGCGAACTGGTCCTATTCGATACCGGGCTCAACCCCGAGGGCATCACCTCCGCGCTCGAGGCGGCGGGCT
>CAZMZS010000241.1:0-2017 GCA_964570675.1 uncultured Roseovarius sp. | reverse complement strand
AGCAGCCCGGCTTCATCGCCGCGGGCCTGCATGTGAACGACGCGCAGACCCGCATTGCCAACTATTCGCAATGGCGGTCGCGCGAGGATTTTCAGGCCATGCTGCGCAGCGATGAGATGCGTGCCCGTAATCGCAAGATCAACGAGCTATGCAAGAGTTTCGAGCCGGTGATGTATGATGTGGTGGCGACGTTCGGATGAAGGATGATCCCGCCAAGAGCGACGATCTGAGCGAGGAATTGCGCGCCCTGAGGGCCGAGCTTCAGACCCTGAACCGGCATCGCTTTGTGCGCATCCATAACAACATGCCGCGCCTTCTGGCGTTCAACTTCGCGCGCGGGCTGGCGGTGGGGCTTGGTACGGTGTTGGGCGCAACAGTACTTTTGTCGCTCATTGTCTGGGCGCTCAGCCAGATCGAGTTCCTGCCGATCATCGGGGAATGGGCATCGCAGATCGCAGAGCAGATGCGCAGCGCGCAGGAATAGGCGGGGTATCGCCCGCGCGTTGTCATTGCGCCAATCCTAGCCGACGTTCTCGGCGGATAACGAGCAGAATGGTGATCACGGCGGCCAGCCCCGTCGCGAACATGATCGACAAGAGCGTGACGGCCCCACTGCCCGGTGTCAGAAGCATACCGGCGAGCGCCGAGAGCGCGGCCCCCAGCCCGATCATAAGCGCCCCCGAAAGCCCGCTTGCCGTGCCCGCCAGATCGGGCCGGATTGACAGCGCCCCGGCGGTCGCGTTGGGTATCACCATGCCGTTGCCCAAGCCCATGAAGGTCATCAGCCCGAAGAACGTGAGCGGCGAGCCAAAGCCGAGGTAGAAGAGCATCAGGTTCATCCCGATGCCACCGGCATTGAAGAGCGCCCCCCACAGTACCATGCGATTGACACCGACGCGCATCGAGTAGCGTCCAGAGGCGAAATTGCCAAGAAAATAGCCGATTGCGGGCGCGCCGAAGAACAGCCCTAGTGTCGAAGGCGGCAGGCCAAATACCCGATCTCCCACGAATGGCGCACCGCCGAGATAGGCAAAGAACGAGCCCGACGACAGCCCCGCCGCCGCCGCATAGCCCCAGAACCGGCGCGAGGTCAGCAGCGCCGGATAATCGCGGAACTGTTGCATGAGGGTGCGCCCGGTCAGCGGCGCGGTCTCGCCCAGATCGCGCCAGCAGAGCGCGAACAGCGCCGCGCCGAGAATGAAAAGCAACCAGAAATTCGCCTGCCAGCCAAACACCTCGTCGAGCAGCCCGCCGAAGGCCGGGCCGATCATCGGCACCACCGCCATGCCCATCGTGACATACCCGATCATTGACGCCGCGCGGTCCTGCGGTACCATGTCCCGCACGATCGCGCGGCTGAGCACCATCGCCACGACGACGCTGGCCTGCACCATGCGGAAGGTGAGAAACACGTAGACATTGGGGGCCGCGATGCAGCCAAGCGTGGCCACGAGGAACAGGCCTAGCCCCCAAAGGATGACCGGACGCCGCCCCCAACGGTCGGAAATCGGCCCCATCAGCAGTTGTAGCGCCGCGTTGACGCCCAGATAGAGCGCCACTGAAAGCTGGATCAGCCGGTATTCGGTCTTGAAATGCGCGACCATGCCCGGCAGGGAGGGGAGAAAGATGTTCATCGCCAACGCCGACAGCCCCGCGAGCAGGATCAGTGTCGAGATATGCGGTGGTGTGGCGCGGTCCAGGAAACGGACGCGGGGTTCCGGGCTCATGTCCACATGGCTAGGATGCAGGCGCGGGGATGTCCATCGGGTCAGGTTGCAAAACCGGAGTTGATTAGCAGGTTTACAGTTATTCAATAGATGGTTTGCAATGATTTGCAAATTTGCCGGATTCTGTTTGGTTCTGCGCGCCGCACTCCTTATGCTGCGCGCAACATGAGAGAGGGGAGCGCCATGAAAGACATTCTGGAGGAACTCGAGAGCCGCCGCACCGATGCGCGGCTGGGCGGCGGCGAGGCGCGCATCGACGCGCAGCACGGGCGCGGCAAGCTGACCGCGCG
>CAZMZS010000240.1:0-2022 GCA_964570675.1 uncultured Roseovarius sp. | reverse complement strand
GGCGATGCGCTCGCGGCCATAGCCGACATTGACGGTCCAGACGCCGCCCGAGACGGCGTCGATATGTTCCTTGCCGTGCTGGTCCCAGACGCGCATGCCGCGCCCCTCGACGATGATCCGGGGCTCGCCGGTTTCGAAGGGCTTGTGCTGCGTCAGGTGATGCCAGACATGCGCGCGATCGGCTTCGACGATCTTTTCGATGTCGTTGGGCAGGTTTCCGTCCATCATGAGGTGCTCCATCAGGCTGGGCCGGCGGGGCATCGGGCGCATGTCGCGACCGGGCCGGGCCGGTTTGATCGAATTTGAGCAATTGAGCCTTGAATCCGGGCTTTCGGATAGGGCCAGTTGACATCTTTGACTATTGCCAAAAAAACCCACGAGGGAAACCCCCGCCATTTATATGCAGGGAAACGCGCCACTTATTCATGCATCTTCCCCAAATGGCCGTTTCATGAAAGCCGAAATCCTTGCGCGAAGGGCACAAAAGCGTTGATCGGAATCCAAAATTCGGCTCCGATGTGCGGGCAATGAAGATTGCGGAGCGGTGGGACAACTGCTGATGTCGCAAAAGCGGCCTTGCGCCGGGGTGATCCGGACAGGATGAAAAAAGACAACCAACGGGAGAGAAATTCACATGAAAATCAAGACGAAACTGATGTCGGCCATGGCCGGGACGGCGATGCTGGCGGGTGCGGGCGTGGCCAACGCGCAGGAGCTGACGGTCGGCTATTTCCTCGAATGGCCGATGCCGTTTCAATACGCCAAGGTTCAGGGCACCTATGACGAGGCGCTGGGCATGACGGTGAACTGGCGCGCTTTCGATACCGGCACGGCGATGAGCGCGGCGATGGCCAGCGGCGACGTGCAGCTGTCGGTCAGCCAGGGTGTGCCGCCCTTCGTGGTCGCCACCAGCGCCGGTCAGGATCTTCAGGTGGTCGATGTGGCCGTCTCGTATTCGGATAACGACAACTGCGTCGTCGCCGAAGCGCTGGAGATCGACAAGGATAACGCCGGTGAGCTGGCGGGCAAAAAGGCGGCGGTGCCGCTGGGCACGGCCGCGCATTACGGCTTCCTCAAGCAGATGAACCATTTCGGTGTCGATATCGCCTCGATTGACGTGGTGAACATGGCCCCGCCCGAAGGCGCGGCGGCGATCGCGCAGGGCGCGGTCGACATGTTCTGCGGCTGGGGCGGCAGCCTGCGGCGCGCCAAGGAGCATGGCAACGTGCTGCTGACCGGCGCCGAAAAGGAGGATCTGGGCATTCTGGTCTTCGACGTGACCAGCGGCCCCGCGGATTTCATTGCCGAAAACCCCGACGTGGTGGCGGCGTTCCTGAAGGTGACGGGCGATGCCAACGCCATGTGGGCGGATCCGGCCAACCGCGACGAGATGCTGCCGGTCATCGCCAAGGATAGCGGCATGGATGTCGAGGCCACCGCGGCCACCATCGACACCTTTGTCTTTCCGTCGGTCGAAGAGCAGCTGACAGCCAAATGGCTGAACGGTGGCGCGCAGGAGTTCATGAAGGGTGTCGCCGATGTGTTCGTGGAGGCCGGCAGCATCGACGCCGCGCTCGACACTTATGAAAGCAACGTGAATGTCGGGCCGCTGGAGCAGGCGGCCGGACAGTAAGCGACCATCCCGAAGCGAGCGCGGATCCGGGCCTTGTGTGCCCGGGTCCGCGCCAATTGAGACCTCAGCAACCAGATCAACAACCAGAACGGGGGCGGGATGTCGACGCTATCCATCGAAAATGTCTCGATGCGTTTCGATCTGCCGGGGGGCGGCCATGTGCAGGCCCTCAAGGATGTGACGCTTGAACTGCAAAGCGGGGAGCTTCTGAGCGTGCTTGGCCCGTCGGGCTGTGGCAAGACCACGCTTCTGAATATCCTGGCGGGGTTCCTTGCGCCGACCGAGGGGCGGATCATGCTGGATGACCACCAGGTCAAGGGGCCGGATGCCGAACGCGGCATGGTGTTTCAGCAAGGCGCGCTGTTCGAATGGATGAGCGTGCGCGACAA
>CAZMZS010000239.1:0-2046 GCA_964570675.1 uncultured Roseovarius sp. | reverse complement strand
CCGAAATCCTTGATCGCCCAAGGCGCATGCTCGCGCGACGAACCACAGCCGAAATTGTCCCCCGCGATCAGAATCTCGGTCTCGCGGTATTGCGGCTGGTTCAGCACGAAATCGGGGATCTCTTCGCCATTGTCGTCAAACCGCATCTCGTCGAACAGGTTCTTGCCCAGACCCGTGCGATTGATCGTCTTCAGGAACTGCTTGGGGATGATCATGTCCGTATCGACATTGATCTGCGGCAGCGGCGCCGCGATGCCGGTGAGTTTTTCGAATTTTTCCATTTTGTCCTCCTTGGCCCGTAACGAGCCGTGTTGCTCTGCAAGGATCGCCTAGAACGAAACCCCTGCGATCCGCGGCGCGGACGCCATAAAGCCTGTGGTCAGTGGATGTGCGTCGGCGTAAACTCCGCAGTCGTGAACGATATCTTGCGCATATCCTGGCCGGATTTGCAGTGGATCGCCAACTGCACCTCCGATCATTGGCAGGCGAGGATCGGCGACCCCAGCCTGATGGGCTGGATCACCGTTTTCGCCTATGCGCTGACCTGCGCGCTGGCCGTCGCCGTGCGCCGCCACCTGCCGCGCCACCCTGCGGGCCAGCGGTTCTTCTGGTCCTTCCTGGCGCTGATCCTGGCGTTCCTGGCGGTGAACAAGCAGCTCGATCTTCAGTCGCTGGCCACCGCCGCGGCGCGCTGCACCGCCCAACTTCAGGGCTGGTACGGCGAACGGCGCGGCGTTCAGGTGACGGCGATCCTGTCGCTGATCCTGCTTACCGGACTTTACGGGCTGATCCTGCTCTGGATCATCCGCAAGGCATTCTGGCAAAACGCCGTCGCCCTGGCCGGGCTGTGCGCGATCCTCGCCTTCGTGCTGGTGCGTGCGGTCGGCTTTCATCATGTCGATGCCCTGATCGGGCATGACATCGCCGGCCTCCGCATCAACTGGATCCTCGAACTTTCGGGAATCTCGCTTGTCGCCGTCAACGCCGCCGCGCATCTTCTGCACATCCGGCGCGACGGGCCTACATGAGATCCCGGACATCGGTCAGCCTGCCTGTCACCGCGGCCGCGGCCGCCATCTGGGGCGACATCAGATGCGTGCGCCCACCCCGGCCCTGACGGCCCTCGAAATTGCGGTTCGACGTGGCCGCGCAACGCTCACCCGGAGTCAGCTGATCGGGGTTCATCGCCAGACACATCGAACAGCCTGCCAGACGCCACTCGAAACCGGCCTCCTTGAAGATGTCGGCCAGACCCTCTTCCTCGGCCTGCGCACGCACAAGCCCCGATCCCGGCACGACCATCGCGCGCAGGCCGTCCTTGATCTTCTTGCCCTTCAGGATCTCGGCGGCGGCGCGCAGATCCTCGATGCGGCCATTGGTGCAGGAGCCGATGAACACCGTGTCGATCTCGATTTCGCTCAGCTTCTGGCCGGGCTTGAGACCCATGTAGTCCAGCGCCCGGCGCGCGGCATCCACCTTGCCGCCATCGAAATCCTCGGGGGCGGGCACGCTTTCGGTGATCGCCAGAACATCCTCGGGGCTGGTGCCCCAGGTGACGACCGGCGCGATCTCCTCGCCCTTGATGGTGATCACCTTGTCCCAATGCGCATCGTCATCGGAATAAAGCGTCTTCCACCAGGCCATCGCGGCCTCCCACTGGGCGCCCTTGGGCGCGTGCGGGCGCCCGTTGATATAGGCGAATGTGGTCTCGTCAGGGGCGATCAGCCCGGCGCGCGCGCCGCCCTCGATCGCCATGTTGCAGACGGTCATGCGCCCTTCCATGCTCAGCGAGCGGATCGCCTCGCCGCAATATTCGATGACATAGCCGGTGCCCCCGGCCGTGCCGGTGCGCCCGATCACCGAAAGGGTGATGTCCTTGGCGGTCACGCCGGGGCGCAACTGTCCGGTGATCTCGACCTTCATGTTCTTCGACTTGGTCTGGATCAGCGTCTGCGTGGCCAGCACATGCTCGACCTCAGACGTGCCGATCCCATGCGCCAGCGCGCCGAAGGCGCCATGCGTGGCGGTGTGGCTGTCACCGCAGAC
>CAZMZS010000238.1:0-2050 GCA_964570675.1 uncultured Roseovarius sp. | reverse complement strand
AACTTCTTTTATTTGTTTTGCTTTTTCAGCATTAAAGATGCTGTCGTTATAGGTATGATATAACTCATAATAGTTAAGTGCGTTTTTATAATCTCCTTCATCTTTGTAAACAGAAGATAACTTGTAACATGCATCTTTAATATTGCTTAAGGAGTTCACCTCATGTGCCAGAGAATGCGAAAGGAATAAGTATTTTTTGGCATTCTCAAAATTATTTCGTGAATAATAGATATCTCCAATATAATAATAGGTTTTAACCATTTGTCCTTTTTCCCCTAAATTTTCTTCTAAGTTTAACACTTTAAAGTAACTGTCCAGAGCTTTATCTTTTTGTCCTAAAATGTTATAAATTTCTGCCAGATTTGATAATGCCAAAACTTGTTTTCTTTTATTACCTGTAGCTTTATAAACCTCATAAGCTTCCTGGAAATAATATCTTACGCTGTCGTAATTTTCTGTATAATAATTGACTATGGCAATATTATTGTAAAGCAATGCAATGCCTTCCTTATCATTTAATAAACGACGTATTTTTAAAGATTTATTATAAAAATCCAGACTTTTATCAAACGCTTCTTGGCGGAAATATAATAATCCCAGGTTTAGATAGGTTTTTGCAACGCTTGTTGAATCATTAGCAGATTCTGAAACACTTAAAGCTTCTATCAGAGATTCCATGGCTTTGTTATATTTCCCCATGCTTTCGTAGGCTGCTCCCAGGTTATTGTAGGTTGAGCCAATTGCTTTTGTTTTGTTTATTTTTTTAAAAATCTTTTGTGCCCGGAGGTAATAATCTATCGCTTTTTCATACTTGCCCGTTATATTACAATAGTCTCCGTACTTTAATAAAACTCTTCCTTTCCACCAAATGCTGTCACATTTTTCAGCTAATTCCAAGGCCTTGTGCAAACATTCTTCCCCATCAGACACCAGGCCTCGTTCATATTTTGTAAAATACTCTTCAAGTAGCAGTTGTATTTTTAACGTGTCATGTTTGTCTTTATGTACAATTAAAAAACTATCAAGAGAGCTTTCAAGGGCATTTAATGAAAAAGATAATAAGAAAAAAGGAATGAAGAATATGAGTATTTTTCTTTTCATACAGATGGCATATATTTATAACAAGGTTTTTCTAAGGTACAATAAAGTTTGTTAAAAAGAAAATTTTATTTAGATGGTCTTTTTCTCTTTTTTTATTAAAGTTATTTCTAATTAATATATCATAAATTATTTTTTTATAGGTATATAAATAATATTATATAAATAAAAATTAAAGTAAAATAATATATAAAAAAATAAGTCACCATTTTATGATGACTTATCTTTATAAATATGATTATTATTTTTATTCGAAAGAAAATGCTATTCCCACAGAAATAGGATAAAGATCTTCGCTTCCTGAATATTTCCCTGATTCAAACAGCGGGTTTAGGTAATAGGTTCCGTAAACCAGCACATCACCAACACCTAATCGTGCTGTCAATCCATACCTGAATGGGTTTAAGTTAAAATCATCCCGTGTTTTTTCTTTCTTTTTGTCGCCATTTTCCTCATAAACAATTTTTGTTTTGGCTCCCAGTTTTAATCCGCTAATTAATCCTGCTGAAATTACAATTCCCTCGCGCTGACTTGAAGAAGTGTGAAATTCTAACAACAAAGGAAGTGTAGCGTAGGTGGTTACAAATTTTGATTTTTCAATATTCCATTCTATAGGTAAATTTTCAGAAATAATCACTCCGGCTGGATCTTCCTGGATGGTATTTCTATTATCAAATCGGTAATAATTGATTTCCAACCCCAAACCCGTAACAAGGCCAAATTTATTATTTATCAGATTTACACTGTATTGTGCGAAATTAAAATTTAAATTCCATGATTTTCCGGTATTGAGATCCATAAACTCATCTCCCGCTGCCCGGCTAATGGAATAATCTTTATTTACAAAGTTGGATAATCCAAAGGATATACCAGTCCATGAACCTCTAAAATCAGTTCTGTCTGTAAAAAACTCCCAATCATCTTTATGGTGTTTTTTTACATAAATCCGGGT
>CAZMZS010000237.1:0-2052 GCA_964570675.1 uncultured Roseovarius sp. | reverse complement strand
GTGTGGCGGATCTCGCCGGGGCGCCAATCCTCGTAGCGCACGTTGAAGCTGATGCCATCGGCGCCGGCCACGTCGCGAAGGACCGCGATCAGGTCATTGAGCGGCGTCGGGATGCCGGTGCCGAGTTGGATCACGCCGGCCGCGCCGCGATCGATACAGGCGAGGATGCCCTGGCAGAGATCATCGACATAGATGTAATCGCGCGCCTGGCTGCCATCACCATAGACGACCAGATCATCCTGCTTGAGGATCTGCTTGATGAAATGCGCAACGACGCTGCCCTTGTGAAACGAGCGCGGCCCGTAGACATTGGTGAAGCGCAGCGAGGCGGCCTGCATTCCGTAGCTGCCTGCGTAGGCCGACAGATACCCTTCGCAGGCCAGCTTGGAGGCGCCATAGGGCGAGATGGGTTCCGGCACCATGCCCTCATGAACTGGCGGCGTCACGTCACCCAGGATCGCGCCGCCGGTCGAGGCGTTGACCAGCCGCGAGACACCGGCCGCGCGCATGGCCTCGATCAGGTTGAAGGTGCCGATCACGTTGTTGTCGAAGTTGAACTGCGGATCCTCGATCGAAGGGATGACGCGGGTATCGGCGGCCAGATGCACCACCGCATCGACGCCATCGACCGCGCGCTCGACACAAGGTTTGTCGCGTATGTCGCCCTCGATGATCTCGACGTCGAGCCCTTCCAGATGGTCGGGGCTGCCGAGCCTCATGTTGTCGAGAACGCGCACGTCATAGCCTGACGCCTTCAGGTAGTGGCTCAGGTTGACTCCAACAAAGCCGCAGCCGCCGGTCACGAGTATCCGCATCTGTCCCTCCTTCTTGAGTTGCGCTCCCATACGACGCGGTGCGGCCTGGATAAAGAGCGAATGCCGGTGGATGGCGCAGCGGCGTTGCAGAGTGCGGGAATTTTGCGACATCTGCATGGGGCCGGGCACAGGATATGGGCGCTCTGTCCTGCATGTGTCGCGCATCGGTCGTATTTCGCCCAAGCGGCCCAGAGCGCGATTGACTTCGCGGCGGCGCTCTTCTAGCAGAGCCGCTAACGGAACTGTGAAGGAGTTTTTCGATGAAGGTTATCGTTCTCGGCGGAGACGGCTTTTGCGGCTGGCCCACCGCTCTGCATTTGTCGCAAAAAGGCCATGAGATCATCATCGTCGACAATCTCTCGCGCCGGAACATCGACATTGAGCTGGAGGTATCCTCGCTGACGCCGATCCGGCCTCTGGGCGAACGGATCGCGGTCTGGAAGGAACTGACCGGCAAGGAGATCCGGGTCGAGACCTTCACGGTGGGTGAGAACTACCATCGCATGATGACGATGATCCGCGAGGAAGAGCCCGACGCGATCATCCATTTTGCCGAACAGCGCGCAGCGCCCTATTCGATGAAATCGGCGGCTCACAAGCGCTATACGGTCAACAACAACCTCAACGCCACGAATGACGTGCTTGCCGCTATCGTGGAAAGCGGGGTGGATACCCATCTCATCCATCTGGGGACGATGGGCGTTTATGGCTATGGCACCGCCGGCATGCAGATTCCCGAAGGGTATCTGGAAGTGCAGGTCGAAACCGCCAACGGTCCGCACAAGCAGGAAATCCTGTATCCGGCCAATCCCGGTTCGATCTATCACATGACCAAGACCCAGGATCAGCTGTTCTTCCATTTCTACAACAAGAACGACAAGATCCGGATCACCGACCTTCATCAGGGCATCGTCTGGGGCACCCAGACCGCTGAGACGAAGATGGATGAGCGCCTGATCAACCGTTTCGACTATGACGGTGATTACGGCACCGTGCTGAACCGGTTCCTGATGCAGGCCGCCGTCGACTATCCGCTGACCGTGCATGGCACGGGCGGGCAGACGCGCGCCTTCATCCACATTCAGGATACCTGCCACTGCATCGAGCTGGCGTTGACCAACCCGCCCCAGAAGGGCGAGCGCGTGAACATCCTCAACCAGATGACCGAAACGCACCGCGTGCGCGACCTGGCCAAGATGATCGCCGATCAGACCGGCGCCGAGATCGCCTTTGTCGA
>CAZMZS010000236.1:0-2066 GCA_964570675.1 uncultured Roseovarius sp. | reverse complement strand
GGCCGCCATAGGCGTCGATCTCGCGGGTGTGCATCCGGTCATAGATCACGCCGACACACAGGAAGAGCGCGCCCGAGACGAAGCCGTGGCTGATCATCTGAAAGATAGCCCCGTCGATCCCTTGTTGATTGGCGGCGAAGATGCCCATGGTCACATAGCCCATATGCGCGACGGACGAATAGGCGATGAGCTTTTTCATGTCCTCCTGCGCCAGCGCCACGAGCGAGGTGTAGACGATGGCAATGGCCGACATCCAAAGCACCAGCGGCGCCAGGACATCCGCCCCCACGGGGAACATCGGCAGGCTGAAGCGGAGGAAGCCATAGCCCCCCATCTTGAGCAGGATCGCCGCCAGCACCACCGAGCCTGCGGTGGGCGCTTGCACGTGTGCGTCCGGCAGCCATGTGTGAACCGGCCACATCGGCATCTTGACGGCAAAGCTTGCGAAGAATGCAAGGAAGAGAAGCGTCTGCATCCCGCCCACGATCTGCACGCCCAGAAGCGGGAAGGTGTCCGAGGCGAATTGGTGGCGCATCAGCGCCGGAATATCCGTGGTGCCAGCATCCGCATACATGGCAACCATCGCCACCAGCATCAGCACCGAGCCGAGGAACGTATAGAGGAAGAACTTGAAGCTGGCGTAGATGCGTTCCTTGCCGCCCCAGATGCCGATGATCAGGAACATCGGGATGAGGCCCGCCTCGAAGAAGAGGTAGAACAGCACCAGATCCAGCGCCATGAACACACCCAGCATGAGCGTTTCCAACACGAGGAAGGCGATCATGTATTCCTTGACCCGGGTCTTCACGCCCCAAGAGGCGGCAATGGTCAGAGGCATCATGAAGGTGGTCAGCAAGACAAAGAGGATGCTGATCCCGTCCACGCCCATCTTATACTTGATATCGAGAAGCCACGCGGCCTCTTCGACCATCTGGAATCCGGGATCGGCGGGGTCGAACTGCACGAGTATGGCAATTGAGACAAGGAAGGTAAGCACCGTCGCCACCAATGCCACCCACTTGGCGGCGCGTTGCGCGAATTCATCCTCACCGCGCAGGAATACCGCGAGGATGGCCGCCGCGATGAGCGGGATGAATGTCGTGAGAGACAGGACGTTGGACATCACTCGGCCCCCCCGCTGATAGTCATCCACGTGATGAGAACCGCGATCCCGATCACCATGGCGAATGCGTACGTAAAGATGTAGCCGGACTGTGCGCGACCGGCGAGGCGTGTGAAGAAGGGAATAATTCCCATTGCCACGCCGTTGATCGTGCCGTCGATGACATTGCCATCACCGCGGCGCCACAGGAACCTGCCAAGCTGTTTGGCCGGGCGCACGAAGATGAAGTCATACACCTCATCGAAATACCACTTGTTCAGGAGGAACAGGTAGAGGGGGCGCTGGTTCGCCGCGAGACGGCCCGGAATCGACGGGTTCAGGATGTAGAACCAGTAGGCGGTCGCAAGTCCCAGCAGCATCGCGATGAAGGGCGACAGCTTGACCCAGGTCGGCACGTAATGCGCTTCGTGCAGGATGGTGTTCTCGGGCGCGATGTAAATCGCGGCCTCACCCGGATCGCTTTCCATGACATAATGCAGCTCGGACGCCTTCGGACTACGCTCGGCCACGGCCTCGACCAGTTCCTGCGTCGGTTCGCCATAGGTGCCCCCGAAGAATTTCACCACCTCGTTGGTCTTGCCGAAGAAGCTTCCATACCAGATCGCGCCAGCAAAGACCGCGCCAAGCGCCAGCACACCCAGCGGCACCAGCATCACCGTCGGGCTTTCATGCGCGTGTTCGTGCGTGTGCTTGTCGCCGCGCGGCTTGCCCCAGAAGGTCAGGAACATGAGCCGCCATGAGTAGAATGACGTGAAGAGCGCCGCGATCACCAGCATCCAGAAGGCATATCCACCGTCTGTGCCTGCATAGGCCGACTCGATGACCGCATCCTTCGACGCGAAACCCGCAAAGCCGATCCAGCCAGTGAGCGGGATGCCCACCCCGGTGATGGCCAGCGTGCCGATCAGCATCGCCCAGAACGTATAGGGCATCTTCTTGCGCA
>CAZMZS010000235.1:0-2101 GCA_964570675.1 uncultured Roseovarius sp. | reverse complement strand
CGAATGCCACCCAAGCACATTGGCAAAAGGCGCGGTGATGCGTTCGAGGAAAGCCAGCACGCCGCGTTTGCGCACGAAGTGATTGGTGATGATGACGCGCCCGCCCGGTGCGCAGACGCGGGCGATCTCGGCCATGACCTTTTCGGGCTCGGGCACGACCGACAGCACATGCATCGCCACGATCGTGTCGAAGCTGTTATCGGGGAAATCCAGCTCGCGGGCATCCATCTGGCGCAGGTCGCTGACGTGATCGAGCCCGCGATCCTCGACCCGCCGGCGTGCCTTGGCGAGCATGTCCTCGCTGAAATCGATGCCCGTCACGTCGCAATCGCCATCGTATAGCGGCAGCGCAAGCCCGGTGCCGACGCCCACCTCGAGCACCCGACCGGGGCGCTTGTTCACCGCCGCGACAGCACGACGGCGGCCGATGCTGGTGACCGCGCCGAAGGTTGCATCGTAAATAGGTGCCCAGCGGGCGTAGGAGGATTCAATCGCTTTTGGGTCCATGTCTCACTCGGTTTCAGAGGCTTTGCGCCATTCGATGATAAAGGAGCGTAGCACCATCATCAGGTAGACGGTGCTCATGGCCAGAAGCGTGATCCATTCGAAGGCGATCAGCGCGACGACAAGCAGCAACCCGCCGAAGGCCATCGGAACGCGGCTTTCCTGCGGAATCCTGAGCCCCTTCAGAGAGGGGGTCGGGGCGCGGCAGACCATCAGCAGGCCGACACCAAGCAGATAGAGGCACACCAGCAGCGGCGGCAGTGCCGGGCGGTCGACAAAGGCGAAGGCAAGGAACATCGGCGCCAGTGCCAGGAATGCTCCGGCAGGTGCGGGCACGCCGGTGAAATGCGTGCAGGGGCCGGGTGTTTCGGGGCTGCGCGCCATCACGTTGAACCGGGCCAGCCGCAGCACGCAGCAGATGGCGAAAGCCAGCGCGGTGCTCCAGCCGAATGCGCCCATGTCATGAAGGCTCCAGAAATAGACGATGACTGCCGGTGCGACGCCGAAATTCAGGAAATCGCCCAGCGAGTCGAGCTCGAGCCCGAACTGGCTGTCACTGCCCACCATGCGCGCCACGCGGCCATCGAGCCCGTCAAGGATCGCGGCCAGCAGGATCAGCGACACTGCGGTGGTGTAGTTCTCGAGCACCGCAAAGCGGATCGCGGTCATCCCTGCACAGATCGCGCCCAGCGTCATCATGTTGGGCAGCAGTCTGACCAGGGTCAGATCGGTGATGGACTTTCCAGGCAGTTGCGTCATTGCTCCGTGGTCTGTTGAGGCGCGGTGGCGCCGGTTTCGGCGAGGATGGTCTCACCCCCGATCATGGTCTGGCCGACCCGGACAAGGGGGCTGACACCGTCGGGAAGGTAGACATCAAGCCGTGATCCAAAGCGGATCAGGCCGAACCTTTCCCCGGTTTCTACATGATCGGCGCCCTTGACGAAACAGACAATCCGCCGGGCCACAAGGCCGGCGATCTGCACCACGGCAAGATCGCGCCCGTCCTCCATGCGGATCAGCAGGCTGTTGCGTTCGTTATCGGCGCTGGCCTTGTCGAGGGACGCATTGAAGAACTTGCCCGGGCGATAGGCGATGGCGGTGACCTCGCCGGCGGTGGGGGCGCGGTTGATGTGGCAGTTGAAGACGGACATGAAGACGCTGACGCGGGTCAGGGGTTCGTCGGGCAGGCCGAGTTCGGCGGGGGGAATGGCGGGCTCGATCAGGGAGACGATGCCATCCGCCGGGCTGACGATCAGGCCGGGGCGGTCCGGGGTGACGCGCTCGGGGTCGCGAAAGAAGTAGTAGCACCAGATTGTCAGGCCGACGCCCGCCCAGCCCAGAACATCCCAGATCAGGAACAAAACAAGGGTGATCGCCGCGAAAATGGCGACGAATTTATGCCCCTCGGGATGCATCGGCTTGATGAAGGTGGACATCATGTTCATGGCAACAACCCTGACTGAATTACGATCACGCGGAGATACGCCAAAATCCGGGCCTTGCATAGAGCATCCCGGCGGGGCGGGCATCGCGGGGAGGGAATCACCCCTCAACCCATTGGTTAATATACCAAAACCCCCTTCGGTATCGCATATGC
>CAZMZS010000234.1:0-2107 GCA_964570675.1 uncultured Roseovarius sp. | reverse complement strand
GAGCGCATCCCCTCGTGGCCCATGGCGATGCCGTCGGTCACGGTGATGGTGGTGAATTCGCGCGGCGTGCCGTGGGCTTCCTTGACGCCGCCCTTGACGGCCTGGGCCTGACGGTTGAGCGAGATGTTGCAGGGTGCCGCCTCGTTCCAGCAGGTCGCCACGCCGACCAGCGGCTGGTGGATTTCCTGCTCGGTCATCCCCATCGCGTAGTAATAAGAGCGATGCGGTGCGCGCGCCGGACCTTCGGTCACATAGCGGCTGGGCAGCTTGGATTTGTCGAACTTGGTCATGTGGGCCTCCCCGTGATCGTCAGGATCGGGTTTAAGTGACCGGACCGCGAGGGACAAGAGCCAGTTGGACGCGGGCGCGAGCATGACCGGTCAGAGCGCCCGCCGCGCGATGGCGGTTTCACGCCCCGGCACGATGCACTAGCGTAACACCATGAGTTACGCGCCACATGAAGGGCTTGTCGCCCCGGCACGCGCCTCGGCGCATCCCGCGCGGCTGCTGGCAGGCAGCGCGCTGACGATGATGCTGTTCATTGGCTTCAGCTTTGCCTATTCGCACCTGCACCGGGCGCTGGTGGCGCCCGAGACCTGGGAGGCGATCGCGGATGGGTCGGCGGATGGGTCGACTGCGGCGGGGGTCCTGATCAACCTTTACCTTTTCGTGCTGCTGATCGCCGCCTTGGGCATCGCCATGGCGATGGTGCATGGGCGGCGCATCGCGGGGCTGATCGGGCCGCCGGCGCTGGCGCTGGCGCAGTTCCGCAAGGTGGCGGTGGCGTTGATCCTGCTACTCGCCGCGCTGGCCTTTGTGCCCACCGGAGAAGGCCCCGCCCCCGCGCCCAACATGGCGCCGGGGCGGTGGCTGATGCTGTTGCCGCTGGGGCTGGCCGGGCTGGTGATCCAGACCGGCGCCGAGGAACTGGTGTTTCGCGGCTATCTGCAAAGCCAGCTGGCGGCGCGGTTCAGGCATCCGGCAATCTGGCTGGGCCTGCCGGCGGCGGCGTTCGGGCTGTTGCATCTTGATCCGGTGATGCATGGCGCGGATAGCTGGCTGGTGGTGATCTGGGCCTTTGGATTCGGGCTGGCTGCGGGCGATCTGACGGCGCGCAGCGGCACGCTTGGCCCGGCGATCGCGCTGCATCTTATCAACAACATGGGCGCGGTTCTGATCGCCGCGCCAGAAGGCATGTTCGACGGTCTGGCGCTTTATGTCTATCCGCTGGCGCCGGGTGACGGAATGGGGCTGGCAACCTGGCTGCCGGTCGATCTGATGATGCTGGCCTGCAGTTGGCTGGCGGCGCGGCTGGCCTTGCGCCGCTGATTGCATTTCGTGGCGCGGCCCATTATCTGGGAGGCGCTAGGTAACAAGGGGTCACGGGGCATGAACTGGATCACCAACTATGTGCGTCCGCGCATCAATTCGATCTTCTCGCGCCGCGAGATGCCCGAGAACCTCTGGTCCAAATGCGATGAATGCGGCACCATGCTGTTTCACCGTGAGTTGAGCGACAACCAGTATGTCTGCACCTCCTGCGGGCATCACATGCCGATCACCCCGCGCAACCGGTTCAACGCGCTGTTCGATGGCGGCGTGTTCACCGAGATTGACGTGCCCACGCCCGTCGCCGACCCGCTGCAGTTCCGCGATCAGAAGCGGTATCCCGACCGAATGAAGGCCGCGCAGCGCGCCACCGGCGAGAAAGAGGCGATGCTGGTCGTTTCGGGCGAGATCGGCCGCACGCCCATCGTGGCGGCGGCGCAGGATTTCAGCTTCATGGGCGGCTCGATGGGGATGTATGTGGGCAATGCCATCATCGCCGCCGCGCAGGCGGCCGTGAAACGCAAATGCCCCTTGATCCTGTTTTCGGCTGCCGGGGGCGCAAGGATGCAGGAGGGTATCCTGAGCCTGATGCAGATGCCACGCACCACCGTCGCGGTGCAGATGCTCAAGGAAGCGGGCCTGCCCTATATCGTCGTGTTGACCCATCCCACGACCGGGGGCGTCACGGCCTCGTATGCGATGCTGGGGGATGTGCATATCGCTGAACCCAACGCGCTGATCTGCTTTGCCGGGCCGCGGGTGATCGAACAGACCATCC
>CAZMZS010000233.1:0-2120 GCA_964570675.1 uncultured Roseovarius sp. | reverse complement strand
GGGCGAAAGGCGTCGGGCTCCTCCCAGAGCAGATGATTGCGGTGCAGCGCATAGATCGGGATGATGACGGTATCGCCCCTCTTCACCTCGCGCCCGCACAGCGTGTCATCGGCCATGGCGGTGCGCGACACCATCGCGGCAGGCGGATAAAGGCGCAGCGCCTCGTCGATGATCATGCGGATAAACGGCAGATCGGCCACATCCTCGCCAGTGGCCGCGCGCCCCTGCAATAACGCCTGCGCCTCGGCGCGGGCGCGGTCCTGCACCTCCTGGTCGAAAGCGCACAGGTAAAGCGCCCAGCCCAGCGTGAGCGCGGTGGTTTCATGACCCGCCACGATAAAGGTCAGCAGGTTGTCGCGCAGCTCGGCGGTGTTCATGCGCCGTCTGGTTTCGGGGTCCTCGCCCTCCAGCAGCAGATCCAACAGGTCCGGCACGCCGTCAGGCCCGCGCGCGCGGCGCGCCTCGACAGCGGCATCGGCGACGCCTTTCATCTGGCGCACCGCATTGCCCGACATCATCCGCCCCGGGCGCGGCACCCAGTCGGGAAACCCCAACAGGTCGAAAAGCGAGACCTTTCCGGCCTCGGAAATATAGGCGTCGATTCCCTTGTGGACCGCGTCGGCATCGAATGTCCCGTCGCCCGAAAAGGTGACGTCGGCGATCACGTCAAAGGTCGTGCGCACCATGTCCTCGGCCATGTCGATGGCGCGCGGCCCGGCGGCGGCGATGCGCGCACAGCTTCGCTCGGCGGCGGCGGCCATGATCGGGGCAAGGTTCATCACGTTGCGATGCGAAAACACCGGCGCGGCGGCGCGGCGCTGCCAGCGCCAATGCGCGCCCTCGGCGATGAACAGCGACTCGCCGATCGCCGGGCGCAACAGGTTCTTGGTGACGACGGATTTGGGGTAATCATCCAGCCGCTCCAGCAGCATGTGGCGGATCGCGCCGGGGTCCATCACCATGTGCCAGCGCTTGCCGGTGCGCCCCGAAACCATCGGCTGCATCGTCGCGATCCGCGGAATGATCTCCAGCAGGTTGCGCCGCGCGGCCTTAAGGCTGGCCATGATGCCCATTGGTTCGCTCACCAATGGGACATGGACGGGAATCTGCGCGGATGTCATCGCGGCCTCGCTCGCTGCATGGGCTTCATGACAGGATATAGGCGGCGCCCGTGCCGGGGGCAAATCGGGGCTAATCGTTGCGTGCGCGCCGTGGCTGCGGTATCGGGGCAAAACGGAACTCGTGAGAGGGATACCAATGTTGCGCATTCTTGCCCTGCTGGCGGCGCTCGGCGGCCTGGCGGCCTGCACAAATTCCAACGACCTCGACGAAGCCCCCGCCTATCTGGGGGATTTCAGCCTCGGGCATAACGTGGTGGTGGCACCGAACCTGACCAAAGGCCCCGCATCGCGCGACGCCAGCAAGGAGGAATGGATCGCCGCCATGACCACCGCCATCGACGAGCGTTTCGGACGCTACGAGGGCGAGCGGCTCTATCACCTCGGGATCAGCGTCGAGGGCTATGTTCTGGCGATCACGGGGATTCCGCTGGTCGCATCTCCCAAATCCGCACTGATCCTCAAGGTCACGGTCTGGGATGACGCGATGCAGACGAAGCTGAACGAGGAACCCCACCAGGTGACGGTGATGGAAAGCGTCTCGGGCAGCACGATTCTGGGCTCGGGACTGACGCAGACCAAGGAAAAGCAGCTCGAGAACCTGAGCCGCAACGCCGCCAAGCTGATCCAGACCTGGCTGGAACAGCAAAACCACGAGCATGGCTGGTTCGAGGGCGGCGCAACAGACGGCACATCGGGCGACACATCGGACGGCACATCCGACGACACATCGGGCGACACATCCGACGACACGGCCGATGGCGCGGCAGACGGCCCGCCAGAGGGTGGCGAGGCCCCCGCCACGGATGACATCGCCGCCGCGGCCCCCGCCGAGTGACGCCGCACAGATCACGAACCGCTTGATTTTCGCCCCGCAAGCCAATAAATGGCGCGCGGAACAACCAACGGGCCGGAAGGCCCCCCAACTGGACAAGGCGCCCGAGAGACATGGCAAAGGAAAAGTTTGACCGTTCGAAACCGCATGTGAACATTGGCACGATC
>CAZMZS010000232.1:0-2149 GCA_964570675.1 uncultured Roseovarius sp. | reverse complement strand
CCGGTGTCGAGCCGCAGACCGAAACCGTGTGGCGTCAGGCTGACCGCTACAAGGTGCCGCGCATCGTGTTCGTCAACAAGATGGACAAGATCGGCGCCGATTTCTTCAACTGCGTCGACATGATCGCCAGCCGCACGGGCGCCGTGCCCGCGCCGGTCCAGCTGCCCATCGGGGCCGAAGACAAGCTGGAAGGCATCGTTGATCTCGTGACCATGAAGGAATGGGTCTGGATCGGTGAGGATCTGGGCGCAAGCTGGGTCGTTCAGGATGTCCGCGAGGACATGAAGGAACTGGCCGAGGAATGGCGCGGCAAGCTGATCGAGAACGCCGTCGAAATGGACGACGCCGCGATGGAAGCATACCTCGAGGGCGAAGAGCCCGACGAGCCGACGCTGCGTTCGCTGATCCGCAAGGGCACGCTGTCGATGAGCTTCGTCCCGGTTCTGGCCGGTTCGGCGTTCAAGAACAAGGGCGTGCAGCCCCTTCTGAACGCAGTGATCGATTATCTGCCCGGTCCTCTGGACGTGCCGCCCTACATGGGCTTCTCGCCGGATGACGAGACCGAGACCCGCAATATCGAGCGCCGTCCCGGCGACGATCAGCCCTTCGCGGGCCTGGCGTTCAAGATCATGAACGACCCGTTCGTCGGCACGCTCACCTTCACGCGGATCTATTCGGGTCTGCTGGAAAAGGGCGGCAGCGTTCTGAACGCGACCAAGGGCCGCAAAGAGCGGATCGGCCGCATGATGATGATGCACTCGAACTCGCGCGAAGAGATCGATTGGGCCGGCTCGGGCGACATCATCGCGCTGGCGGGCCTGAAGGAAACCACCACGGGCGACACGCTCTGCGATGCGCAGAAACCGGTTGTTCTGGAAACCATGACCTTCCCCGATCCGGTGATCGAGATCGCGGTCGAGCCCAAGACCAAGGGCGACCAGGAGAAGATGTCCGCCGGTCTGGCGCGGCTTGCCGCCGAAGACCCGTCCTTCCGCGTCGAAACCGACATGGAGAGCGGTCAGACCATCATGAAGGGCATGGGCGAACTTCACCTCGATATCCTGGTGGATCGCCTCAAGCGCGAATTCAAGGTGGACGCCAATATCGGCGCGCCGCAGGTCGCCTACCGCGAGACCATCGGCCACGAGATCGAACATACCTATACCCACAAGAAACAGACCGGTGGGTCGGGTCAGTTCGCCGAGGTCAAGATGATCATCGCGCCGACCGAGGCGGGCGAAGGCTACAGCTTCGAAAGCCGCATCGTCGGTGGCTCGGTGCCCAAGGAATACATTCCGGGTGTCGAGAAGGGGATCGAAAGCGTCATGGACAGCGGTCCGCTGGCCGGCTTCCCCGTGATCGACTTCAAGGTCGCGCTGATCGACGGCAAGTTCCACGATGTGGACTCCTCGGTCATGGCCTTCGAGATCGCCGGGCGGATGTGCATGCGCGAAGGTCTGAGACGGGCCGGCGCCAAGCTGCTGGAGCCGATCATGAAGGTCGAGGTGGTGACGCCGGAGGAATATACCGGCAGCATCATCGGCGATCTGACGTCGCGTCGCGGCCAGGTCTCGGGCCAGGCGCCGCGCGGCAACGCGATCGTGATCGACGCCAACGTTCCGCTGGCCAACATGTTCGGCTACATCAACACGCTGCGCTCGATGTCCTCGGGCCGCGCCCAGTTCACGATGCAGTTCTCGCATTACGATCCGGTGCCGCAGAACATCAGCGAAGAGATCCAGTCGAAATACGCATAAGCAGCGGTGCGGGGGGAACCCCGCACCCTACCCACCCGTAGGGTGCGTGACAGCGCGCACCGCCACAAAAACCAGGAGGCCATCATGGCAAAGGAAAAGTTTGACCGTTCGAAACCGCATGTGAACATTGGCACGATCGGCCATGTTGACCACGGCAAGACGACGCTGACGGCGGCGATCACGAAGTATTTCGGTGATTTCCGCGCGTATGACCAGATCGACGGCGCGCCCGAAGAGAAGGCCCGCGGGATCACGATCTCGACGGCGCATGTGGAATACGAGACCGACAACCGTCACTATGCGCATGTCGACTGCCCCGGCCACGCCGACTACGTGAAGAACATGATCACGGGTGCGGCGCAGATGGACGGCGCGATCCTTGTTGTGAACGC
>CAZMZS010000231.1:0-2179 GCA_964570675.1 uncultured Roseovarius sp. | reverse complement strand
TCCTACCACCCCAGCCAGACTCTCCCGATCCTTGACCCGATCACCGCGCGGACGCCGCGCGGACGCCGCCCGGCCCGAAAGTGCCCCGGTTGATGCCCCGCGACGGGTGGCTCGGGTGACGGCTCGGTGCGGGCTTCTCCCACGCCTCGCTCAGAGGTAGTCGGATCGATCTCGTAAGACCAGTACTCCTCTTCGTCGCGCTTGTTGTCCGCCTGCGAGCCGATTACGAGGTGCTCGGGATTGACGCACTTACGGTTATGGCACCGGTGGCGAATGACGTGGTCGCTTGAGGCGATCTCTTTGTTCAGAACACAGTAGATGAACCGGTAGGCCTCCCACTGGTGGCCGCGGCAGCGGACTTTGCAGGGATTGCCATGAGACGGCTGAGCGATCGCTCGTTGCGCCACCACCAGACGCGAGCCCCGAACGATCATGCCGCGTAAAGATGAAGGCCCCCAAACGCCATGCGCTGGGGGGCCTGATCGTGGCCATCGAGTCGAGAAGCCCTATTCGGCTTCTCTAGCGAGTGGAAAGTCAGGACATGGCCTTGCGGCGACGCGATGCGACGCCCAAGCCGCCTATCGCTGTCAGCATCAAAAGAGCACCGGCAGGGAGCGGGATGGCTGACACGCTGATGTTTGCAACCTCAAACGCATTGGATGTCGAGCGGAAAACTGCCGTATCAAACTGCGTATTTGAGAAAATGCTGACGTAGGATGCGCCTCTACCGGACGGCTCCGAGGACGAAGGGCTGATGTCTGTGTTCTCGATGGTATCGAGCAAGGTCGCACCGTCATACAACGCGATCGAATTGTACCCGTCAATCGAACCCCAAAGGAAGTTCAAGGTGTTGGCGCCGCCGGTTATGGTCAAGGTGGCGGGCGATGGCTGATTGTCGGGACCAACGCTGAAATAAGACAGCTGTTCGAAACCGACTACACCTGCTGATCCTGAGTCATCGTATGGAGACCGCGAAACACCGATGCTGCCTGTACGAATATCTGCATCGAAGGTCAGGCCCGCCGCAAGATCAGTGCCAGCAGAGGTGTCGACCAAATTATACGCATCTTGTCCATCGCCAAGATTCGTCACTGTAGCGGCTTGTACAGCGACCGCACTCATCAGCGCGAATCCTGCGGCCATAATTGACGTTTTCATTGTTTAATTCCCTTTCAAACTAAAAAATCAGAATAGAGATCTGTCAGAATTTGAGCACACCCACATGCGTCTCATGACGAGCAGCTGCAACGCGCTGCCTTATTTCTAACATAATTTACACCGATTCCT
The DNA here is from genome assembly GCA_964570675.1 of uncultured Roseovarius sp. Taxonomy (GTDB): domain Bacteria; phylum Pseudomonadota; class Alphaproteobacteria; order Rhodobacterales; family Rhodobacteraceae; genus Roseovarius. The sequence continues at coordinate 892 of CAZMZS010000231.1, read as the reverse complement.
AATGAAACATCAGTAATACACGCTGGGATTGTTCTGCCCGACCCCCTGAGAAACAATGCTTGATAATAGCCTGAATCGTTTCAAAATGCATGACGATAACCACAGTAACACTCAAAAAGGGCCAGGCATCCGGGAAAACAAGTGACGGGTCGCTGGTATCGTCGGAGCGTCGTACACGTTCATGGAGGATGACCGCAACATCGCCGCTCTTTATCGGGCGCTGATGGAGCAGGAGCAGACTCCGGGTTTCAACGCGAAGACGCTGAACGTCGTCGAGGATGCCACGCCGCTGGTGAGGCGGGTTCACGGCGCATCGGAAGCGACGCGAAAGGTTCTGCTGCGCGAGTATCTTCAGGAAGAAGGGACTCATGCGCTGCCGAAAAGCGATGCCAGCGAGATTATCAAGAAGCGTTTTGATGGTAGTCTTTCCTTCAGCAACCATCTGATGACCGACACCGCCACACCCCGCAAAGTCCGCTGCCGCGGCCATCAGTGGGAGTCCTACCGGTTCATCTACTGTGTTCTGAACAAAGAGAGCGCCTCACGCGACCACGTCATTCGCCACCGGTGCCACAACCGGTGCTGCATCAACCCCAAGCACCTGGAAATCGGCTCGCAGGCGGACAACAAGCCGGGCGACTGGGAATTCTCGGCGCAAGGGGTTGACCCGGACTACCTCTGACTGCCCGCGTGGAAAAGGCCTCCGCCGAGCCGACCGAAGCGTCACCCGAGCCACCCGTCGCGGGGGTAGCAATCGGGGCACTTCCGGGCCAGGGGGCCGCGCTGCTCATCGGGTCAAGGATCGGGAGAATCTGGCTGGGGTGACAGGAGACCTTTGAAGCCGAAGAGCCCGATCGGAAACTCCGCCCGACGGCCTTGAACGGGGCATTCT
>CAZMZS010000230.1:0-2202 GCA_964570675.1 uncultured Roseovarius sp. | reverse complement strand
CGATCGCGCTGGTCTATCACAACTCGGCCTATGGCAAGGAGCCGATCCGCACGCTCGAAGGGCTGGCCGAAAAGCACGGCTATGACCTGACGCTGCTGCCGGTCGATCACCCCGGCCAGGAGCAGAAATCGCAGTGGCTTCAGATCCGCCGCGAAAGCCCCGATTACGTGATCATGTGGGGCTGGGGCGTCATGAACCAGGTCGCGATCCAGGAAGCCGTGAACATCCGTTTCCCGATGGAGAACTTCATCGGCATCTGGTGGTCGGGTTCGGAGAACGACGTGAAGGCCGCGGGCGACCGTGCCGATGGCTACAAGGCGCTGACCTTCCACAATATCGGCTCGAACTACCCGATCTATGACGACATCCAGACGCATGTCGTCGACACCGGCAAGGCCGCCGGCGCGGGCGATCAGATCGGTTCGGTCCTCTATAACCGCGGGATGTATGCCGCGATGCTGGCCGCCGAGGCGATCAAGACCGCCCAGGAAATCCACGGCACCGCCGCGATCACCCCCGAGATGATGCGCGACGGCATGGAAAACCTTGAAATGACCGAAGAGAAGATGGCCGCTCTGGGCCTTCCCGGCTTTGGTCCCGAGTTCAAGGTCACTTGCGAGAACCATGGCGGGAACGGCTTTGGCGCCGTGTCGCAATGGGATGCGCAGGCCGGTGAGTTCAAGCTGATCACCGAGTATTTCCAGTCTGACCAAGATATCCTGCAGCCGCTCATCGAAGAAGATTCCATGGCCTATGCCAAGGAAAACGACATCGAGCTGCGCTGCCAGTAAGCGCTGCCACATCAAGCGGGCGCGGCGGCTTGACCGCCGCGCCCGGACCTGGCGACCGGGCCCCGCGACGGGGCGAATGAGCGAGCGATTTGGAGAGACACATGCCCGACGCAGCAGCACGCACCGACGAGATGATTCTCGAGGTCAACAATATCGAGGTGATCTACAACCACGTGATCCTTGTGCTGAAGGGCGTCAGCCTCAGCGTGCCCAAGGGCGGGATCACAGCACTTCTGGGCGGCAACGGGGCAGGCAAGACAACCACCCTCAAGGCGATCTCGAACCTGCTCAAATCCGAGCGCGGCGAGGTCACCAAGGGCTCGATCCAATATCGCGGCAACCGGGTGCAGGACCTGATGCCCTCGGACCTGGTGAAGCAAGGCGTGATCCAGGTGATGGAGGGGCGCCATTGCTTCGAGCACCTGACCGTCGAGGAGAACCTTTTGACCGGCGCCTATACGCGCGGCTCCAGCCGTGGCGAGATCGACGCCGACCTGAACATGGTCTATGATTATTTCCCCCGCCTCAAGGAACGCCGCCGCAGCCAGGCGGGCTATACCTCGGGGGGGGAACAGCAGATGGTCGCCATCGGGCGCGCGCTGATGAGCCGCCCCGAGACGATCCTTCTGGATGAACCCAGCATGGGCCTTGCGCCGCAGCTGGTCGAACAGATTTTCAACATCGTGAAGTCGCTCAACGAGAAGGAAGGCTACACCTTTCTTCTGGCCGAGCAGAACACCAATGTCGCGCTGCGCTTTGCGCATTACGGCTACATCCTGGAATCGGGGCGCGTGGTGATGGACGGCCCCGCCGCCGCGCTGCGCGAGAACCCGGATGTGAAGGAATTCTACCTGGGCATGTCGGACGAGGGGCGCAAAAGCTTTCGCGACGTGCGCAGCTATCGCCGACGCAAGCGCTGGCTGAGCTGATTTCGCCCCCGTTTAGGGGATATGTGACAGGGGCCGCGCGAGGCGGCTTTCAGAGGGATACGGGATGTCCGAATATTTCGACGAACTGGAAACGCGCAGCAGCGATGAACGGCAGGCGGGTATTGCCCGCGCCCTGCCCGAACAGATCGCCCGCGCCAAGGCGCTGCCGGGCTATGCGGGCCGCCTCGATGATGTGGACAGCGCGACGATCCGCTCGGTCGCGGACCTGGCGGGGCTGCCTGTGCTGCGCAAATCCGACCTTGGGCGCGCGCAGGCGGAAGGGGCGCCCTTTGGCGGGCTGACCACGCGCAACGCCGCGCAGTTCGCGCATGTCTTTCAAAGCCCCGGCCCGATCTACGAGCCGGGCAGCGACAGCCACGACTGGTGGCGGATGGGCCGCTTTCTCCATGCCTGCGGCGTGGGCAAGGGCGATATCGTGCAAAACTGTTTCGGCTATCACCTGACGCCTGCCGGGATGATCT
>CAZMZS010000229.1:0-2244 GCA_964570675.1 uncultured Roseovarius sp. | reverse complement strand
GATTGCCCCGCACCAGAAACCGACCGTCTATCCGCAGTGCAAGCGGCGCGCCCGAGATCGGTGGCGCGCGCTCGGGCGCGGGGCGTTGCGCGTGGATGTGCAGATGGGGCTCGGTGGAGGCGCCGGAATTGCCGACCTCGCCCAGCCGGTCACCCAGGGCCACCGCGTCGCCCGGCGAGAGCGGGATGCTCCCTTGCCGCATATGCGCCAGCACGATCTCGGCATTGCCGCAGCGCAGGATGAGATGGTTGCCCATCCGGTTGACCGTATCCTCGTTCGGCACGTCGAAATCAGGCATCCCTCCCTCGGCCGCGACCACCACCCCGGCACATGGCGCGCGCAGTTCCGCATGGAAGATCACATAGGCCGCGGGTCGGCGCGTCGCCGTCCCCGTGCGCGCAGGCCCCAACGTCCCAGGCCGAAGAAGTCCACCGCACAGGATTGCCGATGCCACGGACGGAACCGCTCGACGCTGGCAACAAGTGTTTTCAGGTGGCTATTCAGCAACGTGTTGGAGCCGCCGTGCCCGACAAGAAAATGCCCCGGGCCGAACGGATTGGCGATATCGAACATCTCCACCGGCGACAGGGTCTTGCCCGCAACCGCGCGCGCAGCGAACCAGACCCCAAAGCAAAGCAAGATGCCCGAAACGACAAGTCCCACCCAACCGGATGTGCCCGCGGGGAGAAGAAACGGCCATGGCAGCAGGGCCTGAGGCAACGCGACTTGCATGAGAAGGACGAGCGCCATCATGGGGTCGCCTCCGGCGCGCCCGCCCGCCGGAAACGGATCATCAGACTGCGCCCCCGAAGGCCAACCCCCACTGCAGCATGAAGCCCGCCAGTGCCATGAGCGAGAGTGCGAAGGCGCTCTGATGGATCCGCCGCCAGAGGCTCCAGCCGGGCGCACGCCAGGCGGGCAGTAGCGCCACAACGGCGGCCACCGCGACCACCGCCACCACGTCGCCAATGATGAAAAACGCCTCCAGCGTCGGTTGCGGCTGATCGAAAAGGAACTCCGAGCCCAGGCGCGCCGCCGTCGCTGCGGTCGCGATGCCTGTCGCCACCATCGCGATGACCGAAACCGCCCCGGCAAGCGATACCGCAGCGGCGAGCGTGCCGAGACGGCTGCCGCCCCGCAGACCGTGCCGCCACAGCAGCCCGAGCATCGTCGTGATCGTAAGGACGACCGCGATCCCAAAGGCCAGCCACAGCCAGATCGGATCGGCCAGACCGCGCAGACGCTCATGGGTCTGTGCCCCGCCACCGTCGGCAAACCGCATGACCCGACCGTCATCGTCGCGCAGGATGGCAATGCGCGCGCCCTGCGCGTCCCGCCAGATGTCGGGCGCGAGAGGCGCGTAACGCACAAGTGTCCGGGACAGGGGATCGGGCACCAGAATGTCGCCATCGGGCAAGGCCGAGAGTGTCATCGGCGAGAGCGCCGCGAGAAATTGCGCCGGCCCAGAAAACGGCCGGCGGTTGGTCAGATAGCGGCCAGCCGCCTCGGCAGCCCGGCCGGCCGCATCGAACTCCTGTTCCGTCGGAGGCGCATCGAGTCCCGCATCGGCAGCCATCGCGCTCAGCAGCAGGGTCGGAACCAGGAGCGGAAGGCGCGCACCGGTTCCGCCGTTTTGCGCGATGAAGACACCGGCGTCGATTTCGGGAATGAACACGAGGTTGGAGAGGAACTCGTTCAACCCGCCGCCATGCCCGTAGACCATGGTCCCGAACATCGGCTGGGCCGTGAACCCATGTGCCATGTCCGCCGCCTGCGGCCGATCGTGGAACAGGCGCGTGCGCATCCGCGCCATCGTCTCGGGCTGCAGCAACCGCGCGCCGTCCAGCGCGCCGTCGCCCACGAGGAACCGCAGAAACCGCGCCATGTCGGCGGCGGTGCTGGCGATGCCCCCCGCGGGCCCGAAGGCGCCGATATCGATGCGGAACGCGGGATGCAGGATGCCGCCTTGCACGCGGTAGGAGTGCGCCAACGGCGGCTGACCGGGGCGCACCCGCCGCTCCGCCGTCGTGGTGTCGTCCATGCCCAGCGGGTCGAGAATGCGCGCCTGAACGAAGTCTCCCCAAGCCCGTCCCGACACCTCTTCGACGATGTGCCCCGCCAGCGCGGCGCCCCAATTCGAATAGGAGGTTACTGTGCCGCGCGGAAAGACCTGGTCGGGCGCGGCAGCTGCCAAAGCCTCTGCTCTGGGAAGCGCGGCGACGGTTTCGTCGAAGATGGCATAGC
>CAZMZS010000228.1:0-2290 GCA_964570675.1 uncultured Roseovarius sp. | reverse complement strand
ACCGCATAAATCCAGGAATAGACCGAGAACAGGAACAGGATCAGCAGCCCCGGCCCGATTCCGGCGATGAACAGCTCGGCGATCGAGGTGTTCGAGACGACGCCATAGATGATCATGCCGATCGAGGGCGGAATGAGAAATGCAATATCAGATGAATTGACGATCAGCGCCAGTATGAAGCTGTCATTGTAGCCCGCTTTCTGCATCCGTGGGCGCAGGGGCGAACCGATGGCGACCACCGTCGCCTGGGTCGACCCCGAGACTGCGCCGAACATCGTGCAGGCCGCCGCGGTGGAGACCGCCAGCCCGCCTTTCAGATGCCCGACAAAGGCCATCACGAGGTCGATCAGCCGGTTGGCCGACTGCCCGCGCGTCATGATGTCAGCGGCAAAGATGAACATCGGCACGGCAATCAGCGAGGCGGGCCGGATGCCCGCCATGATCTGTTGAATCATGGTCTCAAGCTGGCTCATCCCGCCAAACAGCGAGAAGAAGCCCACGAAGGCCCCCACGATCAGCGGGATCATCATGGGAAAACCCAGCAGGAGGAGAACAATCATGATCGAGAAAATCGTCAGTGCCATCTCTCAGACCTCCATCTCGTCGTCGTCATATCCTTCGAGCACGGCGGTCGAGAGATAGGTATCTTTTTCAATCATGTTCTTGATGGCGGTCAGCGCGTATTGCACCCCCGTCATGAAGAACCCGAAGGGCACCCAGACCAGCGTGATCCACACCGGGATCTGAAGCGACGGCAGCACGCGGCCCCGTCCGGCCTGAGTCAGAATGTAGTTGAACGAGTAGTAGCACAGCCCGAACATGAAAATTGCCGTCACCAACGCGATGATGATCATCATGATCTTACGCCCTTTCGGGGGCAGCGCGTCATAGATCGCGGACATGCGGATATGACGCCCCTGGCGCGCGGCATAGCTGATGCCGGCAAAGGTGATCATGATAATGAGGATACGGTTCAGCTCTTCTGAAAAGAAGATGCTGTTCTGAAAGACGAAGCGGCCAACCACGTTGGCGATCGTGTTCGCAGCCATCAGCAGCACCCCGGCCGCCAGCACGATGGCTTCGATCTTGCTGATGAGATTATCCAACGTCCCCAGGACACCGGGAAGCGTGGATTCATAGTCCTTGAGGGATGCGTCATCCGTCGAGGTGGTGTCGGTTTGCGACTGCGTCTGAGACTCGTTCATCTCTGTCCAGGCCCCGCGATGATGTTGAATGGATTGTCCATGAAGTAAACCGGCGGCCGCATCCTTGATGACGACCGCCGGCCTGAGCCTTTAGTTTTCGACGGCTTCAAGATCCGCCTTGAGCTGGTTGAGGATCGCAGCACCAGAGTCGCCGGTCATCTCGAGGAAAGTCTTTTCGACCTCTTCCGCCGCGGCGACGAAGGGCGCGCGCTCTTCTTCGCTCAGGACATTGACCTCCATCTCGGGCTTGGCTTCCTTGATCTTCTGGATGCTCTCTTCATGCAGACCGCTCTGATAGTCGATGATGTGTTCGAACGCGGTGTCGATCGCCGCCTGCACCATCTCCTGTTCCTCGGCCGGAAGGCCCTCGAAGAACTGCTGGTTCGCCATGACGGCCGTGGTGAAGTTGTTGTGGCCGGCACAGGTGATGACATCCGTCACCTCGTACATCTTGGTCGACTCGATGAAGAACATCGGGTTTTCCTGACCCTGGATGATACCGGTCTGCAACGCGCCGTAAACCTCGCCCCATGGCAGCGGCGTCGGCGTCGCGCCGAACGCCTTGTAGCTTTCCACCAGAAGCGGGTTGGTCATAACGCGGAACTTCACCTCGTTGAGGTCGTCCGGCCCCGACACGGGCTCCTGAGTGGTCATGCAGACCTCGCCTTCGGGGAACATCACCAGAAGCTCCAGACCCTGCTCTGCGTAAAGCTCGGGGAACATCTCGTTGATCGCCTTGGAGTTGCGGAAAAACTCGCTCAGCTTTTCGGTGTCCTGCGGCAGCAGATAAGGCACGAAGAACACCTGCGCCTCGGGGATCAGCGAACCGGTAAAGCCCGGGCTCTGGTCGACGAATTGCAGGATGCCGGCCTGTGCCTGCTCCATGATGTCGGCAGATTCACCCAATGTGCCATACGGGAAAAGCTGGACTTCATGGTCGGAATTCGCTTCCACCTCTTCCTTGAACTTCTGGGCGAAAACGCCCTGCACTTCGTCGATGGCCTCCTCGAACGCGTAGCGCCAAGTGTCGGCCTTTGCCATGCTGCCCGTGATGGCCATGACACCGACGGCGGCCGCAGCTGCGA
>CAZMZS010000227.1:0-2294 GCA_964570675.1 uncultured Roseovarius sp. | reverse complement strand
CCTGCAGGTCGCATTCACCGCCCTGATCGCAGATCGGGCAATCCAGCGGATGGTTTATCAGCAGGAATTCCATCACCCCCTCGCGGGCCTTCTTGACCATGGGCGAGTTGGTCTTGACCACTGGCGGCTGGCCTTCGGGACCGGGGCGCAGGTCGCGCACCTGCATCGCGCAGGAGGCTGCGGGCTTGGGCGGCCCACCAACCACTTCCACCAGGCACATCCGGCAATTGCCGGCGATCGACAGGCGCTCATGATAGCAAAAGCGCGGGATCTCGATCCCGGCCTGCTCACAGGCCTGGATCAGCGTCATCGCGCCTTCCGCTTCCACTTCCTGATCGTCGATGATGATCTTGCGCAGGTCAGACATGGTTTCTCACTTCGCTCTCAGCAGCAGGCCGATCTGGCTCTGCATTTGTATTTCGGCGCGACCAAGCGTGCAGAGGCTCGCCGGGTCAAGATTGCTCGCCCCGCGCGCCTCGAAATATTTGTTCCGCTTCTCGCGCATCCGCGCCTTCTCGATATCGTCGTTGATATAGGCGTCGATCTCGGCCTCGCTGTAGCCCCGCTCGGCGGCCATATCCTTCAGTGAGCCGATATAGGAACGCGCGGTAAAGAACCGGGCCGAGATATCGCTGCATTCGCGGCGGATCTTGTCAGCCACGGCAACCATCAGCAACCCGGCATTGATATCCGTCTCGCCGGGCAAGCCCGTCTGCTGGGTCGAGGCCTGCCCCGTGGCGGCGGTGGCGCTCATGGCGGCGATCAGGACATATGGTTTCAAATTCATCATGCGGTGTCTCCTTCCGATACGAGGGCAAGACGCACCGGTTGCGCCGCCCCATCTGCCCCGCAGATGGGAGCCAAGCCGCGCGCTATGCAATAACACGCAGGCCATCCCCCCGATATGAAAGCGGTTTTCACCATATGACGCAGCGCCCCGCCACCACCAGATTGCCATTCGCCAGCTGCAAACGCCCGTCTTCTGCATCCGGGCTCTGGCTCCAGTCGATATCGGACGTGCCGAAATTCGTCAGGCAATAGCGTGTCGCCTCATAACGCCCGGCCTCGCGTGCACCGGTCAGGCCCTGATCGGTGCGCCGCACGGTCACGACAAAATCCTTCCTGTCATCGGACGCCTTGGTCGCCTTGGTCGGGTAATAGTTCCCGTTGAAAAAGACCCGCTTGGCGCGATCGCCGCAGGCCGCCAGCGCCACGCACGCCGTCAGGATCAGGATAAGTCCACGCATCTGCCTACTCCGCTGCGACCGCGCTCACGCGGCCGGATTTCTGTGCCTTGATGCGATCCTCGATCTCATCGCGGAAGTTACGGATCAAGCCCTGTATCGGCCAGGCCGCCGCGTCGCCAAGGGCACAAATCGTGTGACCCTCGACCTGCTTGGTCACGTCGAACAGCATGTCGATCTCCTCGACATCCGCCTCGCCGCGCACCAGCCGGTCCATCACCCGCATCATCCAGCCCGTGCCCTCGCGACAGGGGGTGCATTGTCCGCAGCTCTCGTGCTTGTAGAATTTCGACAGTCGCCAGATCGCCTTGATGATATCGGTGGACTGATCCATCACGATCACCGCCGCCGTGCCCAGCGACGAGCCCTTTTCCTTCAGCGCATCAAAATCCATCACCGCGTCGCGCATGTTCTCGCCGCGCACGCAGGGTACCGACGAGCCGCCGGGGATCACCGCCTTGAGGTTGTCCCAGCCGCCCCGGATGCCGCCGCAATGACGTTCGATCAGCTCCTCGAACGAGATCGACATGGAGTCCTCGACAACGCAGGGCGTGTTCACATGGCCCGAGACCGCGAAGATCTTGGTGCCCGCATTGTTGGCGCGTCCGAAACCGGCGAACCATTCAGGGCCGCGGCGCAGGATCGTGGGCGCGACGGCGATGGATTCCACGTTGTTCACCGTGGTCGGGCAGCCATAGACCCCCGCCATCGCCGGAAAGGGCGGCTTCATGCGCGGCATGCCCTTCTTGCCCTCAAGGCTTTCCAGCAGCGCGGTTTCCTCGCCGCAGATATAGGCCCCGGCGCCATGATGCAGGTAAAGGTCGAAATCATAGCCCGACTTGCAGGCGTTGCGCCCGATCAACCCGGCCTCGTAGGCCTCGTCGATGGCCGCCTGCAGCGCCTCGCGCTCGCGGATATATTCGCCCCTGATATAGATGTAACACGCATGCGCCTGCATCGCGTAGGAGGCGATCAGACAGCCCTCGATCAGCGTATGCGGATCGTGGCGCATGATCTCGCGGTCCTTGCAGGTGCCGGGCTCGGATTCGT
>CAZMZS010000226.1:0-2295 GCA_964570675.1 uncultured Roseovarius sp. | reverse complement strand
AATATTCCATCGTCGTGGCCGCCACCGCATCCGACCCCGCGCCGATGCAGTTCCTCGCGCCCTATTCGGCGACCGCCATGGCCGAGCATTTCCGCGACAATGGCCGCCATGCGCTGATCGTTTACGACGATCTGTCCAAGCAGGCCGTTGCCTATCGCCAGATGTCGCTGCTTCTGCGCCGCCCGCCGGGCCGCGAAGCCTATCCGGGCGACGTGTTCTATCTTCACTCTCGTCTGCTGGAGCGTTCGGCCAAGCTGAACGAGGATAACGGTTCGGGTTCGCTGACGGCGCTGCCGATCATCGAAACCCAGGGCGGTGACGTGTCGGCCTTTATTCCGACCAACGTGATCTCGATCACCGACGGTCAGATCTTCCTTGAGACCGAGCTGTTCTACCAGGGCATCCGCCCGGCCGTGAACACCGGCCTGTCGGTCAGCCGCGTCGGTTCGTCGGCGCAGACCAATGCGATGAAATCGGTCGCCGGCCCGGTCAAGCTGGAACTGGCGCAGTATCGCGAGATGGCGGCCTTTGCTCAGTTCGGTTCGGACCTCGACGCCGCCACGCAGCAGTTGCTGAACCGTGGTGCGCGCCTGACCGAGCTGATGAAGCAGCCGCAGTATTCGCCGCTGACCAATGCCGAGATCGTCTGTGTGATCTATGCGGGCACGCATGGGTATCTGGACAAGATCGGTGTCGATCAGGTCGGTCGTTTCGAGCAGGGCCTGCTGAACCACCTGCGTGGCAAGCATCAGGATCTGCTGGACTTCATCACCGAGGAAGATCCCAAGGTGAAGGGTGAGGCCGAGGACAAGATCAAGGCTGCGCTGGACGAATTCGCCGCCGACTTCGCTTAAGGGGGAGATAAGGCAATGCCGAATCTCAAGGACCTGAAAAACCGGATCGCGTCGGTCAAATCGACCCGCAAGATCACCAAGGCCATGCAGATGGTGGCCGCGGCGAAATTGCGCCGGGCGCAGGACGCGGCCGAGCAGTCGCGTCCCTATACCGAGCGGTTCAACGCCGTGATGGGCAAGCTGGCCGCATCGGTCGGGGACAGCGACAGCGCCCCCCGGCTGCTGCGCGGCACCGGGTCGGATGACGTGCACCTGCTGGTCGTGATGACCGCCGAGCGGGGGCTGTGCGGTGGTTTCAACGCCAATATCGCCAAGAAAGCCCGCGCCGAGGCCAACGAGCTGCTGGCCAAGGGCAAGACCGTGAAGATCATCACCGTGGGCAAGAAGGGCCGGGATGCGCTGAAGCGTGATCTGGGCACTCATTTTGTCCACCATATCGATCTGAGCGAGGTCAAGCATCTGAGCTACGCGGATGCGCAGGCGATCGCCGCCGAGGTTCTCGAGCGGTTCGATGCGGGCGAGTTCGATGTGGCCAAGATCTTCTTCTCGCGGTTCGAGAACGTGGTCAGCCAGATCCCGACCATGCAGCAGGTGATCCCGTTCCAGGTGGACGAGGACGCAGCCCAGGAAGCGCAGGACGCCAGTGTCGTCTATGATTACGAGCCGGACGAGGAGGCCATCCTGGCCGATCTTCTGCCGCGCGGCGTGGCGACGGCGATCTTCAGCGCGCTGCTGGAGAATGGCGCTTCGGAGCAGGGCGCGCGGATGTCCGCGATGGACAACGCCACGCGCAACGCCGGCGAGATGATCGACAAGCTGACGATCGAATACAACCGTTCGCGTCAGGCCGTCATCACCAACGAGCTTATTGAAATCATTTCGGGCGCCGAGGCGCTCTAACCGAGACCGGAGACACGAGACATGGCACAAGCAAAAGGCACAATCACCCAGGTGATCGGCGCCGTGGTGGACGTTCAGTTCGGCGATCACCTGCCGGAGATCCTGAACGCCCTGGAAACCGACAACAACGGCAAGCGGCTGGTTCTGGAAGTGGCGCAGCACCTTGGTGAGAACACCGTGCGCACCATCGCGATGGACGCCACCGAAGGTCTGGTGCGCGGTCAGGACGTGACCGATACCGGCGGCCCGATCACGGTTCCCGTGGGCGACGCCACGCTGGGGCGCATCCTGAACGTCGTGGGCGAGCCCGTCGACGAGGGCGCGCCGATCAAGGCCAAGGAAAAGCGTTCGATCCACCAGCCGGCCCCGGAATTCTCCGAGCAGTCGACCGAATCCGAAGTGCTGGTCACCGGCATCAAGGTGATCGACCTGCTGGCGCCTTACGCCAAGGGCGGCAAGATCGGCCTGTTCGGCGGCGCCGGCGTGGGCAAGACGGTTCTGATCATGGAACTGATCAACAACATCGCCAAGGTGCATTCGG
>CAZMZS010000225.1:0-2365 GCA_964570675.1 uncultured Roseovarius sp. | reverse complement strand
CTCCGGCGTGACAGGCCGGCACTCTAACCAACTGAGCTACAACCGCTCACTGCCCGCCCGATCGCTCAGGCGTGATGCGCTTCTTAGGGGCAGCGCCGCGCGCCGTCAAGCGCCCGTTTGGTGAAAATGCGCATTCCCGCAGACGTGCCCCGCGCCATGACTTGCCGGGCACCATACCGGCGCGCCCAAGGCGCATATATCGGAAGAATGGTGGGTCGTGAGAGGCTCGAACTCCCGACATCTTCGGTGTAAACGAAGCGCTCTACCAACTGAGCTAACGACCCGTCCCGCGCCTCTTAGCCAAGCTTCCCGCGCCATGCAAGACCCCGCTGGCGCTGATGTTCAACCATAAAGCCGCCGGCTGAACCTGCGCCACATGAGGAGCGGCGCCACCAGGAGCAGGAAAAAGAACCCCCCGCCCCCAAGCTGCACCCACCAGGGGATCTGCAACATCGTGTGGATCACCGTGAACAGCCCGAACAGAAAGGGCGGGCTGACGAAAGACAGGATCACCGCAAGGTTGAAGACCCATTTCTTCAGTCGGAACGAGGCCGTCCGGTTCAATTGCTGGCGATATTCGAACCAATAGACATCGCCCTTGTCGTCGACGCTGCGCTCCTTCCACAGAAGATAGCGGTCAATCCCCGCAATGCTCAGCGCATCGTCGATCCAGAACAGGAACAGCGTGATCGACACCACCGTCAGCACGCACATCAGCGCAAAGACGAAAGCGGCGTTCTCGGCCACCTTCTGCGCCACCTCGCCCCCGCCCGCCACGACGCTGAAGATGCCGAAGAACGACAGCACCCCCACGTTGATCAGACTCAGGCGCACATATTCGAACTGTTGCCGGCTGCGCCGCGCCTTCTCTTCGCGCAGCATCGTCAGCTCGTGCAACAGGATGTCTTTCTCGATGTCCATGACCGCCCCCGGGCCGCACTCGTCTCACCTGCCCGATCATTGCCGCACCGCCCCGCCAAGGCAAGCCATCAGCGCCCAATCCCCGCGAAATCACCCTGAAACGACAACGGCGCGCCCGAATTCCGGGCACGCCGCTGCGTGTTCATGGTGGGTGATAAGAGATTCGAACTCCTGACATCTTCGATGTGAACGAAGCGCTCTACCACTGAGCTAATCACCCGTTGGCGCGCTATGTAGCGTCAGTCGTCAGGCTCTGCAACACTCTCTTTCGCTTTATCAAGCGCGGGGGATGCGGATTTGCTCTGGCGTATCTTGGCGACCGTGATGGTGGCGTTACCGGTCTCCTTGCGGCGCTGATGCTTGAGCTTGCCAAGCGGTTGCAGGTTCAACCCGCGCCCCTCGGAAATCGCCTCGCCCAGAATGTCGATCATCGCCTCGACCGTGGGCTTGGCAAAGCGCTTGCGCACGCCCGAACGCTCGACCACCTTGTCGATCAACTCGCGTTTCTTGAGATCCGCACCGGCGACCTCGACACTGGTGTCGCGCACCAGTTCGGGCTTGGCGGTGACGGCGGCGGGCGCGGGGCGCACCGATGATGTCTTGACGGATTTCGGTGCTGTGCTGCTTGTCTTGACGCTGGCCGGAGTCTTTGAAGCGGTGCCAGCGGGCTTGCTTGCGGTGCTGGCGGTCGTCTTGCGGCGCGTGGTCATATGATGCCTCGTTTTTTGCTGCTCTGTGCGCCAGACTACGTTGATTGCGCCGCCAATGCCAGTGTCGCGTATAATCGCCGCTTTCCTTTCGCGCATGAAAAACCCCCGCCAGCGCGGGCCGGCGGGGGCTGTTCTGTCTGCGGCCCCGGTTGACGGGGCCGCGCGGGGCAAGGCTCAGTGCGCCGTGGCGCCCTCGCCGCTGCTCTCGCCCTTGAGGGCGGCTTCGGCGGCGGCGGCCTCTTCGGCCTCCTCGTCCCATTCCACCGGCTCGGGCTTGCGCACCAGCGCCAGCTTGAGAACGTCGCGGACGTGATCGACGGGGATGATATCCAGCCCCTCCTTCACATTGTCGGGAATCTCGGTCAGGTCCTTCTCGTTCTCGCGCGGGATCAGCACCGTCTTGATACCACCGCGCAGGGCCGCCAGCAGCTTTTCCTTCAGGCCACCGATCGGCAGCGCATTGCCGCGCAGTGTCACCTCGCCGGTCATGGCGATATCCTTGCGCACCGGAATCCCGGTCAGCACCGACACGATCGACGTGACCATGGCCAGACCGGCCGACGGCCCGTCCTTGGGAGTCGCGCCCTCGGGGACGTGAACGTGAATGTCCCACTTCTCGAAGCGCGGCGGCTTCACGCCGATCTCGGGCGCGATCGAGCGGACATAGGAACTGGCCGCATCGATCGATTCCTTCATCACGTCGCCCAGCGTGCCGGTGGTCTTCATCCGGCCCT
>CAZMZS010000224.1:0-2381 GCA_964570675.1 uncultured Roseovarius sp. | reverse complement strand
CTTCGGTCGGCGTGAAGATGCCGCCATAGATGCCGCCCAGGATGATGACGATCAGAAACAGCCCCCAGGCCGCATCGCGCCCCGAGGCCAGGATCTCGCCCCAGCCGCGCCACTCGCCCTTGGGCATGTTGCGCAGCCGCGCCATGACATAGATCGCCGTCATCAGCATCCCGCCCGCCATCAGGCCGGGGATCACGCCCGCAAGGAACATGCGCCCGACCGAGACCTCGACCGCGGCGGCATAGACCACCATCACGATCGAGGGCGGGATGAGAATGCCAAGCGTGCCCGCATTGGCGATCACGCCGGCGGCGAAATCGCGGGTATAACCCACCTGCCGCATGCCCGCGATCACGATCGTGCCGATGGCGACCACCGTGGCCGGGCTCGATCCCGACAGCGCGGCGAAGAGCATGCAGGCGAACACACCGGCAATCGCCAGCCCGCCATGCAGATGCCCCACGCAGGCGATCGAAAAGCGGATGATCCGCTGCGCCACGCCGCCCGTCGTCATGAATGACGAGGCCAGGATGAAGAACGGGATCGCCAGCAGGGTGAAATGCCCCTCGAAGGCCTCGAACAGGGTCTGCGCGATGGACGCCATCGAGCTTTCCGAGAACCACAACAGGAACAGGGTCGAACTCAGCCCCAGCGAAACGGCAATCGGCACACCGACCAGCAGAAGGCCGATCACCATCACAAAAAGAAGAACAACTTCCATCACTCATGCTCCCCTTGCTGGGCGCGGGCGCTCTCAAGCTCTTCCTCGACCTCGTGGCTGGCGACCAGCCGGTCGCTTTCTCCCCGCCAGATCGCCACCGCGGCCTGTGCGAAACGCACCGTCAGCAGCAGCATCGAGATCGGCAGAACCAGGTAAGGGATCACCTTGGGGATCTTCTCATAGCTTTCACCCTCGTTGATCAGCGTCTCGAGAAACTTCAGCGGCGCGATCATCGGGATATCCTGCACCTCGTACCAACCCTGTCCGCGCATCTCGAAATTCAGCCCCGTGGGAAACCAGCGCCCCGTGGTCGGCGGCAGCTCGGCATAAGGAGCCCAGTAATCCCAGGCGCCCTTCAGCAGCATCAGCGCGAACACAAGGCAACAGGTCACCGAAAACAGCGCCATCCCGCGGCGCAGCCCCGGCGGCATCATGTTGAGCAGCGCATCCACCCCAAGATGGGCGCGTTTCTTGACCGCATAGGAGGCGCCCAGCAAAACCAGCCAGCCGAACATGAACACGGTCAGTTCAAGCGCCCACAAGATATTCGAATTGAACAGGTATCGCGCGATGACATTGGCGAATGTCACCATCGTCATCAGACCGAGAAGCGCGGCAATCACCGTTTCCTCGATCCTGTCCGTCGTGCTGTGACGGGTCTGCATCTCTTCCCCTCCCTCTCACCGGGTACGAAAAGGGCGGGCCATTCGAAACGGCCCGCCCGCCGGTTGCGCCAAGGGCGCAGCCCGGTTTTACATGCTGGCGTTGATCGCCTGGGCTGCGTCGATGTTCTCCTGGCCGACATCGTCCTTGAACTGCTCCCAGACGGGCTTCATCGCCTCGACCCACTTCTCGCGCTGTTCGGGCGTCAGCTCGCGCACCTCGCCACCGGCGTCGATGATCGCCTGCTTGGCCTCCTGGTTGACCTTGGCGGACTCGCTGTTGCGCGTCTTGGTGACCTCGTCGACGATAGTCACGAACTGCTCGCGCACATCCTCGTCAAGCCCCTCGAGCCAGTCGATATTGGTCACCACCAGGTAGTCGATCACACCATGGTTGGTTTCGGTGATGCCATCCTGCACCTCGAAGAACTTCTTGCCGTAGATGTTGGACCAGGTGTTCTCCTGACCGTCCACGACACCCTGCTGCAACGCGCCGTAAACTTCGGAAAAGGCCATTTTCTGCGGGCTGCCGCCGATCGCTTCCATCTGCGCGACCAGCACGTCCGAGGACTGCACGCGGAATTTCAGGCCCTCGGCGTCGCTCGGCTCGATCAAAGGCACATTGGCCGACATCTGCTTCATGCCGTTGTGCCAATAGGCCAGCCCCTGCAACCCGCGGCGCTGCATCGAATCCAGCATGCCCTGGCCGGTCTCCGACGCCTGGAACGCATCCACGGCATCGATATCATTGAACATGAAGGGCAGATCGAACAGGCGGAACTGCTTGGTGAATTGCTCGAATTTCGACAGCGACGGCGCGGCCAGCTGCACATCGCCCTGCAACATGGCTTCCAGAACCTTGTTGTCGTTGTAAAGCGTCGAGTTGGGATAGACTTCCATGCACATGGTGCCGTCCATCTCCTCGTTCACGCGCTTTTCCAGCAGCGAGGCGGCGATGCCCTTGGGGTGCTTGTCGGTATTGGTGACGTGGCTGAACT
>CAZMZS010000223.1:0-2452 GCA_964570675.1 uncultured Roseovarius sp. | reverse complement strand
CATTAGGAATACCCTCGTGAATTCGAACTCAGCAGATGCGTTGGACCATCAACTCAGAACTTCGTGTGCAGGGCAATCGAATCCTTTTGAGCAGACCAGTGCTCATTGGGTGCAATCTGGTCAACCGAAGCCGTGCTTGGTCGAAATGCTAATCACTATTGGAATTTAACCCCCTCTGCGATACTCTCAATGTCGCATCAAGAGAGGGCACACAGCTCTCACCAACCTGCTGACCCAGCAAGGTGGTCCCCATATTGGGAGATGCGGCCGAAGATCAGGCAACGAAAGGGTTTATCCCATGAGCCACGCCGCGCAATACAAGATGTCTATCGCCAGTGTGCGCACCATGCCGACCTTTGGTCTTTCTGTCTTTCCGCAGAGGACGAAACCAATGGCACAGCACCACCCACCGAGACTTGATCGAACCCCACGAACCTTATTTCTGAGGCTGACAATTGCGCGCGCGATGACACCGCGCACGCTGAAGCGGGTCTATGCCTTACGCGAACTTGAGCGCCTGCTTGCCATCGCGGCCGACGGGCATCAGCTGGGCGTGCGCGGCTTTCTTCTTGCCTCAATCGGGCGAGACTACCCCGTCAGCAAGCGGGCGATGGATCTTGAATTGCGCGGATACGGGCCTCAACGCCTGGTCGAGGCCGCCGAACAGATCGAACTCAAACTTTGGGTCCAGCCCCATGCGCATCGGAAGAGCTAGCCGCATCCAGCTGAATGACATTTACGATCAAGGAAAACATCACATGATCCAGACCCATCAAACTGATCAGGTCTTTCCAGAAGACCCGGCGACCATCCCCCTCAAGGACCGTGAGCAAACCCTTCTCGGCCACCTCCGCGAGATTACCGGTGAAGACCTCCGACCTGCGCTGATGCCCACCGAGACCCCACCATCCTGGCCCACAGAGGCGCATGATCTGCTCCGGAGCTATTTGGAGGTCTCAAAAGAACTTTCCCGGCTCAATTCCCAGCGGGAAAGCAAAAGGATCAGCCGCTTCATGAATGCCGCAAATGGCGAGGCCGAGATGAGCGATGCCATACGACGCTGGTGGCTCAACCGGTATTGAGACGGTGGTCGCGAGGACCGGCGCCATGCCGAAAAACATGCATCAACAAGTGGAGATCAAGCTATGTCAGGACTCACAAGACGACGTTTTTTGACTGCCATGCTGGCAGCGGGATTTTGTCCTCCCGAGGTCATCACCGCTGCAGCAAATCCCATTGATGAGTTGAACCTTCTCGAAAATGCGCTGCAGGTCGAACCTCTGATCTTTGACGTCTGCCCTTATAGTGGTGAGCTGGTGGCTGCCAACTATCTGCCGAAAGCCCATCGCTACATTGCCTATGATGTTTCCCCTGATGAGCTGACGTTTGACGAAGGCGCCTATGACCTGCTTGATCGCATTCAGGCACTGCGGAGCAGGATATACTGGTTTTCCATTGAGACGAAAGGGGATCACGACGCGCTCGACGATTGGGAGACCGATATGGTCCATGACTTCATCGACACATTGTCCGAGGAAAACCGCGTGGAGCTCAAGCGACAACTGCAAGCATGGTTCGCGGAGGAGCCAGATTTAGAGGAGCGCGATTCGCATGATATTGTCCGACCGACTGATGGCCGCCAACTCGCATTCCGCTTATTCTGGGATTACGACCCGAAGGTTCTTGACGCCCTGGAAATCTCCGTGGTCGAGGGTGACCATCCCGGCAGCACCTATTACGCGGCCGAGATGCAAGAATCCGTCGATTTGGCCAATCGCTTTGCTGAAGAGCAGGGAATGCCGTGGCGCTTCAGGAGGAGATGATTTGGGCACTTTCAAAACGCGGCACCTGTTAGCTGCAGGCCGCGCAGCCAGTCGTTCACTGCTGTGTTGACGATATCGACGATTGCTGCAGGAAACCCCTTGGGCAGTGTTTTCGCGGCCGTTTCCAAAGCTTTGTGCGCCTTGGCCTCGACCTCTTCGACAATGGCCGCTGCGCGCTTTTTTGAAAGACCGGCGCGCATGGCTGTCTGCACAAAATGCCGCCCGCGAATCTGGATTGAGCAACCTGTTGTCTGGAAATTCTGCTGAGAGCGGATCATGCATCCTGGCATTCCCACTTGATGTAGGCCTTTGTGTCGGAGGCCCATTTTTCGTCGATCTCGACGAGGACGGCGCTGACGAGGCGCAGCAGCGCGTCTTCGCCGGGGAATACCCTGACCTTGACTGTGCGCCGTTTGAGCTCCTGCTGGATGGACCGCTCCATCGGGTTCGACGTGCGCAGCCGTTTGCGGTGGTGCTCGGGTAGGGTGAAGACGGCGAGGCCTTCAGGGACGTTTTCCTCGAGCCATGCGGCCAGCTTGGGCGCGGGGTCGCGATCGCTGGCGACGAGTTCAGCCAGGGCGGTTTCGGCCTTGTTGAGATCGTCCGCTGTCCAGATCGATTTCAGCTGT
>CAZMZS010000222.1:0-2452 GCA_964570675.1 uncultured Roseovarius sp. | reverse complement strand
GTCGTATCGTTTCGGGTTTTTGTTTGGGCGCGGGCAGCATCCAGCGCCAGAGTTTTGCGTCAGGCAGTGGCAGCACCATGAGCCAATGTTCCAGTGCCGCCAGAGCGGTGATGGCAATCAGTAGGGCGAAGCCTGCGGTCTCGCCAGGTGTGCCAGCGGCGTAAAGCCGCTCTGACCAGCAGGCGATGGCCAGGGTCAGGGCGGTCACCGAGATCGGGAAAACCCAGTTCAGCCGCGATATGCGAAAGTGGCTGGTCAGATGGGCCAGTGCTTCGGGAATGAACTCGGTATTGATCTTGGGCACACCGAAATAGAGGTTCAGCTTGGCCGAAATGCGGGCGAAGTAAAGCGTGGTGAAGGTCCACAGGCCAAAGGTGTTTTCGGCCCCGAATCCTATGATCCAAAGCACGACAAGCGCGCCCGTCAAAAGCATTTCGTGATAAGCGATCGTCCCCCATGCGCGCAGGAAACGTTCCCATTCCGGCACATGATCGGGGCAGTGGCGCAGGTTGGGGCCTGTGATGATGCCGGTCAGAAAGGCCAGTTCTATCCAACCCCAGATCGCCAGCGCCGCCAAAAACGCGCCATAGGCCGCGCGCGTTGTATCGCTGTCCATCGTCACCACGAAGCCCCAGAGCCCGAGGGCCAGAACCGGCAAGGCGCCCCATGTGGCCAGGCGGCGCGCCGCGCCGCCCGCGCGTTCGGCACGGCGTACCACGATCAGGATCGCCCCGGTGGAAAACCACCAGACAAAGAGCGCGAAAAGCGCCGCGATCCAAGGGTTCGCCATCTCAGACCTCCTGCCTGTCGGCCCTGAGGCCATATGCGCGCGCGGCCAGCATCAGTAGGCTGGCTCAAGGCGCGGGCTGTCCGGCACCTGGTGCTTTTGCGCCGGGATAAAATAGAGCGTCGCAAAGGCCGATGCCGCCCGCGCCTGAGCGCCCAGTTTCTTCACGAAACCCGCAACCCCGCCTTGCTTGCGCGCGGCGTCCAGATCGACATTCGCGCGCTGAAGCTTGACCAGCGTCGGCTGCCATTTGCGGTGCTCGATATCCAGAGTGATCGGGAAGATCTGTTTGCTCAGTTCCGAGGTCTTGGTAAAGACCTCATGCGCATACCAATCCGGATCGACGCCAAGCGCCTTGTGAAAGGCCGGGCGCTGATGGTCGCGCACATACATCGTGGCATAGACCGCCGTGAGAAAGAACTTGATCCACAGCACGTTGCGCCCGCGGGTCAGCTTGGGATCGGTCTTCATCAGCAGCGCGAACGCCTCGCCGTGGCTGAACTCGTCGTTGCACCATTCCTGAAACCATTTGAAGATCGGGTGAAAGCGATGCTCGGGATGCTCTTCGAGATGCCGGAAAATGGTGATATAGCGGGCATAGCCGATCTTTTCCGACAGATAAGTGGCGTAATAGATGAACTTGGGCCGGAAATAGGTGTATTTCTTTTTCTGCGTCAGAAACCCCAGGTTCACGGCCACGCCCGCCTCGCGCAGGGCATCGTTGATAAAGCCCGCGTGCCGCGCCTCGTCGCGCGCCATGAGTTGGAAAAGCTGCGTGATATCGGCGTTCGAGCCGCGCCGCTTCATCTCCTTGTAGAGCACGCAGCCCGAAAACTCGGCCGTGCATGAGGAAATCAGGAAGTCGATGAATTCCTTGCGCAGGGCGGGGTCCATCCCGTCCCAGTCGACGTGATCCCAGTCCTCGTTTTTCTTGAAATGGCCCTTGTTGGGGTCCGCCTCCATCTGCGCGATCAGCTTGTCCCAGTCCTCGCGCACCGGGCTGACGTCGATGGCGTCCAGCTCATCGAAATCGGTGGTGTAGAAGCGTGGGGTGAGCAGCGTGTTCTGCATCGCCACCTCGGTGGCGGCCTTGCTGTCGAACTTCGCCTGTTCCTTCTGGATGGCAAAGCTTTCCTCGGCGGTGGTCGCATCGGCGGTGTGTGTCGCGCCGGCTTCGCCTGTCTGAGGGGTCTGGAGGTTCATAGCGTCACCTCCTCGGAGAAGGAAAACTCGCAAAGCTCCATCACCTCGAAGTCACCGGTCAGGCGCGTCCAGAGCCGTTCCAGCCCGCTGGCGCGTATGATCGTCGCCTCGCGGTCTTCGCTGACGATCTCGCCGAAGGGCGCCATGATTTCCGGTCCGTGAACCTTGACCTCATCCCCCGGATAAACGGTGGCGCCGTTGTTGAAGCGCACATGCGCGTGCAACGCTTCGAACTTGTGGCTGATCTCCACGGTGCAGGGCGCGTGTTCAATGTCTTTGGTAAGCCATCCCATTACTGGCCTCCTTTCCCTATTGTGCCAAAAGCCGCGCGAAGGCCTTGGCGTTATCTGCGCCGAATCCCATTAAATCGGCGCTCCAGCCCGTTGACGGGTCGTGGATCGAGATGCGGCCCGTGTCGTGCCGCATGACTGTGACGGGGCCATTCATGGCGACCCGGTGTTT
>CAZMZS010000221.1:0-2453 GCA_964570675.1 uncultured Roseovarius sp. | reverse complement strand
TGACCGAGTTCTACCGCGACGAGATCCGCGCCGCGCGGCTGGTGGCGGGCACGGGGTGCAATGCGGCGACGGGGCAGTATCTGTTGCGCCCGCTGATCGGCGCGGGGGTGATCGACCTTGACGAGATCATCCTCGATCTCAAATGCGGGGTCTCGGGGGCGGGGCGGTCGCTGAAGGAAAACCTGCTTCATGCCGAGCTGAGCGAGGGCTATCACGCCTATGCGCTTGGCAGCACGCATCGCCATCTGGGCGAGTTCGATCAGGAATTCACGGCCCTCGCGGGGCGCGAGGTGAAGGTGCAGTTCACGCCGCACCTGATCCCGGCGAACCGGGGGATTCTGGCCACGGGCTATGTGCATGGTGATGCCGGACAGGTGCATGCGGCGCTGGCGGCGGCCTATGCGGGCGAGCCCTTTGTCGAGGTGTTGCCGCTGGGCGAGGCGCCGAGCACGCGCCATGTGCGGGGCAGCAATTTCTGCCATATCGGCGTGGTGGCCGACCGTCGCGAGGGGCGCACCATCCTGGTGGGTGCGCTTGATAACCTGACAAAAGGTAGCAGCGGTCAGGCTTTG
The DNA here is from genome assembly GCA_964570675.1 of uncultured Roseovarius sp. Taxonomy (GTDB): domain Bacteria; phylum Pseudomonadota; class Alphaproteobacteria; order Rhodobacterales; family Rhodobacteraceae; genus Roseovarius. The sequence goes on along the minus strand of CAZMZS010000221.1, from coordinate 1,881 downwards.
CAGAACGCGAACCTGATGTTAGATATTCAGGAAACCGAAGGTCTGATGATGGCCCCGGTCTTTCCTTGAGTTAGCGCGGGTGACGCCATGAAATCGCTGAAAAAGAAACGCCGGGTCCAGATTATCGCGCTGGCCGCGCTGTCGCTGGTGGTGTCCACGGCGCTGATTGGCTATGCGATGCGCGACGGGATCAACTTCTTTCGCTCGCCCAGCGAGGTGCTGGCCGAACCGCCGGGCCCGACCGAGGTGTTCCGCATTGGCGGGCTGGTCGAGGGCGGAAGCCTGGTGCGCGGCGCGGGCGAGACGATCAGCTTCAACGTGACCGATGGCGGGGCGGCGGTGCCGGTGACCTATCGTGGCGTGCTGCCCGACCTGTTCGAGGAAAATCAGGGCATGGTCGGCACCGGGTCCTTGCGCGACGGCGTCTTCGAGGCGAGCGAGATCCTGGCCAAGCATGACGAGGATTACATGCCCAAGGAAGTGGTGGATGCGCTCAAGGAGCAGGGCGTCTACCAGGAACCGGGCGGCGACTATAACGGTCATGCGCCGGGTAGCGGGAGCTGAGCGGCGCACGCCGGGATAGCCAGCCGTTAACCCTTTGACGCCAGCCTTGTCCGCGTTGATCACGGGCAAGGGGCTGGCGCCGATGCAGAAGATTTCGGATATCGCGAAGGAGATCGTCGCCCGTGAGGGCGGCTTTGTCGATGATCCCGATGATCCGGGCGGCGCGACCAAGCATGGCGTCACGATCCACACGCTGCGCCGTCTTGGGCTGGACCTTGACGGGGACGGGGATAGCGACCTTGCCGACCTGCACGCGCTGACGCGGCAAGATGCCGAGGCGATCTTCATCGAGCATTACTTTCGCCGCCCGCGCATCGATGCGCTGCCCGAGCCGTTGCAGGCCAGCGTTTTCGACATGTATGTGAATGCCGGGCGCAATGCGGTGACGATCCTGCAACGGCTTTTGCGCGAGATGGGGCAGGACCTGGCGGTGGACGGGGTGATCGGGCCGCAGACCATCGCGGCGGCCCATGAGGGCGCGCGCGCGGCGCCCGGTCATATCGCCGACGCCTATGGGATCGCGCGGCGCAACTATTATTTCCGCCTTGCCGACCGCCGCCCCGCCAGCCGCAAATATGCGCGCGCCCGCAAGGGCGGCAAGGGTGGCTGGATCAGGCGCGCCGAAGAGTTCATCGCGCCGAGATACCATCTGACGGACGCGGAATTCCGCGAAAGGGTCGCGCGATGGGGGTGATCGACAGGGGGCTTGATCTTGTGTTCGGGGACGGGCGCAACGTTCTGGCCGAAACCGCCGAAGTCTTTCGCGAGAACGCCGAGGCGGGCGCCATGCGCGAGGCCGAAGGGCGGCGCGCGGTGCTGGATCAGTTCGGGCAGGAATTCAACGCCGCGCCGAGCCGGGGATGGTTCGACCGTTTCATGGACGGGGTGAACCGGCTGCCGCGCCCGATGATGGCGCTTGGCACGCTGGGGCTGTTCGTGGCGGCGATGGTGGACCCGCTGTGGTTCGCGGCGCGGATGCAGGGGATCGCGCTGGTGCCCGAGCCCTTGTGGTGGCTGCTGGGCGCGATCGTGAGCTTTTATTTCGGCGCGCGCCACCAGTTCAAGGGGCAGGAATTTCGCCGCTCGGTCACGACCAGCGTGGGCTACACCCCCGCCGTGCTGAAGAACCTGCAGCGCCTGCGCGCGCTGGAAAGCGGGCATGCGGCGATGGGCGTGACGGGCGCGCAGGGGCCGGGCGTCGCCAATACCGGGGCGGATGCGGCGCTGACGCTGGAGGCGCTGCGCCCCGAGCCCAACCCGGCGCTGGAGCAGTGGCGCATCAATGACGGGCCAAAGGGCCAGTGAACGAGCAGGCCC
>CAZMZS010000220.1:0-2461 GCA_964570675.1 uncultured Roseovarius sp. | reverse complement strand
TGGTTGCGGGAGGGGACGTTGGACAAGCTCGTACCAATAAGAAGATTGCATTATCCGTCTAGCGGCTGCTCGGCCTCGGTCCACCCCATGTCTTGAAGTAAAGTGACTCTCATAGAGTGGACAGATAGAAGCCTCGCTGCGAGCCGTCACGTGGTGCGCTTTTGCCTGCGGCCTGATGTTCTGAATTATGGGGCGGTGTCGCTCTGCTCTTCACAAAGCGCATGAGGCGCCCAATTCCTGCGATCAGACCCGACGGATTGGGTCTTAGATGTAATCACATAGCTCGAGGTGAAATTTGGACGTTGTTGTCATAGGCGCTGGATTGTCAGGTCTTACCGCTGCTGCTGTACTTCGGGAGTCGGGCGCCGATGTCTTATTGATCGAGGCAAACTCCGGAATTGGTGGCCGCATTCAGTCTCTGCGTGATCCCGAGACCAACGAGTATCTCGCTGACTTAGGGCCCACATGGGTTTGGCCAAAGTATCAACCGATTATAGGAAAATGGACCAAAGCCCTCGGTTTAGAGACTTTTGAGCAATTCAACGATGGCGATGCCGTTATCTTGGGATATGGACCGGCACCGCTTCGGCAGCCTCTACCCGGACAAGACGGCATGGTTCGTATCGCCGGCGGTCCCTCGGCCTTTGTCGAAGCACTATCCAAAAGAATGAACGCCGCGTACACTCTCACCTCGACACCGGTCGCGGGCATTCATGAAGACGGTTCTAAGCGGGTCAGAGTTTTCCTTGGGTCAGGCGAAATCGTCGCTGCAGAGCGGGTTATCGTTTCCATGCCACTCCGAGTTGCCTCCACGAGGCTAGAAATGCCCTGGGCACCACAGCCACTCATGGACGCGATGCAGCGCACGCCAACATGGATGAGCACCCATGCCAAGGTCGTCGCGCTCTATGATCGGCCTTTTTGGAGGGATGCAGGTCTCGCCGGAAGGATTGCTAGTCGTACAGGCCCGTTGGTAGAGGCGCACGACCATTCAGGGCCTGATGGTGCACCAGCGGCGATCTTCGGGTTTGTGGGATGGCCACCAGAAATTCGGCAACGCGACCCAGACGGGCTTAAGCGGGCAATTTTGGACCAACTTGCCGAGTGTTTCGGGCCAAAGGCCACACACCCAATGGACTTGGCCGTGCAGGACTGGGCAGCGAACCCAAACATCGCCACAAAGCTTGATCTATCAGCGCCTGCCAACCACCCAGATGTTGGTCCTGCAATGCTGAGACAGGGACATCTCGGCGGCCGAGTACGGTTTGCGGTGTCAGAGAACTCAGAGATCAGTCCTGGACTTATTGAGGGTGCGCTCGCAGCAGGTGAGAAGGCTGCAAAGGATGTCTTGGCCCGTTTTAGTGACTAATTTCGAGCTGTCACTAAGTATTCTGATCTCTATCGTTTATGCAGACGATGTTCGCCCCTTATGCTTGAGGTCTCCGCTCCCGCGCTCACGGCATAAATCGTTCGTTCGCTCCTTGAGCCGCAAATGGCGCGCGTTGATGCCCAATGCAGAAACAAACCCGCTCGGCCTATGCCCGATCTGCCGACAAAGGGCCCATTTCAGCGTCGTGACGGAGCTTCCATGGGGCATCATGCACTCGACCCTAAATCCGCTTGTCGCGGGGTCGTGCGAACGCGATGATCATCATCGCAAGGACAGCACCCAACGCGTTGAAGCAAAGGTCCAGAGCGGTATTGATGTATCCGCCTACATTGGTGTCTGGAACCATGAGAACAGCGGAGAATTCGATGATCTCGTTGACCGCTCCCAACCCCATCGAGGTAAGGGCCGGATAGATCAAGGCCGTCGCCGTTCCCCGCGTGTCTGGAAAATGACGCGTCAACAGGTGATGCAGGACCCAGGCGGTCACGCCGAATCCAAAGGCATGCACGAGTTGATCGTATTTCAAAATCAACATGCGTTCGTTGTCGACGATCGGAACCAGATGCAGGTTGTAGAGGACTGAACCTGACACAGGCACACCGCCACCGGCCATATGGGCCAGCCCCCAGATCGAGAGGGCCCAAAGCATGGCCGTCGGGTAGTCGGCCTTGCGCAGCGACAACCCCACCAAAAGCAGCAATGCCACCATGGTCGCCACGTAGACAATGAATTCGTAGTTGCCGGTGGAAAGGAACCAGATGGTGAAGGCCGCCACATACGCGACTGTAAAGCCACCGACTATGATCTCACTTCGTTTAGGTTTGTTATCCATATCGCAAACCTACATCAGGCAGTTTCAGGAATCATAGCCAGACCATATTGAGAGCGGCAAAGTCGCGTGTTGAGAGGGCGACCCTCGGCCATCTGTCATGGCAGTTGGCGAAGGACGCGGATGGGCTCCGAGGCAATTCGCTTCCTTGAGTGTGAATACGCCTGTCGACATCAATGTCCGCTTCGGGCTGATTGTGTTGAAAATCTCCGCAAGCCGAAGATCGCGTAAAAATTCTAGAA
>CAZMZS010000219.1:0-2568 GCA_964570675.1 uncultured Roseovarius sp. | reverse complement strand
CAGGTGGTGCATGACGTGGCGATCCAGCGCCTGCCGGTGCGCTTTGCCATCGACCGCGCCGGCCTGGTGGGCGCCGACGGGCCGACCCATGCGGGCGCCTATGACGTCGCCTATCTTGCCAACCTGCCGGGCTTTACGGTGATGGCCGCCGCCGACGAGGCCGAACTCAAGCACATGGTCGCCACCGCCGCCGCGCATGACAGCGGGCCGATCGCGTTTCGCTATCCGCGCGGCGAAGGCGAGGGTGTAGAGATGCCCGCGCAGGGCACGCCGCTCGAAATCGGCAAGGGCCGGATGATCCAGACAGGCGGGCGCGTCGCGCTTTTGTCCTTCGGCACGCGCCTTGGCGAGGTGATGAAAGCCTCCGAGGCGCTGCGCGCGCGCGGCATCACCCCAAGCGTCGCCGATGCGCGCTTCGCAAAGCCGCTTGACGAGTCCCTGATCCTCGACCTCGCCGCCACCCATGAGGCGCTCATCACCATCGAGGAAGGCGCCATCGGCGGCTTTGGCAGCCATGTCGCGCAGCTCTTGGCCGAACATGGGGTTTTCGACGACGGACTCAGATTCCGCTCGATGGTACTACCCGATATCTTCATCGACCAGGCCAGCCCGGGCGACATGTATGCCGCCGCCCGTCTCAACGCCGCCGATATCGAAGCCAAAGTGCTCGACACGCTCGGCATCGCCCGGATGTCCAGCCAACGCGCCTGACGCAGGCGCCGGACGCCTCCGGCGGGAGTATTTCAAGCAAGATGAAGCCGGGGCGTTCAGGTCTTCATCTGGCCCAAAATACCTCGGGGGTCCGGGGGCCGCGCCCCCGGTTCCGTCCTATCGTTCCGGGATCAACCCGCGCGGGCTGAAGCGCAGCACCAGCAAAAGCACAAGCCCCATCGTGAACAGCCGCATATGGGCCGCACTGTCCAGAAGATGCGCCTTCAACGCGCTGCCTTCGGCCAGCGGCGCGGTGATCATCTGCATCAGCCAATAGCCCATCGGCTCGACCTGCACCCAGAGGAACCAGATCAGGAACCCGCCCAGCACGGCGCCGAAGTTATTGCCCGATCCGCCAACGATCACCATGACCCATATGAGGAAGGTGAAGCGCAGCGGCTGGTAGGAGGTTGGCACCAGCTGCCCGTCAAGCGTGGTCATCATCGCCCCCGCGACGCCGCAGACCGCGCTGCCCAGCACGAAAACCTGCAAGTGGCGTCTTGTCACGTCCTTGCCCATCGCCTCGGCGGCCGTTTCATTGTCGCGGATCGCCCGCATCATCCGCCCCCAGGGGCTGTTGAGCGCCAGCTGCGCCGCCAGCAGGATCACCAGCAGCACCACCGCGAAGAACCCCGCATAACCCAGCTTGATGGCCAGCGACGAGGCGGTGACCGGATCAAGCCCCAGCCCCTGTACCCTGTCGACAAAACCCGGATCGTTCTGCAGGTCGATCTCATAGGGCAGGGGGCGCGGAATGCCGTTCACGTTCTTCACGCCCCGGCTCAGCCAGTCCTCGTTCTTGAGCACCGCCAGAATGATCTCGGCGATGCCCAGCGTGGCGATCGCCAGGTAATCGCTGCGCAGTCCGAGCGCCGCCTTGCCGATGATCCAGGCCGCACCCGCCGCCAGCACGCCGCCCACAGGCCAGGCCAGCAGCACCGGCAGGCCAAGCCCGCCCAGATATCCCGTGCCCGCCGGGTTCACCGACTCCACCGCCTCGACGCCAGGATCAAAGACCGCGCGATAAAGGAAGAACCCGCCCACCAGAATGCCCAGCGTCACCAGCGCACGCGCCCGCCCCGGGTGCATCGCGCGCCGCGCAAGAATCGTCGCCACCAGCAGCGCGGCGCCCGTGGCAAGACCTGCCAGCACCCGCGCGCCGCCCGCGGCCCAGGCCTCGCCCACCGGCGGCATCGCCACCAGCACCGTCGCCAGCCCACCAAGCGCCACGAACCCCATCACGCCGACATTGAACAGCCCCGCAAAGCCCCATTGCAGGTTCACCCCCAGCGACATGATCGCCGAAATCAGCCCCATGTTGAGGATCAAGAGCGCCGTGTTCCAGCTCTGGAACATCCCCGTGATCACGATCAGCCCCGCGACCAGCGCAAAGAGGGCAATTTTCCTCATCGTCTCGCTCATACCGCTTTCCCCCGGAAAAGGCCCGTCGGGCGGAACAACAGCACGATCAGCAGGATCACGAAGCTGACCGCGAATTTGTAATCGGTACTCAGCAGCTGCACCAACCCTTCAGGCTCGAGGCTCTCGGGCAGGGCATGGCCCAGCACCTTCTTCCAGGCATAGGTGATCGTCACCTCGCTGAACGCGATGATGAAACCACCCGCAATGGCGCCCAGCGGGTTGCCCAGCCCCCCGACGATGGCGCTGGCAAAGACCGGCAAAAGCAGTTGGAAATATGTGAAGGGCTTGAAGCTCTTGTCGAGCCCGTAAAGCACCCCCGCCACCGTCGCCAGCGCCGCCACGATCAACCAGGTGATCATGACCACCCGGTCCGGGTTGATCCCCGACAAGAGCGCCAGATCCTCGTTGTCGGAATAGGCGCGCATGGATTTGCCG
>CAZMZS010000218.1:0-2595 GCA_964570675.1 uncultured Roseovarius sp. | reverse complement strand
CCGTCGTCATGCAGGTGACCGGCGCCGACGTGATCCACAGCTGGACGATCCCCGCTTTCGGCGTCAAGCAGGACGCGGTGCCGGGCCGTCTGGCGGAACTGTGGTTCAACGCCGAGAAGGAAGGCATCTATTTCGGCCAGTGCAGCGAGCTTTGCGGCAAGGACCATGCCTATATGCCGATCACCGTGAAGGTGGTGAGCCAGGAGGATTACGACCGCTGGCTGGACGGGGCGATCAACGAATATGCCGGCACGCCGCGCGCGGTGCAGGTGGCTTCGGCCGACTGACATGACAGCCAGGGGCGCGGTGATGCGCGCCCCGCAGCATCCGCAGCGATGCCTGACACGATCCGAACCCGGAGACCAGGATGAGCGACGCAAGTCTCAACACAGTGACCAGCCAGACCGGCGAGGCGGACTTCGGCGATTATTTCGCGCTGCTCAAGCCGCGGGTGATGACGCTGGTGGTGTTTACCGCGCTGGTCGGCCTTCTGGCCGCGCCGGTTGGTGTGCATCCGGTGGTCGGCTTTGCCGCGATCCTGTTCATCGCCGTGGGCGGGGGCGCGTCGGGCGCACTTAACATGTGGTGGGATGCCGATATCGACCGTGTGATGAAGCGCACGCGGTCCCGGCCGATCCCGGCGGGCAGGATTTCGGCTGACGAGGCGTTTGCCTTCGGTATCGCGCTGGCGGGGTTCGCGGTGGTGATGCTGGCGCTGGCGACCAATCTTGTCGCGGCGGCGCTGTTGGCCTTCACCATCTTCTTCTATGTCGTCATCTATTCCATGTGGCTCAAGCGCTGGACGCCGCAGAACATCGTGATCGGCGGCGCCGCAGGGGCGTTTCCGCCGATGATCGGCTGGGCCGCCGCGACCGGCTCTGTCAGCGTGGAATCGGTGCTGATGTTCGCGCTGATCTTCATGTGGACGCCGCCGCATTTCTGGGCGCTGGCGCTGTTCATGCGCTCGGATTACGAAAATGCGGGTGTGCCGATGCTGACGGTCACCCATGGCCGCCGCGTCACCCGCGTGCATATCCTGGTCTACACGATCCTGCTGGCCGCACTGGCGGTGGGCACGGGCTTTACCGCCGTGGGCGGGCCGCTTTACCTGGCGGTGGCTCTGGTGTTGAACGCCCTGTTCCTGATTGGTGCGCTGCGCATCTGGCGGCGTGACGAGGACGCGGCCGAGGCTGATGGCTATGCTGTCGAAAAGCGGTTTTTCCGCCTGTCGCTTTACTATCTGTTCCTGCATTTCGGGGCGATCGCGCTGGAAGCGGCGCTGGTGCCCTATGGGCTGGGGGGCTGGTAAGACATGAACTTTCGCGTGGAACATGACCTTCACAAGCGCCGGTTTCGCCGGAACCTTGGCCTGGGACTGGTGCTGGCGTCGTTTGTCGTGCTCCTGTTCGGTCTGACCATGGTCAAGGTCACGACCGACGATTTCACCATGCAACCCACAAGCGAGGCGCGGGACTGATGCGGCTGAGCAGCATAAACAAGACGGTGATTTCCCTGGTCGCGGTGGTGCTGACCATGGGGGCGCTGGGCTGGGCGGCGGTGCCGCTTTATGACTGGTTCTGTCGCGTCACCGGGTATGGCGGCTCGACGAACACCGCGACCTCGGGCTCGGACGAAATTCTGGATCGCACGGTGAAAGTGCGGTTCGACGCGAGCAAGGAGCGGGACTTCCCATGGGAATTCAAGCCCATGCAGCGCGAGATGGAAGTGCGCATCGGCGAGACCGGGCTGGCCTTCTACGAGGCTTACAACCCCACCGACCGCCCCATCGCCGGGCAGTCGAGCTATAACGTGACGCCCTTCGAGGCGGGTCTCTTCTTTACCAAGATCGACTGTTTCTGCTTTCAGGAACAGGTGTTGCAGCCCGGCGAGCGCGTCGAGATGCCGGTGACTTTCTATGTCGATCCCGAAATGGTCGATGACCGGGACGCGAAGCTCGTTCATACGATCACGCTGTCCTATACTTTTTACGAGATCGACATGCCCCAAGACCACGCCGCCCTTGATCAGGCCGGCGAAACCGATACAAAACAGAACTGAGCCTTCCACGAGGGATAAAGACCAAGATGGCACATGAAAAAAACCACGATTACCACATCCTGAACCCCTCGATCTGGCCGTTCCTGGGCTCCTTGTCGGGATTTGTCATGCTGTTCGGCGCGGTCCTCTGGATGTCGCCGCAAGTGGCGAACAACCAGCCATGGGTGTTCCTGATCGGATTTGTCGGCGTGCTTTACGTCATGTTCGGCTGGTGGTCGGACACAGTGGCCGAGAACCAGGCCGGCGATCACACCCCGGTCGTGCGCATCGGCCTGCGCTATGGCTTCATCATGTTCATCATGTCCGAGGTCATGTTCTTCGCGGCATGGTTCTGGAGCTTCTTCAAGCACGCCATGTACCCGATGGGCCCCGAAAGCCCTGCGGTGGACGGCCAATGGCCCCCGGCGGGGATCGAGACCTTCGACCCCTGGCACCTGCCGTTGATCAACACGCTGATCCTGTTGTGTTCGGGTGCGGCGGCGACATGGGCGCACCATGCGCTGGTGCATGAGAACAACCGCAAGGACATCAAGTCCG
>CAZMZS010000217.1:0-2636 GCA_964570675.1 uncultured Roseovarius sp. | reverse complement strand
CCTCCGGCGGGGATATTTTGCGAACAGAAGAAGCCCCGGTCAGTCCGGGAAGGCGGCGGCGAGGGCGATTTCGACCATGTCGGCAAAGCCGGTTTCGCGCGCGGTGCTGTCAAGGGCCTCGCCGGTTTGCAGATGGTCGCTGACCGTCAGGACCGAGAGAGCGCGCGCGCCGTGGCGGGCGGCGAGGGTGTAGAGCTCGGCGGTTTCCATCTCGACGGCCAGGATGCCGTGGCGGGTCATCTCTTCGTTGAGGTCGGGGCGTTCGTCATAGAAGGTATCGCTGGAATAGATGCCGCCCACATGCGGGGCGATACCGCGCGCATCGGCGGCGCGGGCGGCGGCGGCGAGCAGGCCCCAATCGGCTGAGGGCGCGAAATTCACCTCGCGCAGGATCGTGGAGGAGGGCGTCGAGATCGCGCTGGCCGTCATGGCGAGGATCACGTCGCGCAGCCTGACATGCGGCTGCATCCCGCCGCAGGAGCCGATGCGGATCAAGGTCTTGACGCCGAAATCGCGGATCAGTTCATTGGCGTAGATCGACAGGCTCGCCATGCCCATGCCGCTGCCGTGGATGGTCACGCGCTGGCCGCGCCATGTGCCGGTATAGCCCAGCATCCCACGGGTTTCGTTGATGCAGCGCGGCGCCTCGAGGAATTGTCCGGCGGCCCATCTGGCGCGCAGGGGATCGCCCGGCATCAGCACGGTGTCGGCGATATCGCCAGGTTGGGCCGAGATATGAATGGTCATGGGGCGCGGCCCTCAGCGTTGATACTTGATGAACGGGGTGAGGGTCGCGATCCGGTCATAAAGCTTGCGCGCCTCGGCGTTGAAATCCTGTGTCAGCCAGTAGACCGAGGGCGTGCCGTTGGCGTCGGCGGCGCTGTAGACCGCCTCGATCAGCGCGCGCCCCACGCCCTTGCCGCGCATGTCCGGCGCGGCATAGAGATCCTGAAGGTAGCAGACATCCTCGATCCGCCAGTTATGCGGGTGATAGATGTAATGCACGAGCCCGACCGCGCGCGTGCCATCGAGCGCGAGCAGGCCGTTCTGATTGCTTCGCGCGGGGTCCAGGAGGCGATCGAACGTGGTGTCATAGACCTGATCACAGACGCCGGTTTCGTAGAAGTCCAGATAGGCGGTCCAAAGTGCGCGCCAGTCTTCCTTGTCGTCCGGTTCGATGGGGCGGATGGTGATGCTCATGTCTGCTCCTTTCGCTTGCGGGCAGTCTGGACCGAAATGCCGGCCAAGCGCCAGAGCGTTCTGCGGCGGGCAGGCATGGGCGCGTCCCGGCATTTTTCCGCTGATCGGTTTGCAGCCGCGCGCGCGCTGCCCCATGTGCGTCAGGTGGCCCGGGCGCAGGATCCGGGTGAAATGCACCGAAACGGAGATTCCGATTGACCTTCAAAACCCTGATCGCCCCCGTCATGACCGCTGCGCTTGCACTGGCGACGCCCCTGGCCGCGCAAGAGACCGAAGCCCCGCAGGAAAGTGAAGCCCCAGCCCAGAGCGCGGCGCCGCAAGTCTCGGCCGACTCGCTGAGCGAAGAGCAGATCGACGCTTTCGTCGAGGCGCTGATCGCGATCGAGGCGGTGCGCGCGGACTACCTGCCGCGTATCCAGCAGCAGGAAAGCGAAGCCGAACAGAAGGCCGTGATCGAGGAAGCCAATGTCGCCGCCATCGAGGCGGTCAAGGGCGTCGACAACATGACCCCCGAGACATACATGGCCATCGGCAAGGTCGCGCAGCAGAATGAAGAGCTGAACGCGCGGATCGTCGCCAAGCTGGAAGAAGCCCGGAAAGAGGGCTGACGAGACAGGACGAGATCAAGCACAAGGGCCCGTCCGTTGCCGGCGGGCCCTTTTCTTATTCGGCGGCCACGGCCTTGGGATCGGCCAGCGCCACGATATCCGTCATGATCGTGTTCAGTTCGAAATCCTTGGGCGTGTAGACGCGCGCGACACCCATGTCGCGCAGGCGCCTGGCGTCGTCCTCCGGGATGATGCCGCCGACGATCACCGGCACCGCGCCAAGCCCCGCGGCGCGCATCCGCTCCATCAGGTCCTCGACCAACGGGATGTGGCTGCCCGACAGGATCGAGAGGCCCACCACATGGGCCTCATCCTCGAGCGCGGCGGCAACGATTTCCTCGGGCGTCAGGCGGATACCCTCATAGCTGATATCCATGCCGCAGTCGCGCGCCCTGAAGGCGATCTGCTCGGCGCCGTTGGAATGACCGTCCAGCCCCGGCTTGCCCACGAGGAACTTGAGCCGGCGGCCCAGCTTGTCGCTGACCGCGTTCACCGCGTCGCGGATATCGTCCAGACCTTCGGTCTTGTTCGAGGGGCTGCCCGACACGCCGGTGGGGCCGCGGTATTCGCCATGCACGGCGCGCATCTGCGCGGCCCATTCGCCGGTGGTGACACCGGCGCGCGCGGCGGTGATCGAGGCGGGCATGATATTGCGCCCTTCGCTTGCGGCGGCGCGCAGATCGGCCAGCGCGGCCTTGACGGCGCCTTCGTCGCGCTGGCTGCGCCAGTCATTCAGGCGGCCGATCTGTTCGGCCTCGACGGCGTGGTCCACCACCATGATGCCGCCATCCTCGCCCATCAGCGGGCTGGGTTCGCCTTCGGTCCATT
>CAZMZS010000216.1:0-2653 GCA_964570675.1 uncultured Roseovarius sp. | reverse complement strand
ACATGGGCGCACCATGCGCTGGTGCATGAGAACAACCGCAAGGACATCAAGTCCGGGCTTGCCATAGCGATTGGGCTGGGTGCGCTGTTCACGGCCTTCCAGATCTATGAATACACCCATGCCGGTTTCGGCTTCTCGGGCAATATCTATGGCGCCAACTTCTTCATGGCGACGGGCTTTCACGGCGCGCATGTGGTGATCGGCACGATCTTCCTGTTCGTCTGCCTGATGCGGGTGCTGCGCGGCCATTTCACGCCGGAGAACCATGTCGGCTTCGAGGCCGCGGCATGGTACTGGCACTTCGTCGATGTGGTCTGGCTGTTCCTCTTCGCCTCGATCTATATCTGGGGCGCCTGAGCCCGACAGGCCACGGGGGCGGTTGCATTTCCGCCCCCAAGACGCAAGAACACAAAGCGCGCGGGTCTCGCGCGCTTTTCCTATTCCAACGGAGCGCCCCGGATTGGCACGTTACCTCGTTCCCCTGATCTTCGGTCTGGTCGGTGTGGCCATCCTGATCGGCCTTGGCACCTGGCAGATGCAGCGCCTCGCCTGGAAAGAGGGCGTTCTGGCCGATATCGAGGCCCGCATCGGCGCCGATCCCGTCGCCCTGCCGCAAACGCCCGACCCCGAAAACGACCGCTACCTGCCGGTGCAGATTACCGGGCAGTTGGGGGCACAGGCGCTGCGCGTCCTGGTCAGCCAGAAACAGGTGGGCGCGGGCTACCGCGTGATTTCGCCGCTCGACATGGGCGGGCGGCGTATCCTTGTGGATCGGGGCTTCGTCAAGACCGGCGAGGATATTCCCGCGCCACCCGAGGGCGAGGTGACGATCACCGGCAACCTGCACTGGCCGGATGACCGCAACAGCGCGACACCCGTCAATGACGTGGCGCAAAACATGTGGTTCGCCCGCGATCTTGACCAGATGGCCAGCGCGCTCGCGACCGATCCGGTTCTGGTCGTGGCGCGCGAGACGTCGTTTTCCGGCGCCCCGGTGACGCCCTTGCCGGTGGACACGCGCGGCATCCCGAACGATCACCTGGAATACGCGATCACCTGGTTTTCGCTGGCGGCGATCTGGGCCGCTATGACCGGCTATTTCCTTTGGCGCACGCGCAAGACAGCGAAAGGCGACACCGCATGAGATATATCTCGACCCGTGGGCAAGCGCCCGTTCTGAACTTTGAAGAGGCGATGCTGACCGGGCTGGCGCGCGATGGCGGGCTTTACCTGCCCGAAACCATCCCGCAGATGAGCACCGCCGATATCGCAGCACTTGAGGGCGTGAGCTACGAAGAGGCGGCGTTCCGGGTGATGCGTCCCTTTATCGGCGATACGTTCACCGACGCGGAATTCCACGGCATCATCGCGCGCGCCTATGCGGGCTTTGGCCATCTGGCGCGCGCGCCGCTCAAGGAACTGGACAGCGGGCATTTCCTGCTCGAGCTGTTTCACGGCCCGACGCTGGCGTTCAAGGATTTCGCCATGCAGCTCATTGGCCAGCTGTTCGAGGCCGCGCTCAAGCGAAACGGCCAGCGGGTCTGTATCGTGGGCGCCACCAGCGGCGACACCGGCAGCGCCGCGATCGAGGCGTTTCGCGGGCTGGATGCGGTGGATGTGTTCATCCTGTTCCCGCAAGGCCGGGTCAGCGAGGTGCAGCGCCGCCAGATGACCACGCCCAGCGAATCCAATGTTCACGCGCTTGCCATCGACGGGCATTTCGATGATGCCCAGGCCCGCGTGAAGGACATGTTCAACGATTTTCAGTTTCGCGACGCGGTCGGGCTGGCGGGGGTCAACTCGATCAACTGGGCGCGGGTGCTGGCGCAGGTGGTCTATTACTTCACCTCCGCAGTCAGCCTTGGCGCGCCCCATCGCAAGGTCAGCTTTACCGTGCCGACCGGCAATTTCGGCGACATCTTCGCTGGTTACATCGCGCGGCGCATGGGGCTGCCGATTGACCGGCTGGTGGTGGCCACCAACCAGAACGACATCCTGCACCGCTGCCTGAGCGCGGGCGAATACCACCCCGACGGGGTGATCCCCTCGATCAGCCCGTCCATGGATATTCAGGTCAGCTCGAATTTCGAGCGCGCATTGTTTTATGCCTATGATCAGGATGGCGCGGCCGTCGCGCAATTGATGGACGAGCTTCAGGCTGGCGGCTTCACGGTCAGCCAGGGCGCGCTTGAGGCGCTGCGCGAGGCGTTCGATTCGGGGCGCTGCGACGAGGACGAGACAAGCGCCACGATCCGCCGCGTCCATGCCGGCAGTGGCGAGCTTTTGTGCCCGCACAGCGCCGTCGGCGTGAAGGTCGCCGACGAGAAGCGCGTCGAAGGGACGCCCATGATTACGCTGGCCACCGCGCACCCGGCCAAGTTTCCGGCTGCTGTCGAAGAGGCCAGCGGCGTGCATCCCCCCTTGCCCGAGCGCATGTCGGACCTGTATGAGCGGTCCGAACGCGTGACCGGGGTCGCCAACGATCTTGGCGCGATTGAAACACTGATCAAGGAACGGACCGGGCATTGACCGTCAATCTGACTACGCTCGATAACGGGTTTCGCATCGTCACCGAACATATGCCGAGCCTGGAATCCGCCGCCATCGGCATCTGGGTGAATGCCGGGGCGCGCCACGAACGCGCCGAACAGAA
>CAZMZS010000215.1:0-2654 GCA_964570675.1 uncultured Roseovarius sp. | reverse complement strand
ACCACCGTCATATGGCGCGGCCTCTCTCGCCTCGCCGACCTTGTCGAAGGCGCGCACATCGCAGAAACACCGCCAGCGGAGACATATGGGTAACTGCAAGATCGGCGAGGCGCTTACAAAGATATTTGATTGTGAAATCATTTTGCGCGTTTGCAGGCGAAGCAATGAGACCCACTAAGAGCACAAGACGCCTTACATATCCCAACATTTCACGATCACCTTTTTCCCAGTAGTTTGCGCTGACGAGAGCCTGCCTATGAAGGCTGATAGCCAACCTCTTTCTGGTGCCGCACTGCGACGACCAAAGCCACGTCTTGTTGCAAACGGTAGAGCGCGACATACCCACTGGCGCCAAAGCTGATTGGCCATTCCTGAAACTCTGGGTCCATGTCATCGACGGGACGGCCGGCATCTGGATGGTCTGCAATGATTTGCATTCCGTCACGGATTGCCCCTGCCGCACGTCTGGCAGCATCAGGGTTCTTCTCGGCAAGAAACCGATAAAGGCGCTGCACATCGGCCAGCGCCTCGGGCGACCAGATCAGACGTGGCACTCAGGCGGCTCCTGATCGTCACCAGCGGCGAGTTGGGCCAGCCAAGCATCTGCCTCGGCATGTGTCACATGCAGCCCGGTCTCCTGATAGGCGTTCCAGGCGCGGATACCGTCCTGGCGGAATGCTTCGCGCTTTTCCTCACGCTCGACGTATTGGGCAATCGCCTCGCGCATCATCCAATGCGGGGATCTGTCCCGCGCTTCAGCAAGAACTTTCACGCGGCTGTGGACGTCTTCGTCCAGTTTGACTGCAATGGGTGTTGGCATGGCTTTTCCTCCATAGGTGTCACTTTATAATACCTATGGAGGAAAAGCATTACCAGAGCTTATATGATCGGGTAATTCATTGGGCCCGCCTCCATGTCGATGCCCGTGGCATCGAGGGGGTTGGCCATCGGCTGGGGCGCAGCTCCAAGAGGATTGCACGCAAATCTCGGAACCACAGGTGAAGAGTTTGCATAAGTGCGCCCTTCACTGTTTCTCAGCTCAGGGTTTGTGCGTAACGGCTCCCGATCAAGCACAAATTATCACTTCCAAATTTTCCATACCCAGCGTCAGCCATTGGAGCACGACGCCAAATCACATTTTTCAGGCATCTGAGGCGCTCTGTGGGTACCTGATAGGTCAAAGAGCGGCAAGTGGGTCAACAGCCTCAGAAACGGCCCTTGGACGAAGCCGCTTCGCGGCATTGGCGCATTTGGCTGATGGAGTGAGCAGCCCGTAGCGATGCGCATTTTGCGATCTGACTGACCTGACGGACGATTGGGGCCTTCTCAATCATCAGACAGGAGGCTTTCATGACAGAGGAGAGAGTAACCCCACTGCGCCAACGGATGATCGAAGACATGCGCATCCGTGGAATGGGCGACAAACACCAAAAGTCCCATATCCGGGCGATCAAGGATTTCGCGGCGTTCCTCGGGCGATCACCCGATACAGCCACGCCGGAGGATTTGCGCGCCTATCAGCTCCATATGACGGACACAGGGATCACCCCATCGACCTTCAACACGCGTATTGTGGCGCTGCGGTTCTTCTTCGGGATGACCTGCGGGCGGGAGGAGATGAAGCGCTACATGCAATTCCGCACCGAACCGCGCAAGCTGCCTGTGGTCTTCAGCGTCGAGGAGGTGTCCGACATCCTGATGGCAGCACCTGGACCAGGGCTCAAGTATCGCGCCGCGCTCAGCATCTCTTACGGCGCAGGCCTACGGGCGGCCGAGGTCTGCAACCTCAAGATCGGTGATATAGACAGCGACCGGATGCTGATTCATGTCGAGCAGGGCAAGGGCCAGAAGGACCGCAAGGTGATGCTGTCGCCCGGATTGCTGGAGTTGCTGCGTGCCTGGTGGCGCGAGGCGCGACCGGAAGGCTGGCTGTTTCCGGGCAAGCCCAAGATCAACCCGATTTCGCCACGGCAACTGAACCGCGCCTTCACCTCGGCCAAGCACATGGCCGGGGTCAAGAAGCCCGCCACCTTGCACACGTTGCGGCATAGCTTCGCGACGCACTTGCTCGAAGCCAACACCGACGTGCGCGTTATTCAGGTGCTGCTCGGCCATGCCAAGCTGACGACCACCGCGCGATACACGCATGTCGCCACCAAGACGATCCGCGACACCGTCAGCCCCTACGAGATGCTGGCGAAGTTGCAGGACCAGACCGTGAAGCGAAGCCTGGAGTGACCGGACGCCGGGGTGGCCCGGCCCAAACTGGAGATCGCTGACATCTTCCGCGCGCATGGTCCTGCGTGGCGGCGGGCCAATGCGGGGCATGTCAGCCTGACCCAGCTCAAGGTCATGTCGGCGATCGAAGCCTGCCGGTCTGAGGCGCTCGGCGGGCATGTGGCGGGCTGTGCCAAATGCGGCCACCATCACGTCGCCTATAACTCCTGCAAGAACCGGCACTGCCCGAAGTGCCAGGGGCCAGCGGCGCGTGACTGGATGGCGGCGCGTGCCGAGGACCTGCTGCCCGTGGAATACTTCCACGTCGTCTTCACGATGCCAGCCGAGATCGCGCAGATCGCCTACTGGAACAAGAAGGCGATCTATGGCCTGCTGTTCCGGGCGTCTGCGGAAACGGTCATGACCATTGCAGCCGA
>CAZMZS010000214.1:0-2687 GCA_964570675.1 uncultured Roseovarius sp. | reverse complement strand
TGATCTGCATCACCAACCCGCTTGACGCGATGGTCTGGGCGCTGCGCGAATTCTCTGGCCTGCCCCATGAAAAGGTCTGCGGCATGGCCGGTGTGCTGGACAGCGCCCGCTTCCGCCACTTCCTCAGCCTCGAATTCGACGTCTCGATGAAGGATGTCACCGCCTTCGTTCTGGGCGGCCATGGCGACACGATGGTGCCGCTGATCCGCTATTCGACAGTGGCCGGCGTGCCGCTGCCCGACCTTGTCGCGATGGGCTGGACCACACAGGACAAACTGGACGCCATCGTTCAGCGCACCCGCGATGGCGGCGCCGAGATCGTCGGCCTGCTCAAGACCGGCTCGGCCTTCTACGCGCCCGCCACCTCGGCCATCGAAATGGCCGAAGCCTATCTCAAGGATCAGAAACGCGTG
This sequence comes from uncultured Roseovarius sp., assembly GCA_964570675.1. Taxonomy (GTDB): domain Bacteria; phylum Pseudomonadota; class Alphaproteobacteria; order Rhodobacterales; family Rhodobacteraceae; genus Roseovarius. The sequence goes on along the minus strand of CAZMZS010000214.1, from coordinate 2,274 downwards.
CTGCCCTGCGCGGCCTATGTCGATGGCGCCTTCGGGCTGAACGGCTTTTATGTCGGCGTGCCCACGGTGATCGGCGCGGGCGGCATCGAGCGCGTCCTGGACATCAAGATGACCAAGGACGAACAGGCCATGTTCGACAAATCCGTCGATGCGGTCAAAGGTCTGGTGAAGGCCTGCAAGGAAATCGACAGCACGCTCGCCTGATCCCGGGCAGCACTGATGCCGTCATCTCGGCGCCCCTGCGGGGGCGCCGTTTTCATGAACCGCATTGATTCTTTTCAAATATGCGGAATCCAAGATATTTTGCTTTGTGATCACAGCAATAATTTGTGTGATCACAAAACGCCGAAAATTGCCTGAAATATCCACCCCACAGAAGAAAACGGTTTAAACCGGCGTCAAGCATGTGGGTATATCTGTCCTGATCGTAGCAAAACGGGACATTTTCATGAACATCCATGAGTATCAGGCGAAGGCCCTCCTTCGCTCTTACGGCGCCCCGGTCTCGGATGGCCGCGTCGTGCTGCGCGCGGAAGAGGCCAAGACCGCCGCGGGCGAACTCGACGGCCCCCTCTGGGTGGTCAAGGCGCAGATCCACGCAGGTGGCCGCGGCAAGGGCAGCTTCAAGGAACCCGGCGCAGGCGAAGCCGGCGGTGTCCGCCTCGCCAAGTCGGTCGAGGAAGCCGCCGAGGAAACCAAGCGCATGCTGGGCCGCACCCTCGTCACCAAGCAGACCGGCCCGGCCGGCAAGCAGGTGAACCGGATCTATATCGAAGACGGCTCCGGCATCGAAAAGGAATTCTACCTCGCGCTTCTGGTCGACCGCCAGACATCGCGCATCTCTTTCGCCGCCTCGACCGAAGGCGGCATGGATATCGAGGAAGTCGCCGAAAGCACCCCCGACAAGATTCTCAGCTTCTCGGTTGATCCCGCCACCGGCTACCAGCCGTTCCATGGCCGCCGGATCGCCTTCATGCTGGGCCTCGAGGGCGCGCAGATCAAGCAATGCGTCAAGCTGATGGGCATCCTCTATTCGCTGTTCCTCGAAAAGGACATGGAGATGCTGGAAATCAACCCGCTGATCCTGACCGACAAGGGCGACCTGAAATGCCTCGACGCCAAGATGGGGTTCGACTCCAACGCGGTCTACCGTCATCCCGACATCGCCGAGCTGCGCGACACGACCGAGGAAGACCCCAAGGAACTCGAAGCCTCCAAATACGATCTGAACTACATCGCTCTGGATGGCGAGATCGGCTGCATGGTGAACGGCGCGGGCCTTGCGATGGCCACGATGGACATCATCAAGCTCTATGGCGCTGAACCGGCCAACTTCCTTGACGTGGGCGGTGGCGCCACCAAGGAAAAAGTGACCGAGGCGTTCAAGATCATCACCTCGGACCCGCAGGTCAAAGGCATCCTGGTCAACATCTTCGGCGGTATCATGCGCTGCGATGTGATCGCCGAGGGCGTGATCGCCGCCGTGAAAGAGGTGGGGCTCAAGGTGCCGCTGGTGGTGCGTCTCGAAGGCACGAATGTTGAGAAGGGCAAGGAAATCATCTCGTCTTCCGGCCTCGACGTGATCGCTGCCGACGACCTCAAGGACGGCGCCGAAAAGATCGTGAAGGCGGTCAAAGGCTGACCCCCAGGGCGCGCATCCGCTGCGCGCCTTTCCCGGAATTTCCAAAGGAGAACGCCAAGATGGCAGTCCTCATCGACGAAAACACCAAGGTGATCTGTCAGGGCCTCACCGGCTCGCAGGGCACTTTCCACACCGAACAGGCGATCGCCTATGGCACCAAGATGGTCGGCGGCGTGACCCCCGGCAAGGGCGGCCAGACGCATCTTGACCTGCCGGTCTTCAACTCGGTCCACGAGGCCAGGCACCAGACCGGCGCGAACGCGTCGGTGATCTATGTCCCGCCGCCCTTCGCCGCCGACTCGATCCTCGAGGCGATCGACGCCGAGATGGAAGTGATCGTCTGCATCACCGAAGGTATCCCGGTTCTGGACATGATGCGCGTCAAGCGCGCGCTGGAAACCTCGAACTCCAAGCTGATCGGCCCCAACTGCCCCGGCGTCATCACGCCGGACGCCTGCAAGATCGGCATCATGCCCGGCCATATCCACAAGCGTGGCAAGGTCGGCGTCGTGTCGCGCTCGGGCACGCTCACCTACGAGGCGGTCAAGCAGACCACCGATGTGGGCCTTGGCCAGTCCACCTGCGTCGGCATCGGCGGCGACCCGATCAAGGGGACCGAGCATATCGACGTG
>CAZMZS010000213.1:0-2730 GCA_964570675.1 uncultured Roseovarius sp. | reverse complement strand
TCCACCCAGGCCCCGTCGAATTGCGGCCCGCGCAGCGCCTCTGGGTCATGCGCCGAAAACGCCTGCGCCACCGCGCCATTGGGCCAGACCAGCCGCTTTCGCGTCGCCTGCCAGTCGGGCCGCCGGTCGGGCGGCGAGCAGGCCAGGATGCCGCTTTCGCCGAACACCATCACCTCGCGTACCTGCTCGATGGTTTCGCCCACCAGCGCCATGCGCCGGCAGCGCCCCGGCTCCAGCGGCATCGCCCCTTCGACCTGTGCGCGCACCCATTCCGCGCCCGCGCGCGTCTTGCCCGCGCCGCGCCCGCCCATGATCAGCCAGTTGCGCCAATCGCCCTCGGGGGGCAATTGATGCTCCAGCGCCCAGAACTCGAACAGATAGGGCAGCGCCATCAGCTCGCCCTCATCCAGACTATCCAGGAATTCGTCCTGGGCATCTGGCCCTTCTGAGACGATCCAGGCGGCACCGGATCGAAGATCGCGCCTCTCTGAGGTCGAGCGCATAGTCGCGCACGATGCCTTTTTCCTGTTTTCTGCGTTTCTCAAGTTGTGCCTCCGCTTCAATCGCGATCTTCAGCCATTGCCGGATTTCCGACGTGGCGCGGCTCGCGTTCTTCAACTCGTCCAGGTCTCCGCCCCGGATGCGGGAATAGAGCCCCTCCAGATCCTCGCGCATATCCGACAACTGTCGTTCCAGCGCGTCGATCGAAGTCGAAAGCCCCGTGGGGCCTTCGTCGGGGGTGATCAAAACCATGCCTGCTCATGCCTCTTGCCTTACGTGTCCGCCCCTCCGGTCCGAGAAAGGCAGGCATGACCCACCCCTTCCGGCACCGGAGAGGCTGAGGCTTTGGCGTTAATGATGGTTAAAGAGGCCGCGCGATGGGTGTTGCCCGGCGCGTCGCGCCACGGCGTGCGCCTGTCATGCGAAGATTATTTTTGGGGGGCTCCGGCGTGCCGGAATGGCGCCCGGCATGGCATTTGTACAAAACGCGCCGCCGGGGCGACGCGTTCGGTACAAAACCGGCGTACAAAACGGGCGTTTTGTACGCTCTTCAGTCGGTGCGGCGCTCGGCCTCGATCTCGCGCCAACGCGCCACGTTGCGGTTATGCTCGTCAAGCGTCCTCGAAAAGGCGTGCCCGCCGGTCCCATCCGCGACGAAAAAGATGAAATCCGTCTCTGCCGGATCGACCGCCGCCTCGATGCTGGCGCGGCCCGGATTGGCGATCGGCGTTGGCGGAAGGCCCTCGATCACGTAGGTATTCCAAGGGGTTGCGCGGCGCAGCTCGCTTTGCCGCAGGCCCCGGCCCAATACGCCTTCGCCCTCGGTGATGCCATAGATCACGGTCGGATCGGTCTGAAGCCGCATCCCCGCCCGCAGCCGGTTGACGAAGACGCTCGCCACCTGCCTGCGCTCTTCGGGCACGCCGGTTTCCTTCTCGATGATCGACGCCAGGATCAACATCTCGTCCGGGCTGTTAATCGGCAGGTCCTCTGGCCGCTTCTCCCAAGCCTCGGCCACGATAACGTCTTGCTTGGCCTGCATTTTTTCGATCACACCGGCACGACTGTCGCCGGCCCTGACCTCGTAGCTGTCGGGCGCAAGACTGCCTTCGGGCGGGGCCTCGTCAACCTCTCCCTCCAGCACGTCGACAGCTTTCAGCCCTTCGACGATCTGCCAGCTCGTGACACCCTCGGCCACGGCGATGCGGTATCTGGTATCCATTTGATCCCGCACGGTTTCATAGGCTTCGGGGATATCCTCGACGCCCGGTGTGAAGGCGGCTTTCTCGACATAGCGGCTGGTCGCCGGGTCCAGTTCGCGCACCTCGATCTCCGAATCGGTCACGCCGATCCGGTAAACCACCTCGGTGCCACAGGTGCTTGCCCCGCCACGGGTCACGATATCGGTGATCTCGGCCATGCTGGCGCCCTCGGGCACCAGCCAGCTTCCGGCCTTCAACAGACTGTTCTTGTTGGTATAATCAGCGCCGACGCGAAAGATCGTGCCGTTGGTGATGGCGCCCTCGTTCTCCAATTCGCGCGACACGGCGCGCATATTGCTGCCCCGCTCCACCCTCAGGCAGATCGGCTCCTCAAGCGGCCCCTGGGCGCTGTATTCGGACTGCCCCCACAGGATCACCCCACCCACGAGAAAAACCAGAACAACAAGAAAAGTCAGTGCGTTAGAAGCAATATGGCGCCACATCAGCGCACGGTCCCGAGGCAAAGACAGGCATTGGTCCCGCCAAATCCGAAGCTGTTCGACATCGCCACGTCGATCTTGCGCTCCTGCTTGGCATTGGCCGCCAGGTTCAACGAAGTCTCCACCGCCGGGTTGGTCAGGTTGATCGTCGGCGGCGCCACATTGTCCCTGATCGCCAGGATCGAGAAGATCGCCTCGATCGCCCCCGCCGCACCCAACAGGTGCCCGGTCGAGGATTTCGTCGAACTCATCGTCGCCTTGCCGGCCGCATCGCCCAGCAGCCTCTCGACCGCGCGCAGCTCGATCGGGTCGGCCATGGTGCTGGTCCCGTGTGCATTGACGTAATCCACCTCATCGGGCGTAAGCCCGGCATGTTTCAGCGCCGACTGCATGGCCCTGAAACCGCCATCGCCATCTTCCGAGGGGGCGGTGATGTGATAAGCGTCGCCCGACAGGCCATAGCCCAGAACCTCGGCATAGATCTTGGCGCCGCGCGCCTTGGCGTGCTCGTATTCCTCCAGCACCAC
>CAZMZS010000212.1:0-2737 GCA_964570675.1 uncultured Roseovarius sp. | reverse complement strand
GGATCGCCGAGCTCGGCCAGGAGTGACTGCGACATTCCCACGACGGTCGAGAAAACGCCGGCGATGACCAGCGGGTAGAGCGCGTAGGAGGCGGTGCTGGAGAGCCAGCGCAGGAAGTAGTCCTTGGTGACCTCGAAGAGCGAGAGCGCGATCATGATGGGGGCGATGCCGATCATGAAGGCCAGCATGATTTTTGCGAAGATCAACACCAGCCCACAGAGTGCGCCGATGACGCCGAGGAGGAACGCGCCGATGGCGCCGATAAGCGCGCCGGCCATCCAGTGCATGTTGTCGCCGGCGGCATTGAGGTAGCTGCCGAACTCGCCGATGAGGTCATCGAAGGCGGTGGCAAAATAGGCGGATCCCGCGCCGCCGCCGCCCAGACCAGCGATCATGCCCCCGGCGAGCTGGTCGAGCCCGTTTGTGATGGCGCTGGCGATAACATTGAACTGCACCCAGTTGAGCGCGAAGAGGGTGATAAGCGTGAGCTTGATGGCGAACCAGAAGGCGGTGCGCCCATCCATGGAGCGCACCTGCAGCGCCATGTTCACGAAGACGCCGATGACGGCGAGGGTCGAGCCAATCGCGATGATCCCGCCCACCTGACTGGCGACAGTGCCAAAGGTCGTCTCGGCTGCCCCGTCGAGGTAGCTGTCGGTGGTTTCGACCATCCAGGTGACGACGCCCATGAGGCTTCTCCTTGGCCCGGCGGGTTCAGTCCGCTGCCTTTGGCGGGCGCTTTAGGAAGGCGGTGAGGATATGCTCGCCGTCAAAATCGGGGGTGACGGCGACAAGCTCCCAGCCCTCGCGGCCAAGGGCATTCAGCGCCTCGGCATAGGCGTCTGGCTTGGCGCGGCCGGTATTGATCTGGCGTGTCAGATACTCAAACATCTGTGGTCTCCTTGGTCTGTGTTTCGGTGCCCGGCAGGTAGAACTCGGTGATTCCACGGGCTCCACTCAGCCGGCCGGCCTGGACGATCACGTCGATCGAGCCGGTGATATAGTGGATCATGTCCTGGTACGTCATGGGCAGGTTGGTCTTGAGGGCCGCGATGGCGAGGCGCTGGATGGCGAGTTGCGGCGTCTCGGCGTGGAGCGTGGTGAGCGAGCCGCCATGGCCGGTGTTGATCGCCTCAAGAAACGTCATGGCCTCGGGCCCGCGAACCTCGCCCAGAACGATGCGATCGGGGCGCATGCGCAGAGTCGCGGTAAGCAGCTGATCCGCGCTGCGCTCAGGCGCCTCGCGGTCGGCCATCAACGTCACGGTGTTGGGCTGGCTGGGCCGTAGCTCTGCCGCATCCTCGATGGTCACGAGCCGCTCGGCATCGGGCACGAAAGAGAGGATTTTGCGGGCGGTGACCGTCTTGCCGGTGGAGGTGCCGCCGGAGACGATCATGTTGAGCTTGTGGCTGACACAGAAGGCGATGGCGGCCTCGATATCGCCGGTGGCAACGACGGCGCGCAGCTCGGCATTGCGCGCGCGGCGCGTGGCCTCTGCGCTGCGCTCGGAGCCAAAGAGATAGGTGAGCTGGATCTGGTCAAGGGGCAGATCGGCGAAGAAGCGCAGCGAGATGGCAAAGCCGCCATCGACGGCGGGCGGTTGGATCACTTGTGCCCGGATGGGGCGGTCGCGATAGGTGATGCTGACCGAGACGATGGGTTTGGTGCGGCTGAGGGTGGTGTTTGCGGCCGAGGCGATCTGGGTGCCCAGATCGTGGGCCTCGTGGGGCGTGAGCCTTGTGTCGCGCTTGCGCATGAAATGATCCCCCTGGAACTCGCCCCAGACCGTGCCGTCGGGGTTGATGCAGAGCTCGATCAGTTTGGGATCGCGGGCGTCCGGCAGCTTGTCGAGCGAGCTTTGCAGGTAGCTGGCGGCCATGGCTCAGAATATCTCCAGGTCGCGATCGACCATGACGGTGACGCGCGCGCCCTGGTCGACATGGATGACGGGCGCGACGGAGAGATATTCGCCGATGACGCTTTGGGTGCTGTCCTGCAGGCTCTCGGCTGTGCCCTCGAGCGCGTCGGCGGTGCGCGCGTCCTCTGTGGACTCGGCCGCCACGGTGGGCAGCGTCCCGATCAGAGAGATGAGCGCGGCCGAGCCGAAGCGGGTGCCAAAGCGGCTATCGACAAATCCTGTGGTCCCAGACCGGCCCAGCTCGTCGCCGCCGAAGGCGCTGATTTCGACGGTTTGATTGTCGGGCAGTATGATGCGGTCCCAGGCGATGGTGATGCGTTGCTGCGCAATATCGACGCCGGATTGATAGCGGCCGATGAGGCGTGACCCACGTGGTATGAGCACACGGCTGCCGTCATAGGCATGGACGTCTTCGGAGACCATGGCCCGAACCGGGCCGGCGAGTTGGCTGTCGATCGCCGTTTCCAGAACGGCCTGGATCATCGTGCCCTGGACCACGGTGTTGGCGGGGTTCACGATTGCGAGGGCTTGAGTGACGGTCGCGGGCTGGGCGCCGTTGCGAACAAAATCGGTCTCACCGTCGAGGCGGCGTTGTTCAGCAGCGCTTTCGTCACTGGCACTGCCCGAGGACCCGAAAGCGATGATGGGGCTGGCGATGCGCGCCTCGCGGATGGCGCGCGCTTCTGCGCGGCGCTGCTCAAGCTCAGCCAGGCGCCGCTCTTCGTCGGTGGGTCCTGTCGGGCCGGGCGCGGCGGGTGTTTCAAGGCGCGCCAGCTCCAGATCGGTTTGCAGGCGCTGGATTTGCCGCGCGCGCTCATC
>CAZMZS010000211.1:0-2770 GCA_964570675.1 uncultured Roseovarius sp. | reverse complement strand
TGTCTCTCGAGGTGTACTCGATGATGTCGCTGATGATCCGCATCGAGGGTTTGGGTGGATAGATATAGGTGTTTCGAACCATGAACTCCTTGAGGATGTCGTTCTGGATCGTGCCCGACAATTGGCTCTTGTCATGGCCCTGTTCCTCGCCCGCGACGATGAAACTGGCCAGCACCGGGATCACCGCGCCGTTCATCGTCATCGACACGCTGACCTCGTTGAGCGGGATGCCGTCGAACAGCACCTTCATGTCCTCGACACTGTCGATGGCGACGCCCGCCTTGCCCACATCGCCCACCACGCGCGGATGATCGCTGTCATAGCCACGATGGGTCGCCAGATCGAAGGCCACCGAAACGCCCTGCTGGCCCGCGGCCAGGTTGCGCCGGTAAAAGGCGTTCGATTCCTCCGCGGTCGAGAACCCCGCATATTGCCGGATCGTCCAGGGCCGCCCGGCATACATCGTGGCGCGCGGGCCACGGGTGAAGGGCGCCTCTCCGGGGATCGAGCCCAGATGCTCCAGCCCCTCGACATCCTCCTCGGTATAGACCGGCGCGATGTCGATCCCTTCAAGGGTCTTCCATGTCAGGTCTTCCAGCGGGCGGCCCTTCAGCTCGCCCTCGGCGATCTTACGCCATTCGTCTTTCCTGCGTCCCATTTCGATGTCCTCTTGTCATCTGACCGGCGGGCGGATGTGCCTCCGCTTTTGCCGGTCCGGTTTCCTCGATCAATGTCGCCAATCCGTCCGCCCCGGCGCGCAGCCAGTGCAGATCGTCGGCATATGCTTCGCGCAGCGCTGCGGTCTGCACCCTGTCGAATGGCTGCCAGCGCGCGCTGTCGGCGCCTTCGCCAAGTCGTACAGGCGCGCCGCCACGCGCCCCCACCGCCGCGCGTAGCGGGCCCAGAAGGGGCGCGCGGTTCATCCATTCGCGCGCATGGGCGCGCGGCATCGCCTCAAGCGGGCGCGCGGCCATCACCGCCAGCCGCGCCTCGGGTCGCGACGCCAGCGCCTCATGCGTCAGCACCAGTATTTCGGCGTCACCAAAGGCGCAGGCCACATCGGCGATCACGTCGCGCCAGGCGCGCGCGTCACCCGCGAGCGCCTCGAGCTCGCGCCCTTGTGGCAGCCGATGCCCGCGCGCCACCGCAAAGGCCAGCGCCGAGCTCCAGTAACTGTCCTGCGCGCGCACTGACAGCACCACGCGATCCACGCACCCGTCAAAGGCCTGTGCAAAACGCGCAAGCCGCAGCCCCGCATCGCCATAAAGACTGTTTTCGCGCAGGTTGCGCCGCGATGCGCCCAGCATGTTCTCGTCGCTGACGATCAGCGCGGTATGGCCCGAGCGCTCCGCCGCCTCGAGGTTGATCATGATCCGCCCGCGGGCGCGATCCAGCTGGACGCGCCTGTTTTGCCGCCCCGCGACCGGGATCACCCCGTGCAAAAGCCCGGCCCGCGTGCGCCGCGGACCCCAGAATCCGATGCCCGCCTCGGCAAGCGACGCCTCGTTATGGCGCATGTAATGCTGAAGGCTGGTCGAGGCGGTCCTGTGCGCCCCCAGATGCAAGGTGATCTTCATGGTCTTTCGCGCCCTTTGCCGGATTGCCGCATGATGCGGTCTGGGGGTTTCCCCTGCCCGACATGCTGCGCCCTCAAAGCTGAGCAAGCGATTAATGGTCAAATTTTCGATGACGGTGCGGCATTGGGTCTTCGCATTTCTGGTCCGTCCGCCTATATCTTGGCTGACGGGAAAGACCATGCATAAGATATTCGCCCTTGTTTTCATGGCCCTGATGGCCACACCGCTCGCCGCGCAAGACAGCGCCGAAGGCGATGCCGCCGGCGTTCCGCCGATCATTTTTCCCGCCGACCAGGTGGATTTGAACGAATTTCTCTGGATAAAACGCCCGCTCATCGTCTTTGCCGACGCCCCGGCGGATCCGCAGTTTCTCCAGCAGATGGACTTCATCACCAACCGGCTCGATGCATTGGATGCACGCGACGTGGTGGTCATCACCGATACCGACCCAAGCGCGAACGGCGACCTGCGCCAGCAATTGCGCCCGCGTGGTTTCATGCTGGTTCTGATGGGCAAGGACGGCACCATATACCTGCGCAAACCCTTTCCCTGGAACGTGCGCGAGATCAGCCGCTCGATCGACAAGCTGCCCACACGCCAGCGCGAAATGCGCGAGGAGCAGCAGGGCGACAGCTGAAGGCGCGCGCCCATCACGGGGCCCCCATCGCCACGACCAGCAGGCCTGTGACCGGGTCCATCATCATGACCGCGCCGTTTTCCCTGTCATAGGCCAGCACGCTGCGCGGCCCCTCGATGGCGGCGCGAAAGGCGCTTTCGGCGACCGGGTCCATGCAGGCCCGCCCCTCCAGTGCGGCGCGGCGCATCGCCATGCCGGTGGCGCGCTCGGCATTGGCCAGGTCCACCAGCCCGGCATCGGGCGACTGGCGGCTTGAATCAAGCGCCGCACGGCCAGCGCGCTTGATCTGCAACAGCATCCCCATCGGGTCCGACATCACCGGCATCGGCGCCTTCACATCCGCCGAGGTGAGCCGGAACACCGCCGCAAGGCAATCGCCCCGCGCCTCGAAGGCCACGGTGTCGCCAATGGCGAACCAATGGTCCAGCCGGTCCCTCAAGGCAGCTTCGCTTTCGCGCGCGCAGGCGGCGGTCAATGCCAGGCCAAGCAGCGAAACAAAGGTCAGCACCCCCGCCCCGCGCCACCGCGCCCGCATATGCCCGCCGACTGCGGTCAT
>CAZMZS010000210.1:0-2786 GCA_964570675.1 uncultured Roseovarius sp. | reverse complement strand
CACGCGGCGGGCAATGAACTCAACGGTCAGACCACCGCCCATAACCTCGGCATGGGCCGCATGGTCAGCCAGAAAAAAGACTGTATCGGCAACGTGCTCAGCCAGCGCCCCGAAATGATCCGCGACGACGCGGTCAAGCTGGTCGGCCTGCGCCCGGTCAACAGCGCCGACAAGCTGATTGCGGGCTCGCATTTCATCAATCGCGGCGATGACGCCACCATGGACAACGATCAGGGCTGGATGACCTCCGTCGCCTATTCGCCCTCGCTTGGCCATTCGATCGGCCTCGGCTTCGTCAAAAGCGGCGACACCCGCCAGGGCGAGATCATCCGCGCCGTCAATCCGCTCAAGACCGGCGAGATCGAGGTCGAGATCGTCTCCGCCCACTTCATCGACCCCGAAGGAGAGCGTCTTCGTGCCTGATTTCACCCTCACATCCGCCCCGCCGCTCGCGGGCCATGACAAGACCTTCGCCGATCTGCGCCTGACCTCGCCCAAGGATCTCGCCATCGTGTCGCTGGCGCTGCCGCTCGGGGCCGAGGACGCCGCGCAAAAGGCGATCAAATCCGCCTATGGCGCAGCACTGCCTGCGCCGGGCAAATCGGTTTGCACCAAGGACGGCACGCGCCTTTTGCGCCTTGGCCCCGATACCGGCCTCGTGCTTTTCACCCATGCCGCGCCCGACGCGGAACGGGTCGTCGCCGCCCATCTGGGCGGCGCTGCCTATACCACCGACCAGACCGATGTCTGGACCGGGCTGGACCTCACCGGCCCGCCCGCCCGTGCCGCGCTTGAACGCATCTGCCCGCTTGACCTTCACGACAGCGCCTTCGCCGTCGATGACGTCGCGCGCACCGCGATGGAGCATCTGGGCGTTCTCATCATCCGCACGGGGCAGGACAGCTTCCTGCTCCTGTCGGCCAGTTCCTCGGCAGGATCATTCCTCCATGCCGTCGAAACCTCGATCGAAAACACGATCTGAACAGGAAACCACGCGGATTCAGGGCTCCGTGTCATATAAGGGAAAGGAAGATCATCCATGTATCTTGAAAACCTTGAGACCGCCCGGCCTGCCGTTTCCGGTCCCCAAAACGCGCGCCGCAGCCTCTCGGGCGCCTTCGTGTTCCTCAGTCAGGACTCCTCCGTCGCCTTCGCCGCCGAGGCCTGCATCGACGTGCTGCGCTCCGCCAACCGGCTTCTGGGGCAGGACGGCTATGGCTGGTCGCATATCTGCGCCAGTGACTGCAGCCCGATGGACGGCCCGATCTGCGGCCCCGACCAGACCCTCGTGCTGATCGGCGGCACCGAAACCCCCTGGCGCCCCGATACGCTGCGCCTCGATGCGCTGCGCGCCTGCATCCGCAACGCCGCGCGCGTCTGCGTCGTCGGCTCGGCCGTCTTCGTGCCCCTTGCCGCCGGTGTTCTGGGCGCGCGCCGCCTCTCGGTGCATCCCAATTTCCGCCCCGGAGTCGAGGAACTGGGCCGCGATCTCGACCTCAGCACCAGCGCCACCTGCCATCACAAGGCCCTCTCCAGCGCCATCAGCCCGGCAGCAGCGATCCGCATGATGGTCGAACTGGTGGGCGCGCGCGACGGCGAATTCACCCGCGCCGCCCTTTCCCGCTATCTCGGCCTCAGCGAACCCGAGGCCGAAACCCTTGTCGGCGAACACTGGCGCTACAAGCGCATGGCCCAGGGCGACGAGGTCATATCCGACGCGCTCCAGATCATGCTCGACCACCTCGAGGACACGCTGTCCGTCGGCCAGATCGCCGATATCCTCTCGGTATCCCCCCGCAAACTGGAACGTGGCTTCAGCGATCTGCTGCGCCAGACGCCCCTCAAGGTCTATCGCGACCTGCGCCTTGACCGGGCTCACAGCCTGCTTGCGCAAACCTCGATGCCGATGAACGAAGTCTCGGTCGCCTGCGGCTTTTCCAACGTCACGCTGATGAAAAAGTGGTTCCACCGCAAATACGGCCAGATGCCCGATCAGGTCCGTCGCCACGCCTTTTCCGGCTGCGCCGCCGCCTGACACGACTCCCCTTGGGGCGCGCGGCCACCCGCCGCCCCTTGCCAGCCCTGCCCCCCTTTGCTTTAACCCCCCGGAACCCCTTTGCCCCGGAGGCCGGCATGGTCGACATCGCCACCCGCGTCTATAATCACCGCTGGAAGATGGACCCGATCGTCCGCTCCCTGATCGACACGGATTTCTACAAGCTGCTGATGTGCCAGTCGGTGTTTCGCAACAAGCCCGACACGCAGGTCTCCTTCAGCCTCATCAACCGCAGCAAATCCGTTCGCCTTGCCGATCTGGTGGACGAGGGCGAGCTGCGCGAACAGCTCGATCATATCCGCTCGCTTTCCCTGACGCGCGGCGAATCCACCTGGCTCAGGGGCAACACCTTCTATGGCAAACGCCAGATGTTCACGCCCGAATTCATGGAATGGTTCGAGGCCCTTCGCCTGCCGCCCTATCACCTGGAAAAGCGCGACGGCCAATACGAACTGACCTTCGAGGGCGCCTGGCCCGAGGTCATGCTTTGGGAAATTCCCGCTCTCGCCGTGCTGATGGAACTGCGCTCCCGCGCGGTGCTGCATGACATGAAGAAATTCGAACTTCAGGTGCTCTATGCCCGCGCCATGACCAAGCTTTGGGAAAAGGTCGAACGCCTGCGCCCGCTCGACGGGCTGCGCATCGCCGATTTCGGCACGCGGCGGCGGCATTCCTTCGTCTGGCAGGATTGGTGCGTGCAGGCCATGAACGAAGGTCTGGGGCGCGGCTT
>CAZMZS010000209.1:0-2793 GCA_964570675.1 uncultured Roseovarius sp. | reverse complement strand
GGCCCCAAACGCAATGGCCCCGATTGCAACGGACCCAAGCGCAACGGCCTCAAGCGCAACGGACCCAAGCGCAACGGACCCAAGTCTATCGGGCCGGTGTGCGACACCCGCGCGCAATCGCCCCGCAGCGGCGGACCCGCGCAATCGCCCCGCAGCGGCGGACCCGCGCAATCGCCCCGCAGCGGTGGACCCGCGCAACCGCCCCGTGCGCAATGCCTGCCTGCGCGTCAGCTTCATTCCCGCGCTCGTTGGCGTCGCCCGTGTCGACATCGCCCGCTTGCGCTCCGGGACGGAGGTCGCCTCTGCCACGAGCCGCCCTTATCCTTCATGCGCCCCGGCAATTCCGGCGGACGTCATCACATCCGCCTTGCGGCAGAACACCGCCAAAAGTTCCGCCACCTTTCCGGCAGTATCTTCGCCTTCCGACAGGCTCCTAGCGCTCCGCCTCTGCCGACGGTGGCGTCAATCAAAACCGTTACCGCATTTTTCTCGCTCCTGGCCGCTTGCCTCGAATCATCACCGGATGCGGGTGACGCGATCAGTAGAGCGCAGAAATCTTGCGATTGCGTTACCGCGCCGTCCCGCGCGGCGCCGGAACGGGTTTGTACCAACCGCAAACCGTGATCGGCGACTTTGGTACAAAACACGTGTACAATTCGTCCGTTTTGTACGCGGCGCCCATATGCCCGCGCGGTCATTTTCATCGTGATCGATGGCGCACAGTCACTGTTCGGTCCGCGCGGTTGCCATTCCGCCCCGGCTTCTGTTTAACGGCCCCGTATTTTCAGCGTTTCGCGCGCAGGTCCTGCGCGCTTGTCCGTCTTCCGAAAGGCATCCCATGACATTGTTCAAGCGTCTCCCCTTTGGAGTTCTTTCCCTTTGTTTCCTTGCCCTGAGCGGCCCGGTTCTCGCCCAGCAAGGCGGTGGCCAGCCGACTCAGGTCACGGTCGTCACCCTCGAGCCGCAGACAGTCACCCTGACAGCAACCCTGCCGGGCCGCGTCGCCGCCTCGGCCCTTGCCGAGGTGCGCCCGCAGGTCAACGGGATCATTACCGAAAGGCTCTTTGAGGAGGGCGCGCATGTCAATGTGAACGACCCGCTTTTCCGCATTGATTCAGCAACTTACGAAGCCGCGCTACAGCAGTCCCGCGCCAGCGTCGCACAGGCCGAAGCACAGCTTCGCGCCGCCGAACGCGAGGCCGGCCGGCTCAAGGAATTGCAGGCCCGCAACGTCGCCAGCGAACAGGCGCTCGACGATGCCGAAGCCGCGCGGGACTCCGCCTCGGCGGCGCTGGAACTGGCGCGCGCCCAGATGAACGCGGCCCAGATCGAGCTGTCTCGCACCACGATCCGTGCCCGGCTCTCGGGGCGGATCGGCCTTTCACAGACCAGCCAGGGCGAGCTTGTCACAGCCAGCCAGGCACAGCCGCTCGCGGTCATCCGCACCATCGATCCGGTCTATGTAGATGTCACACAGTCCTCGGCGGATCTCCTGCGCTGGCGGCGCGGCGAAACCGAACGCGCCCTCGCCGACGCCGACCGCACCGTCCGCCTGACCCTCGCCGACGGCTCCGTCTACGGCCACACCGGGCGCCTTCAGGCCGCAGAACCGAATGTCGATCCGCAGACCGGCGTCGTCACCCTGCGCATGCAGTTCGAGAACCCGCAGACACTGTTGTTGCCCGGCATGTATGTCCAGGTCGAGATGCCCGTCGACGTTGCCGAAAACGTGTTCCTCGTGCCCCAGGAGGGCGTCGTGCGAGACCGGCGCGGGCGCCCGACTGCGTGGGTGGTGAACGCCGAGGACGTCATCGAGGAACGCCCGCTTTCAATCCTTCAGGACCGCGAGAGCGACTGGGTCGTCGATGACGGTTTGAACCCCGGCGACCGCGTCGTCGTCGCGGGTTTTCAGAAGACCGCACCCGGCGCCACCGTCGCCCCGGAAGAACGCGGCACCAGCAAAGCCACCGCCGACACAGCGTCGGAATAATCGACCGGAACGGGGACAAGTAACATGGCACGTTTTTTCATCGACCGTCCGGTCTTTGCCTGGGTGATCTCGATCCTCATCATGGGGATCGGGGTTCTGGCGATCCGGATGCTGCCTGTCGCGCAGTACCCGCAGATCGCGCCGCCCTCCGTTTCGATCAACGCCAGCTATCCGGGGGCTTCGGCCGATACGGTGGCCAACACCGTGACGCAGGTCATCGAGCAGCAGATGACCGGGCTTGATGGTTTGCGCTACTTCTCATCCAGCTCCACAGCGGCAGGCCAGGTCGAAATCAGCCTGACCTTCGAGACCGGCACCGATGCCGATATCGCGCAGGTCCAGGTCCAGAACAAGCTGAGTCAGGCCACGCCCCTGTTGCCCGAAATCGTGCAGCGACAGGGCATTACGGTCGAGAAATCCTCGGCCGGGTTCCTGATGGTGGTCGCCCTCACCTCGACCGATGGCAGCCTCGAACAGGTGGACCTTGCGGATTACATGGTCACCAACCTCGTGGACGAGCTGAGCCGCATTCGCGGCGTCGGGTCGGTCAATGTGTTCGGCGGGCAATACGCCATGCGCATCTGGCTCGACCCGGCCAAGCTGGCCGCTTTCGAGCTCGCGCCCTCGGATGTCGTGGCGGCGGTTTCGGCGCAGAACGCGCAGATTTCAGCAGGCGCTTTCGGTGCGCGCCCGGCGGTCGAAGGACAGCAACTCAACGCCACGATCACCGCTCAATCGCTGCTCAGCACGCCCGAGGATTTCCGCCAGATCGTGCTGCGCGCCGAAACCGATGGCGGGCTGGT
>CAZMZS010000208.1:0-2802 GCA_964570675.1 uncultured Roseovarius sp. | reverse complement strand
CCGATCCAGCCCTGCGCCACCGCGCCCTGCGTGCCCAGAACCGCGACGGCCAGCGCCGTCAGCCATACACCGGCGGCCTGCCGGCGGTCCTCGCCTACCAGTGCACGGCGCAGGCAGAACCGCGTCACCTGTGCCAGCGCGCCAAAGGCGACGCCCAGCATAACTGCGAACCAGATCGCCGCCTGCGGCGCGGTCAGGGTCTCGAACCCCAGAGATTCAAACATGGTCTTTCCCCCAGAACAGGAATTTTGTCCCAGATGAGGCCGAATCCATGCACGATCAAGCATATCTCTATATGTTAAGCTAGGCGTGACTGGGACACTGTTCCGGTTTGACCGGATCATTGGAACGCCTGTGTTGCCATGCGCCCAGCCGAAGCGCAGCTGTTCGGTCCTTGCGGGGCGGGGGCGACCCCGGTCCTTTTTCGCTGCGTGCGGGTGCTGGAGGCGTTGGGGCTTGAATTCCGCCCGGCGCTGGCGGATTGTCGGCCCCGAGAGACGACCCATCCGACAGGAAGGCAGAGCCATGATCGCCCAGACCCCCGGCCTGATGGAGGCCGTGCGCGCCCGTTTCGCCCATGTCGAGGCCTGCCCCTTCGAGGGGCCGCGCATCTTTTTCGAAAATGCCGGCGGCGCGCTGCGTCTGAAATCCGTGATCGAGACATCCGCCGCCTATGCGGGCTACCCCGACAATCAGGGCCGCGATAATCCGGCCTCGGCGGCCCTGATGGCGACCATCGCGCGCGGCAAGGCCGACATGGCGCTGTTCTTCAACGCGCCCGGCGGTCAGGTCTTTGTCGGCGAAAGCGGCACCGAGGTGCTGTTTCGCCTCATCCGCACCGCGGCGCTTGGGGCGCAGCCGGGGGGCATGATGCTTGGATCGACGCTCGAGCACCCGGCATCCGCCAGCGCCATGGCGCGTTGGGCCGAAGTGACGGGCCGCCCGCTGGTGAGCGTGGCGCATGACAATGCCAGCGGCACGGTGGATGTCGCCGCCTATCGCGCGGCGCTGACGCCCGAAACCCGCGTCGCCAGCATCGTGCATACCTCGCCTGTCACCGGCATGGCGGTGGATGTCGAAGGGATCGCCGCCGCGATCCGCGAGGTCGCGCCGGACTGTTTCATCATCGTCGACGGAATCCAGCATGCCAGCCACGGCGCGGTCGATGTGGATGCGATCGGCGCGGATGGTTATGCGGTCTCGCCCTACAAGATGTTTTCGCGCCATGGTTACGGGGTCGGCTGGGCTTCGGATCGGCTGACAGATTGTCCCAAGGAGCAGATCCGCAACGGCCCGGCGGCAAACTGGGAGATGGGCACGCGCGACACCGGCGCCTATGCGGCGTTCTCGGATGTGGTGGAGTATCTGGAATGGCTGGGCGGGGCGTTCAGCGACAGTGCCGACCGCCGCGTCAGGCTGGAGACCGCGGCGCGCGCGATCCGCGCCCAGGAGCAGGATCTGACACGCGCCATGATGCAGGGCGCGGGCAACCTGCCGGGGCTGGCGGACATGCCGGGGGTCGAGATCATCGGCGGTGCGGCGATCGAGGGGCGTGAAGGTGTCGTGTCGCTGTGCTGCCGCTCTGTCGGCGCCGCGGATCTGGTGACGCATTTGCGCGAGAACGGTATAAGGGTGCATATCCGCAAGAATGACCATTATTGCGGCAATGTGCTTGGCCCGCTTGGGTTCGATGAGTGCGTGCGCGTGTCGATGAGCCATTACAATACCGAGGACGAGGTGCGCCGCTTCCTCTCGGCCATGCAGCAGGTCGCGGCCTGAAGGCCGTGCCCGGACAAAGGACAGCCCCATGCCCGTGAAGAACCGTTTCGCCGAACTCCATGACGAGATCACCGCATGGCGGCGCGATCTGCACCAGCATCCCGAATTGCTGTTCGACACCCACCGCACCGCCAACCTGGTCGCCGAAAAGCTGCGCGAATTTGGCTGCGACGAGGTGGTGACGGGGCTGGGGCGAACCGGGGTGGTCGGTGTGATCAAGGGGCGCAAGTCCGGCTCTGGCAAGGTGGTGGGGCTGCGCGCCGATATGGACGCGCTGCCGATCCATGAGACCACCGGCCTCGATTATGCCTCGCGCGAACCGGGCAAGATGCATGCCTGCGGCCATGACGGGCATACCTCGATGCTGCTTGGCGCGGCGCGCTACCTGGCCGAGACGCGCAATTTCGACGGCACTTGCGTCGTGATCTTCCAGCCAGCCGAAGAGGGTGGCGGCGGCGGGCGCGAGATGTGCGCTGATGGGCTGATGGAGCGCTTCGCCATCCAAGAGGTCTACGGCATGCATAACTGGCCGGGCATCCCCGAGGGCCGCTTCGCGATCCGTCCGGGGCCGTTCTTTGCCGCCACCGACCAGTTCGAAATCATCATCGAAGGGCAGGGCGGCCATGCCGCCAAGCCGCATGACACGATCGACCCGACGGTGATCGCAAGCCACCTTGTGCTGGCGCTCCAGACCATCGTCAGCCGCAACGTGGACCCCACCGAACAGGCGGTCGTGTCGGTCACCGCCGTCAAGACCAGTTCGGACGCCTTCAACGTGATCCCCGCCCGCGTCCAGATGATCGGCACCGCGCGCACGCTCGACGCCGGAATGCGCGACCTGGTCGAGACCCGGATGCAGGCGCTTTGCGACAGGATCCCGGCGGGGTTCGGCGGGCGCGCGACGCTTGACTATGAGCGCAACTACCCGGTGATGGTGAACCACGACGCCCAGACCGATTTCGCCGCCGAGGTGGCGCGCTCGGTATCGGGGCAATGCGACGAAGCCCCGCTCGTCATGGGCGG
>CAZMZS010000207.1:0-2838 GCA_964570675.1 uncultured Roseovarius sp. | reverse complement strand
AGCGACGGATCGCCCGAATGCACCCGCGCCACGTCCTGCCCCTTTTCATGGGCCGCGCGGATCGCCGCATGGGTCTCGTCAAGCGTCATTGCCGCGCTGTCCATCACCAGCGCGCCCTTGGGCGCACAGCCCACCACCTCCTGGGGCACAAGGCTCCCGGCATAGATGCAGACCGGGCATTCCCCGATCACCCGCTCCGCCTTGCGGGTCAGAAGCTCCGGGTCGCCCGGCCCCGCCCCGATGAAATAGACGGTCATTGCCGCACCCCTCGCTTCATCTTGCCCAAAATACTCATGCCGTGCCGCCCGCCGCCAGATCGCCGTCGATCTTGCGCGCATAGCCGCGCGGCGTGAACATCCGCGCGCCCTCGCCCAGCTCTGCCAGCCGCGAATGGCTCGATCCCACCAGAACCACGGTCAGCATATCGACCTCGTCCACCTCCAGCGCATCCAGACGCCGATAGCGCAGATGCTCTTCGGGGCGCCCCAAAGATGTCGCAAGCATCACCGGCGTATCGCCGGGGCGATGCGCCAGCAGGATGTCGCGCGCTTCGGCCAACAGGGTGCGCCGTGTCTTCGAGACCGGGTTGTAGAAGGCGATCACGAAATCGCCCTCGGCGGCGGCGCGCAAACGGCGCAGGATATCCGCGCGCGGGGTCAACAGATCGCTCAGGCTGATGGTGCAGAAATCATGGCCCAGCGGCGCACCCGCCCGTGCCGCCGCGCCCTGCAAGGCCGACACGCCGGGCGAACAGACCACCTCGACGCGCCGCGCCGCATCGCTCACGCCCTGCGCCTCTGCGCCCCTGTCCAGAAGCTCGAAAACCAGCGCGCCCATCGCGTATATGCCCGCATCTCCCGAACAGACCAGCGCCACGTTGCGCCCCTCCCCGGCGCGCTCCAGCGCATGGCGGCAGCGCGCCTCCTCGCCGCCCAGCGGGAAGTCGCTGCGCGCCTTGCCCGCCGCCAGCGGCCCCAGCAGGTCGATATACAAACCATAGCCCACCAGCTCATCGGCCTCGGCAATCAGACGCGATGCCTCGGGCGTGCGCCACGCCGCCTGTCCGGGACCGATGCCGACCACGCTCAGCCGTCCCCGCGCGCGCCCGGGCATCTCCGTGATGGGCGCATCCGCGCACCCCAGCGCACAGGTTGCATTGGCGCTCTTGCGCTTCTCCACCGCTAGCTGCGTACCCGCAGCCAGCACCGCACCCTCGGCAACGCCGTGACAACCGACCTCGGCGAAAACCACTTCAGAGGGGTTCGCAAGCCGCCCCGCCTCGGCCTCCAGAGCCCGCGCATCGAACAGCCGCAAGGGCACGCCCAGCCGACTGGCGACCGCGTTGATCGCAGGCTCGTCGGCCTTGAGGTCGATCGACGCCACACAGGCCACAGCCCCCGGCGCGATCCCGGCCTCGGCCAGCGTCGCCTCGACCAGCGCCCACATCTCGCCGGGCTCGCAGTTGCGCGCGCATCCCAAACCCAGCACGAAACGCTGGGGATGATAAACCAGCCGCTTCGCGCCACCCGTCTCGGGCGCCTCGCTCACCACCAGATCGACCTTGCCCCCAGCATCGGTCCCGAGGCCAAAGATGTCCTCGCCCAGCAGGCGCACACCCTCGCCCGCCAGCATCGCAGCCATCGCCGGTTTCGCATCTTCGGGATTGGCCAACCGATAGCCCTCGGGCGGCGCATCGAGCGCGACGCCCATCGCCACATCGCCCGCCGTCGTCACCGCCGCCTTTGCGTCAAGGCCGTCAGCGATCCGAGCCGCCAGCCGGTTGGCGCCGCGATGCCCGCCCAGCAAGGGCACCACGACCGACCCGTCATCGCTCACCGACAGAACCGGCGGCTCGACGCGCTTTTCGCATAAAAGCGGCGCCACCGCCCGGATCAGGATACCACTGGCGCAGACCCCCACCACCGGCACCCCGGCGGCGAAAAGATCGCGCGCATGCTCCAGTGCATCGGGAAACCAGGCATCCGCTTTCGCAACGCGGCCCTCGCGCCCATGCATCTCGGCCCCAAGCAGCGCCGCCACGCGATGCGCCACCGCCTCTCCCGACCGGCTCAACGCCAGAACCACAGGATTCACAGCCATGGATCACCCCCCTTCACCAACAGGATCATCGAAAAATAGGGCGCCTCTTCCGGCGCCTCGGCCAGCGGGCAGACCACCTCTTGGGGCAGGCTCGCGCGCTCCACGTAAACCGCGCGCGCCGTCAGCCCCAGCGCGTCGATCACGCCGCGGATCTTGGCCATGTGACGCCCCACCTTCATGATCGCCACGCTTTCGGCGCCCTCTATGCGGGCGCGCAGCTCATCCTCGGGCAAGGGCCCCGGCAAGACCGTCAGCCTTTCGTTGCGCGCCACCAGCGGCATCGCGGCGCTGGCCGCGCAGGCGGTCAAGGACGTCACCCCCGGCACCACCTCCACCCGGTAACGTGCCGCAAGGCGCGCGAACACATACATGAACGAGCCATAAAAAAACGGGTCACCCTCGCAAAGACAGACCACGTCGCGCCCCGAATCGAGCGCCCCGGCAATCCGCGCCGCGCCCGCGTCATAGGCCGCCTGCGCCGGGGCGCGCTCGGTGCTCATGGGCACCTCCATGACGATCTCCTCTGCCCCCGGCCTGATCGCCGCCGCCGCGATCGCGCGGGCGAAACTCTCACCCCCCGCAAGGCTCGGATAAGCCACCACATCCGCCTGCGCGATCAGACGATGGGCGCGCAAGGTCATGAGCTCGGGATCCCCCGGCCCCAACCCGACACCATAAAGCACACCGCTCATTGCCTGCCCCCCGGCTTTATCTTGCTGACAATACTCCCGCCGGAGG
>CAZMZS010000206.1:0-2902 GCA_964570675.1 uncultured Roseovarius sp. | reverse complement strand
ACGGGCGCGAAGCAGGGCTGGAACTGCGCGAGGATATCGACACGATCCTGCAACCCGGCATGGTGATCAGCATGGAACCGATGCTGACGCTGCCCGCGGGTCAGCCGGGCGCGGGGGGCTATCGCGAGCATGATATCCTGGTCATCACGCCCGACGGGAACGAGAACATCACCGGCTATCCCTACGGGCCGACTTTCAACGTGGTCGGTTGAATGCTTGACGGGCGGCAGCCACGGTCGCCCGTCACCCGGCAGGCGGTCATTGCGCCCGGTCGGATCAACCCTTATTCATGTGCAAATGGTCACTGACACGGACGGGGCTTGAATGGCGGCATTTGTGCGACTCGTGGTATTCGGCTTCATTGCCCTGACGGTGATCTATTTCGCCATCTCGCTCTGGTCCCGCGCGGTACGGCGCGGGAAACTGGAGCGAGAATGGGAGGAAACGGGTAGGCCCGGCGACAAGGATACCTATATCGAGACAGGGATGACCGATTACGAGCATTCGCTCAGGCGCAGATTGATCCTGTTGGTCTATGTCATCCCGGTCACCGTGATCGCGGTGATCATCTATGTGACGAATTTCATGTGAGGGGGCCGGAATGGTCTATGTCAAATGGGGATTCTGGGGGCTGTTCTGGCTTCTGGTGGCGGCGTTCCTGCACTACACGCTGCCGCAGCACGATATCGGCAGGATCACCGACACCTACGAAAAGCGGGTCGATCCGGGCGATAACTCGCTGTTCTGGTCCGGGGCCGATACCGGCGAGGACATGACCGGCACCAATCGTGACGTGTTCTTCATCCAGACCTTCCGCACCAACGACAAGCCGATGATCTATCGCAACGAGGATACCGGCTGGGGCTGGCCGCCCTATTTCAAGTTCGACACCGCGAACCTTCAGGCCGAGGCGTCGGACCTCATTTCAAAGAAGAACGCGTCCAATCCGCAATGGGTGATCATCACGCATTACGGATGGCGCAACGAGTTCCTGTCGATCTATCCCAACGCGGTCACGGTCGAGGCCGCTTCGGGTCCTGATCAGCGGATTATCCCGTGGTTCAACATCATCCTGTTGACGGTTCTGGCCGCATTCGCATGGGGCGTGCGGGTGCGCTGGAAACGCTTCCGCGCCAACCGGCTTGACCCCAAGATCGCGCAATGGACCGGGGCGGATGAATAGCCGCCCGGCGGCGTTCTCGCCGCCGGTTCAGCGCTTGCCGTAATAAAGCCCGACCACATGCTCGGCTTCTGCGAAGAACAGCCAGCGCGAGGCGGCGATCCCCGCCAGGTGCGATGTCACCGCCAGAAGCGCCACAAAATGCGTGACCGGCGCCAGCAGCAACAGCACCGGGAGCGCATATCCCAGCACCAGCGCGATGCCCCGCAGCTTGATCGAGTGCCTGCGCCCAACGACATGAACAAATTCGCGTAATAGGTAGTTGGTCCCGGTATGGGGCGGCTCAAAGGCGCGCACCGCGCCGATATCGCCGAGCTGTGTGGCGCTGGCCATGTCGGTGCCGCTCTGGCTCAGGGCCATGTCGCCGCGCACCCACCACAGCACCTGAAGGACCGCCGCCACCGGCAACAGGATCAGCGCCGCCGTGACCTGTCCGGCTAACAGCGCACCGCCCGCCAGCGCGATGGCCATCATCAGCGCGGGCGTCAGGGGCGTCTTCCAGCGTGGCACGGTCCTGAGCTGGCCGTAGATCATCGAGGTGCAATAGACCGTCAGCAGCGACAGCGCCGCGCCCAGCCATCCAAGCGCGGTCCAGCTTGTGCCCAGAAACACCAGCCCGGCGCCATATGGCGCCATCACGATCAGCGCCGCGACGCTGACCCATGCCTCGCGGCTAAGCCAGCTTGTGCGCCATTGGGTGAACGCCTTCATTGCCCGCTCGGGATGCCCGAGGTGAAAGGTCGAGGCCATGAGCCCGCCCACGGCCAGCCCATAGGCGATCGCGAAAAAGGCGAAAGCCACCCACCCGGTGACAAAGGGAAACCCCAGGCCCAGCCAGACAAGAAGCCCGAATCCAAGCCCGGAAAGCGTGGTGAAGATGATGACGGAAGGGGCGGGATGCATGTCAGAGTTTCTCCAATGCCTTGTCGAGCCAGCCGATGAACCCCTTGGGCTCTTCCGCCACCGGTTTCAGGAACGGCGCCAGCACGTCGATATCGCCTTCGGGCTGCGCAGCGGGGCGGTCCATCCGGTCCTTGGGGCGTGGCGGCAGGTATTTGTTGACCGGCTTCGTGCCTTGTTCAGGCATGAGGTCGACACCGCCGCGCGCCTCGACCAGTTGCGACACGTCGCTGTCGGGGTCGCCCAGATCGCCGAAATGCCGCGCGCCCGCCGGGCAGGTGCGCACGCAGGCCGGCTCGCGGTCTTCCTCGGGCAGGTTCTCGTTATAGATGCGATCGACGCAAAGCGTGCATTTCTTCATCACGCCTTCGGCCGCGTCCATCTCGCGTGCGCCATAAGGGCAGGCCCATGCACAAAGGCCGCACCCGATGCAGTCGGTCTCGTTGACCAGAACGATCCCGTCCTCGACCCGCTTGTAACTGGCCCCCGTGGGGCAGACGGTGACGCAGGGCGCGTCCTCGCAATGCAGGCATGATTTGGGGAAATGAATGAGCTGCGCCGCGCCCTCTTCGGGCTGCACCTCGTAGGAATGCACGCGGTTGAGGAACGTGCCGGTCGGCGCGCTGCCATAGGGATCCTGATCCGACAATGGCGCACCGTAATTCTCGGTGTTCCAGCCCTTGCAGGACACCACGCAGGCATGACAGCCGACGCAGGTGTCCAGATCGATCACAAGGCCCAGCTTCTTTTCGGTGCGGTCTGGCAGTTGTGTCATTTGCCCACCTTCCATTCCAGATGATCGGGGCCCTGGCCCACCGGCGA
>CAZMZS010000205.1:0-2903 GCA_964570675.1 uncultured Roseovarius sp. | reverse complement strand
CTAAAGCGTGGCGTTCACCGCGCCGCCATCCAGCAGGATGTTCTGACCGATGATGAAACCGGAATGTTGGCTGCACAGGAACGCGCAGGCGGCGCCGAACTCCTCCTTGGTGCCATAGCGCCCCGCCGGGATGGTGGCGCAGCGCTTCGCCTTTGCCTCATCCATCGACAGGCCCTCCTTGTCGGCGACCCCCTTGTCCAGCGCCTGGGCGCGGTCGGTGGCGTGAATACCGGGCAACAGGTTGTTGATCGTCACTCCCTTGCCCGCCACCTGGCGCGACGTGCCCGCCACATAGCCGGTCAGCCCGGCGCGCGCCGAGTTCGACAGGCCCAGCACCGCGATCGGCGCCTTCACCGATTGCGAGGTGATATTCACCACCCGGCCCCAGCCGCGCTCCATCATGCCCGGCACCAGCGCCTTGATCAGCGCGATCGGCGTCAGCATGTTGGCATCGAGCGCATTGATGAAATCCTCGCGCTCCCAGTCGGTCCACATGCCCGGCGGCGGACCACCGGCGTTGTTGACAAGGATATCCACCTCGCCCGCCGCCTTCAGCAGCTCGTCCTGCCCTTGGGCGCTGGTCACGTCGCAAGCGACCGTGGTGACATTCACGCCGAAATCATCGCGGATCGCCTGTGCCGACGCCTCCAGCGCCTCGGCGCCGCGCGCGTTCATGACCAGATCGACGCCCGCTTCGGCCAATGCCCTTGCACAGCCCAGCCCCAGCCCCTTCGAGGATGCGCAGACCAATGCGCGCTTGCCCTTGATTCCAAGATCCATTCCCGGCCTCCCTTTGATGCCTGTTCGCGATTGCCCCCTGCATAGCACCCGCTCGCCCGAAGATGCCAGAGCATCCCGCCCGCCGTTGACCGCGCCCGACCGCCCGCCTAATGTGGCCCGATCCCGTTCAGCGCGAACCCTGCGATCACTCCGATTGCATCTGGTGACTGCGCGCTTTGACCAGTAAGACGCATGTTATGACCCAGAACGCCGCGAAACCCGCACAATCCATACCCGTTTTCCGCGCCACCGACTTTCGGGTGGTGAATGGCGCGAATCTGGGCGATCCGATCTCCTTCGCGGGCGATCTCGAACTTGACGACACCTACGAGCTTGGCAAATCCGCTACCCGGCTCCGGCTGTCCGTTCATGCCGACGAGTCAGGGCGCTTCACCATCGCGCCCGACACCTCGGTCGGCAGCCCCGGCGCGGCGCTCCATCTCGATTCGGTCGCGACATTCATGTCCACTTCAGGTCAGACCACCGAAACCCTCGTGCTGGTCGAAACCGACGCAAAGGGCAACGCTGCCGATGTCTACGTGCTGCCGCTGGCACCGCTCGAGCCGCGCATCGGCTACGCGCTGGTGGGCATCGATACCGAAAACCCCGACCGCAAATTCGCCGAAGTCGCCTGCGTCGCCTTTTCGCGCGGAACCCATATCACCATGGCCTCGGGCAGCCAGACCCCGATCGAACAGCTTCGCGTCGGCGATATGGTCCTCACGCGTGACGAAGGCCCCCAGCAGGTGCGCTGGATCGGCCAGTCGACCGTGCGCGCCGTGGGCGAATTCTCCCCGATCCGCATCAAGGCGGGCACGCTGCACAATGAACACGACCTGCTGGTCAGCCCCGATCACCGGCTCTTCATCTACCAGCGCTCGGATGCGCTCGGCGCCGGGCGGGCCGAATTGCTGGTGCGCGCGCGCTATCTCGTGAATGGCGACACCGTGCAGCGCCAGGATGGCGGCTTTGTAGATTACTTCCAGCTTCTCTTCGACAACCACCAGATCATCTATGCCGAAGGCATCGCCGCCGAGACCCTCCTTGTCGATACCCGCACCCGCCCCGTCCTGCCCGAGGACCTGCGCGAGGCGCTGGCCCAGTCCCTTTCGGGCCACGGCAACAGCGCGCATCTCGATTTCGAGGTCAGCGAGAAGCTTCTCGACCATCCCGACGCCGCCGCGATCCTGCGCCGCGCCTCGACGCGCTAGTATTCACCACCTGGCAAAAGGTTCGCAGTTTGCCCTGCAATCGCGATCGGTTGCATGGAGGAAAGCCTGAGCGTCGGCAATGCGGGACGAAGCGGAAATTGCAACAGACGCGCGTCGGCGGGCCGCGGTGCGGTGATCCAACGATTGGTCAATGGCACTTTATCCCTGCCAAATCCGCAAAACCTTTGACTGCGGCACCCAGCTTTGCCAAATCGCCGTGCCGGGGGGGCGGCCCGGCGATGCGCGGCGGCCTTCGGCCTTGCGTCCGCTCAGGAACTTCAGGATCGAATGTCCCAAGAGGACTCCAAGCGGGCATCTTTCCGTTTCGCTCAAGGATGGTGGAAGATGTCCGCTAATCTGCATCCATCAGGTATCTTATGTCAGGTGCCAGACACCAGGATGCGGGCCGCACAGGCATGTTGCACCGCCTCGCGTGCGCCTCTATATGCGCCATCATGCTGGATGTGACCCCCAACCGCCCCGATCTGCCGCCCGAAATCGCGCGGCGCCGTACCTTCGCGATCATTTCGCACCCGGACGCGGGCAAGACCACGCTGACCGAAAAATTCCTGCTTTACGGCGGCGCCATCCAGATGGCCGGACAGGTGCGCGCCAAGGGCGAAGCCCGCCGCACCCGCTCGGATTTCATGCAGATGGAAAAGGATCGCGGCATTTCGGTCTCGGCCTCGGCCATGTCCTTCGATTTCGGCAATTTCCGCTTCAACCTCGTGGACACGCCCGGCCACTCGGATTTCTCCGAAGACACCTATCGCACACTGACGGCGGTCGATGCGGCCGTCATGGTGATCGACGGCGCCAAGGGCGTGGAATCCCAGACCCGCAAACTTTTCGAGGTCTGCCGCCTGCGCGACCTGCCGATCCTGACCTTCTGCAACAAGATGGACCGCGAAA
>CAZMZS010000204.1:0-2928 GCA_964570675.1 uncultured Roseovarius sp. | reverse complement strand
CTTGCGGATCAGCTCGGCCAGCCGTTCGCGGGCGATCTCGCGGTTGCGGGCCTGGCTGCGCGTCTCCTCCACCTGGATCACCAAGGCGCCATCCTTGGTCCATCGCCGTCCCGCGATCCGTCTTAACCGCCGTTTGACAGCATCCGGTAAATGCGGCGAACGCTCCGCCTCGAAACGCAGCTCCACCGCCGTCGAGACCTTGTTCACGTTCTGCCCGCCGGGGCCGGATGCGCGGACGAACTGCTCGGTCAGTTCCCAATCCTCGATCTCGATCTGGTCGGTGATCTTCATCGCGTCGTGGTCCTCGATTCCGGGGTTTGTACAGATTATCTGCCCGCTGCCCCGAAAAGGGTACAGAACCAGCGTACAAAACGGACAAATCGTACACAACTCAAAGGGCCGTTCCGATCCCGGAACGGCCCCCTAAAGGCTAGCGGAGGTGGGCCGGTTAGACTCACCAATTCGTGGGGTCATCTCCCCAGGGTCTGCCCTAGATCGCGACCTCCCGAACTGTCCCGGCACCTCGCTCCAATCCCTTTATAGACACTGGACCACCTCCTTTCGCATTTGTTGAACTCGTCTTCAGCGTGACACAGATTTTTCGTTTGTCAAAACAAAATGAAGTGGTCCGCGCGGATTTTTCCGCAGCATATGGTTACTCGGACTGCAGGACCGCCACACATTGCCCCGGCAGGTCGTTCATCGTCAGCTCCCGGCGCGGTTTGGGCTTGGGGGCGTCGGGATCGGGCGGCGGCGGGTTCAGGATATTGTTCACCCAATCCTGCGCATCGGCGCAGCCATCGCCCGCCGGGGGCGGGTCCTGATTGACGCAACCCCTTGCATTGTCTGGACATTTCAGCCTGACATGAAAATGGTAATGATGCCCGTACCAGGGCCGGACCTTGCGCAGCCAGCTCTTGTCGCCGGTCTCGTCATTGCACATTTGCACCTTGGCGCCGGGGAAAACGAAGATCCGCGCGGTGCGTGGATCCTTTGCCGCCGCCTTCAGGATCTCATGATGCGCGCGGGTCCATCTATCATTGGTGAAGGCCCCATTCGCGCGCCGCATCGAGATCGAAGAGAGCGACTCCCGCTCTGCCCGGCTCAGGTTCAACTGCTTGGCCGGAAGCATCCAGATATCGACATCCATCCCGATCTGGTGGCTGCGATGCCCGGTCAGCATCGGCCCCCCTCGCGGCTGGCTGATATCGCCCACATAAAGCCCGTTCCAGCCCGGTTGTGACGCCGCCGAGCGCGACAGTTTTTCAATAAAATCAACTGTTTCAGGGTGGCCCCAGTTGCGGTTCCGGCTCAGGCGCATGGCCTGCCATGTTGGCCCGCTTTCGGCCAGTTGCACGCCCCCCGCAAGGCACCCTTTGGCATAGCCTCCGAACGGCTCGGCCCCCTGGCGCGAGGATAGGCCCTGCTTGCCGAAGAGTTGCTTTGCATGGACGCCGACCATGGCGGGCGGAATGCTCTGGGTGGATACGACCTGACGGGCGCTGGCAGTCTTTTGCTGCGCGGGCGGCGCGCTGCACCCGGCCAGCACCAGCCCCGCGGCGATCAGTTTGAGGTAACGGACCATGTTTCCTTGTCCCCTTCCGATTTCACCCAGACTAACAGCACGAGGCCGATCAGGAAAAGCCCGATCACCGGAGACACCCCGATGCGCGCACTTCCACTCAGGGCCGTTACCGTCCCGATCAGCGCCGGGGCCAGAAACGCCGTCGCACGCCCGGACAGCCCATAAAGCCCGAAACTCTCGGTCGGGGCGGCGGGATCGGTATGGCGCACCATCAATGACCGGCTGGCGGCCTGAAGCGTACCGCCGAACCCGCCGATCAACACGCCACAGCCAAAGAACACCATGTCGGGCAGGCGTGATCCGGCCTCCAGCGGCAGGCCGAAGATCTGGCTGCGATCCATGCCCACCACGGTGACGCAGACCGCGATCAAGGCCCAAATGGCGGTGATGATCACCGGCTTTGGCCCAAAGGCGCGGTCGGCCAGCCCGCCGACCCAACTGAACAGCGCCGCCGAAATCGCGCCGACGATCCCGAAAATCCCGACCGAGACGATATTCCAGTTCAGCACCAGCACCGCGTAAGTGCCGCCAAAGCCGTAAAGCCCGTTCAGCGCATCGCGATACATCATCGACGACCCCAGATAAGCCGAAAGGCTCACCCGCTTGCGCAACGCCTTCACCGACTTGACCAGCAGGCGCACCGCGTCGCCCACGCCCTTGCCCTGCGCGGGCGGGCCGACATCGCGCACCCAGAGGAAATAGGGGATCATGAACAGCGCATACCACAGCGCCACGAAGGGGCCGACGAAACGCGTGCCCTCCTTTTGCGCGGGATCAAGCCCGAAGACCGGGTCCAGCCCGATCAGCGTCTTGCCCGAGGGCTGCTCGACGAACAAAAGCAGCATGATCGCCAGCGCCAGAACCCCGCCAGCATAGCCAAAGGCAAAGCCCGAACCCGACAGCGCGCCGACCTCCTCGTCGGAACCCAGCGACGGCAGTTGCGAGTTGATGAAGATCAGCGCGTATTCCGCACCGATAAAGCCGATCCCGAAGGCGCTCAGCGCAAACCACATGTTCGACCCGTCCGGCAGTGTCCACCAGAGCCCGCCGGCGCCGATCACGTAAAGCCCCGAGAACGCGATGATCCAGGGCAGGCGACGCCCCGTGGTATCGGCCAGCGCCCCGATCATAGGCGCGCCAATCCCGATCACCAGCCCCGTTACCGTCAGGCACAGTGACCACAGGCTTTGCGCCCGGGCGTCCGCAGTGGTTTCGTTCAACCCCGAGGCCATGAAATATTCCGCCGCGATCCCGGCAAAGAACGGCCCGAAGATGAAGGTGACGAGCAGGGTGTGATAGGGCTGGCTGGCCCAGTCGAAAAAGAACCAGCCCCATATGCGCTT
>CAZMZS010000203.1:0-2954 GCA_964570675.1 uncultured Roseovarius sp. | reverse complement strand
TATTGAGGCAGGTTTCATACAGGCAAGAAACCTATCGAGCAGTGCCCCCTTTATAAGCAATCTGGCGCCATCATCCAAGCTAAAAGTTTGAAAAGACATAAATCCGCCTCTAGGGTCCGGGCTCAAGCATACATGGGTCATCGGGAATTGTTGCCAGAATGAGACCGGATTTTTTCTCCTGGGGACGCATCGCGGCGGCCTGTCTTTTGCTCTGCTCGGGCGCGGCTCCGGGCACAGCGCAGCCCATGCATGGCATAGCTATGTATGGCGACCCCGCCCTGCCACCGGATTTTGTGTCGCTGCCCTATGCCAACCCCGATGCGCCCAAGGGCGGACGTGTCGTCACCGGCAATGTGGGCAGCTATGATTCGCTCAACCCGTTCACCCTCAAGGGCACCCCGCCCTGGCAGTTGCAGTATCTCACCCATGAGTCGCTGATGGGCCGCTCCTGGGATGAACCTTTCACGCTTTACGGCCTTCTGGCCGAATCGGTCGAAACCGGACCCGACCGCCAATGGGTCGAATTCACCCTGCGCGAAGAGGCCCGATTCTCCGATGGCAGCCCGGTCACGATCGAGGACGTGATCTGGTCCTACGAGGTGCTGGGCACCGATGGCCACCCGCGCTATCGCGCCTTCTGGGATCAGGTGGAGCGGATCGAACAGACCGGCCCGCGCAAGGTGCGGCTGACCTTCTCGACCGAGGATCGCGAACTGGCGCTCATCGCCGGGTTGCGCCCGATCCTCAAGAAAGCGCAATGGGACGGGCGCGATTTCGCCGGGTCCGGGCGCGAGGACATCCCCCTCGGCTCGGCGCCCTACGTGGTGGCCGATCACGAGATCGGCCGCTTTGTCCTGCTCAGGCGCAACCCGGATTACTGGGGCGCTGACCTGCCCCTGCGCCGCGGCACCAATAATTTCGACGAGATCCGCATCGAATATTACGGCGACAACACCGTGCTCAAAGAGGCGTTCAAGGCACAGGCCCTCTCGTGGATCCGCGAATTCAACGCCGAGCGCTGGGAAACCCAGTATGATTTCCCCGCCGTCCGGAGCGGCGAGATCGTCAAATCCGAAATCCCCCACCAGAAACCTTCGGGGATGACCGGCTTCGTCATGAACACCCGCCGCCCGCCGCTCGATGACTGGCGCGTGCGCGAGGCGCTGATCCTCGCGTTCAATTTCGACTATATCAACGACACGCTCACCGGCGGCCGCCAGCCGCGCATCACCTCGTATTTCTCGAATTCCGAACTGGGCATGCGTCCCGGCCCCGCCGATGATGCGGTGCGCGCGCTGCTGGCGCCGTTTGCCGACACGCTGCTGCCGGGCACGCTCGACGGCTACACCCTGCCCGTCGGCGATGGCTCCAAGCGCAACCGCGACAATCTGCGCCGCGCGGTGCAGCTATTGAAAGAGGCGGGCTGGAGCGTGCAGGATGGCCGCTTGCGCAACGACGCGGGCGAGGCGTTGGACCTTACGGTCCTCTTGCAGCAGGACGCGCTCATTCAGCAGGCCAGCGCGATCATGGATATCTACGCCCACGCGCTCGAACGGCTCGGCATCAGGCTCGATGTGCAATCCACCGACAAGGCGCAATACAGCGAACGCGAGCGCCGGTATGATTTCGATCTCACCTTCATGCGCCGCTCGCTTTCGCTCAGCCCCGGCAATGAACAGCGCTTCTATTGGGGGTCGGGCGTGGCCGACCAGCCCGGCAGCCGCAACCTCATGGGCATGCAATCCCCCGCCGCCGACGCCATGATCGACGCCATGCTCAAGGCCCGCAGCCGCACCGATTTCATCGCCGCCACCCGCGCGCTCGACCGGGTGCTGACCGCCGGGCGCTATGTCATCCCGATCCATAACTACGCCGTCGGCCGGATTGCCCATCTCAGGGAATTGCGCTATCCAGAAGACAATCTGCCGATCTACGGGGACGGCATCGGTTTCCTTCCCGAGGTCTGGTGGTATCAAGACGACTAGATCAAGATACGGGCAGCAACGAACCGAAAAGACGACGCCATGAAAAAACTGATCGCTCTCAGCTTTCTCGCCGCGCTCACCGCCTGCGGCACCGTAGAAGGCATGGGCCGGGACATCTCGGACGCCGCCCGCGGTGTGCGCAGCATGTTCTGATCCGCACTGGCCGCGACTGGCCGCGTTCAGGTCAGTGATGTGACCCACAAGAGGGTCGCATCCTCTTCGCTGACCGAAATCACGTTATGGCCCATGGTTGCGTCGTAATAGGCGCTGTCGCCGCGCCGCATCTCGATGGGTTCATAGAATTCCGTGTAAAGCCGGATCACCCCGGTCAGCACATACAGGAATTCCTCGCCGTCATGGCGCACCCAGCCATCGAATTCGCCGATATCCCGCGCCCGGATGCGTGCGCGATAAGGCAGCATGCGTTTCTTGGTCAGGGTCTCGGCCAGCAATTCATGCTCATAGGTGGTGGTCGCCTGATGCTGTCCCTCGCCCGCCCGGGTCGCCGCCATACGGCCACTGACCTTTTCGCGCTGGGGCGGCGTGAACAGTTGCGGCACCGAGATTTCCAGCCCCACCGCCAGCTTCTTCAGCGCTTCATAGGTGGGCGACATCTGCCCGTTCTCGATCTTGCTCAGGGTCGAGCGCGCCAGCCCCGCCTGACCGGCAGCCTGTTCCAGCGTCCAGCCCCGCGCCTTGCGCAGCTCGCGCACCCGCTCGCCCAGGTTCAGCGGCTCGGCGCTGTCCTGCTGGCCGTTCTCGCGGGCCACGCGGATCAGGTTTTCTGGCGTCGTGCGCTTCATAGCGAAATCCTATAAGCTCCGCCCCTGCCACTTGCAACTGAGGGACACGCGGCCTAATCGGTGAAGATGCTTTCTGTGACACGCACCGCCGCGCACCCGCCCTGCGCCGCCCCGTTCAATCTGGCCGCGCATGTGCTGGCCCATGCCGACGACACGCCCGACAAGG
>CAZMZS010000202.1:0-2977 GCA_964570675.1 uncultured Roseovarius sp. | reverse complement strand
AACTGGGCCTGCGATGAACAACCATACCGAAGCGGGTATCCCAAGCGATACCGGCGCGTTGACCGACCCTATAAGCATCCGCTTCCACGCTGGACACCGGCGCGAGCTGGCTGAACTGACCGCACTCGCCCGAAGGGTCGAAAAGGCCCATCCCGCAGACATCGACACGCCGCAGGGTTTGACGCAGGCGGTGGAGGCGCTGACCACTGAGTTGGAGGCGCACATGCGCGCCGAAGAAGACGCCATCTTTGCCGCGCGCCGCTTGGGAACGGTTCGGGAAGCGGTGGTGTCGACCCCGCACTATCGCAAGGACCACGACGGTCAAGAGGCTGCGATGAACCGGATTGCGGCGAACACACACGTTTTCTGCTTGTCCCACAACGCCTGCGCAATCTCGCGGAATCTATATCCCAGGCTGGGCAAACTCGCTGAGGTTTTCGATGAACATAAGTATCTGGCGGACGGTGTGCTGTTTCGACGGCTCGCAGCGCAGGCATAATTAGGCCAGTTCTGAGCGCGCAACGAAAGGAACAATCATGAGTATGAGCAGCGAAACGCCCCTCGCGCGCAGACCCGGAGAAGGTGTCGTGGCGCGGCTGTCCTGCCTTGCAGTGCAGCCGATCCTGACGCGGATCGTTCGCCGGATCGCGGCGCGGCATCCGTCGCTCTTTGATAGGCTCGGGCCGCATCATGCGACCGACTTCTTGATCGACCCGCAGGAGCTGCCCTTTGCTCTTCATCTTCGTCCGGATCCGCAGGCACTTCTGCTTCGCGCCGTTCCTCGCGACGCCGCACCTGACGCGGGGGCCGTGATCCGGGGGCGATTTCTTCTTCTACTGGAACTGATTGACGCCGAACAAGACGGCGACGCGGCCTTCTTCTCGCGCGATCTGGAGGTGAGTGGCGAGACCGAGGCGGTTGTGCGACTGCGCAATGCGCTCGATGACATGGACGGCTCGCTGGCTGAAGAAACGGCGGCGATGTTCGGACCAACAGGCCGCGCAATCCTGACACGTCTCCGGCGGACCTATCTTGGCGAAACGGAAACAAGAGAGAACACATGAGCCTTGCTGAACTGATCTGCCCTGCCGGGACGCCCGCTGCCTTGCGGACCGCCGTGGATGCCGGTGCTGACGCTGTTTATTGCGGCTTTCAGGATGCCACCAACGCGCGCAATTTTCCGGGGCTGAACTTCACGCCCGACGAACTGGCCGCATCCGTGGCCTACGCCCATGAACGCGGCACCAAGGTGCTGCTGGCGCTCAATACCTACCCCCCTGCGGGCAAGGTGGATCTCTGGCGAGAGGCTGCCGACACCGGCGCCCGGCTTGGCGTCGACGCCTTCATCGTCGCGGATATGGGCGTGGCCGACTACATCGCCCGCACGCATCCGCAGGTCCGATTGCACCTGTCGGTACAGGCCGCCGCTTCCAGCCCCGAGGCGATCCGCTACTATTGCGAAAACTTCAGCGTCAAACGGGTTGTCCTGCCGCGCATCCTGACCGTCCCCGAGATCCGCCAGATTCGCAAGGAGATCCCCTGTGAGATCGAGACCTTCATTTTTGGCAATCACGGCCTGATGGTCGAAGGGCGATGCAGCCTGACCAACTACCTCACAGGTCAATCGACCAACATGGATGGTGTCTGTTCGCCTGCATCGGATGTGGACTACCTGCGTGAGCCAGACGGGTCGATGTGCTCGCAGCTCGCCGGCTTCACCATCGATCGGTTTGGTCCGGAGGAAAAGGCCGGCTACCCCACCATCTGCAAGGGCCGCTACACCGCCCCCCATCGACCCGACGGCTACTACGCCTTCGAGGAGCCGGTGAGTCTGAACCTCTCACGCCTTCTGCCTGAGTTGATCGATGCCGGGGTCCATGCCTTCAAGATCGAGGGGCGGCAGCGGTCGAAAAGCTATGTGAGGGGCGTGGTGTGCGCCTTCCGCGAAGCCGTGGACGACATACGCGCTGGACGTCAGCCCAATATGGCCAATCTCATTGCCCTGACAGAAGGGCAGAAGCAGACCCAGGGCGCGTTTGAGACAAAGAAATGGCGGTGAACGATATGACAAAACTGACACTTGGCCCAATCGCATATCACTGGTCCGCCGACGACCGCCGCGATTTTTACGCGCGGATTGCCGATGAATGCCCAGTCGACGAGGTCTACTTGGGAGAGGTGATTTGCTCCAAGCGCGCGCCCTTCCACGAGGCCGACCTGCCCGCCACCATCGACCGGCTGGAACGCGCGGGCAAGCGGGTGATCTTGTCCACGCTTGCTGAGGTCATGCTGAAGCGCGAACGCAAGGCGACCGAGGATCTGGCCGCGATGGACGCGCCGGAGATCGAGATCAACAATGCCGCGGGCCTTTTCGCGCGGGGCCAACGCCCACATCGCATCGGCCCCTTCATGAACGCCTACAACGAGGCAACGATCAGATGGATGGCCGCAAAGGGCGCGACGCATGTCTGCCTGCCTTCCGAGATGCCGGCGTCGGCTATCGCCATCGCAGCGCAAGCCGCTCGCGATCTTGGGCTCGGCGTCGAAGTGCAAGTCTTCGGCCGCGCCTCGCTCGCTGTCTCGGCGCGCTGCTACCATGCCCGCGCCCATGGCCGAACCAAGGACAACTGCCAATTCGTTTGCGAAACGGATCCTGACGGAATGCCGCTGCGCACCCGTGATGACCGGCCGATCCTGCGGGTAAACGGCATCCAGACCATGTCTGAAAGCTACTTGGATCTGCTACCGGAAACCCCGCAGCTTGTGGCCGATGGTATCAGTCACCTGCGCCTGATGCCGCAGGCAGTGGATATGGTTGCCGTGGCCCAGACCTTTCGCGACGCCTTGGAGCAGCGCGAGCCACTGGCAGAGGCCGACACGCGCCTCGCCGCCCTGTGCGGGGACGCAGGGCTCAGCAACGGCTTCTACCACGGTGAGGCAGGCTATCGCAGAATTTCCATGAAAGCGACGGCCTGAC
>CAZMZS010000201.1:0-2988 GCA_964570675.1 uncultured Roseovarius sp. | reverse complement strand
CGGTGGACCAGCCGTTCCTGATGCCGATCGAGGACGTGTTCTCGATTTCCGGCCGCGGCACGGTCGTGACCGGTCGTGTCGAGCGCGGCGTGATCAATGTCGGCGACGACATCGAGATCATCGGCATCAAGGACACGCAGAAGACCACCTGCACGGGCGTCGAGATGTTCCGCAAGCTGCTGGACCGCGGTGAGGCGGGCGACAATATCGGTGCGCTGCTGCGCGGGATCGACCGCGAGCAGGTCGAGCGCGGGCAGGTTCTGTGCAAGCCGGGTTCGGTGACGCCGCACACGAAGTTCGAGGCCGAAGCCTATATCCTGACCAAGGAAGAGGGTGGCCGTCACACGCCGTTCTTCGCCAACTACCGCCCGCAGTTCTACTTCCGCACGACGGACGTGACCGGGACGGTGACGCTGGCCAGCGGCACCGAGATGGTGATGCCGGGCGACAACGTGTCCTTCGAGGTCGAGCTGATCGCCCCGATCGCCATGGAAGACGGCCTGCGCTTCGCCATCCGCGAAGGCGGCCGCACCGTCGGCGCAGGCGTCGTCTCCAAGATCATCGAGTGAGCGCAAGCACATAGTTTACCAAGGGGCGCCCTTCCGGGGCGCCCTTTTTCGTTTGCCGGATCGGCGCGCGAGGGTGCAAGGCGCTTCGGGGCGGCCCGGCTGTCGCCGACATTGCGTCACAATTCCGGCAAACTGACAGGATAACCAGCCCTCTGTCGTAACGAGAGGGACGCAAATGGTAGATGCCGCTGAAATGCCCAAGGCCACGCTTGGCTGGCTCGGTTTTGTCACCGGCTCGCTTGCGCTTATGATTACGATCGTGATCTTCTGGGCCGGTCCTTTCGCCCCGCAGCAAAGCGCGGGCGTGACTCTGGGGGAACTCGCTGCCGAGATGGCCAAATCCGCGGCCCGCTCCGTTGCAGGCCAGCCGCAGCCCGCGCCCCCCGCACCCGTGGCGCCCATGCGCAATATCGACGATTATCTCGCGGTCGGTGTCGGCTTGCTGGCCGGGCTCGCCATCGTCACCGGCATCGCGTCGTTCATCCGTCACGAGCGCCGGCGCGTGGCGCTGTCCGGCGTGACGCTGGGCGGGCTTGCGGTCGGCTTCCAGCTTTTTACCTGGATGGTGATGCTGATCGCCGGCGTGATTGTGATAACAACGCTCGTTTACACCATGCGCGATGCGTTCGGCGGTATATTCGGCGGACTCTTTGACGGCTGATCCCCTGCGGCACAAGCTCTGACACCCCGTCCATTGCCACCGCCCGTCACCCGACCTCGCGCAGGTCCAGCACCTCGCGCAGCGCCGGGGTCAGCGCCTGCACCGCTTCGCCATGCGCCACCGCGCCGGGCAGTTGGCGGGCCGCCTCTGCCTGATCGGGCGTGAAAACCATGCCGCTGGTGCCCATGCGCTGCGCCACCGCGCTGGCGCTCGCCTCGACCAGCCGCGCCGCCTGGGGCGCGACCACGCGCAGCATTCCGGCATTCACGAAAACCGGGTCCGTCCCCGGCTCGACCCGCTCGCAGAATCCTTCGGGCGCACGATTGGCGAACCATAACAGGATCACCGGGCGCTCCAGCCGCGCGATCAGCGCGCCGGTGCGTTCCACCCATGTCGCGCGCAGCTCTTCTCGTACAAGGTCAAAGCGATCCGGGGACACCGAATGCAAATGCCGCAACAGGTGCCGCGTAAAGTTGAAATCGACGAAATCCACCTCGGGGTAAAGCCGCTCAAGCGGGCGCAAGGCCTGCAACACCCGGTCATTGCGGCGCGGATGCACCCGGTAAAGCCGGTTCGACAGGTTCTGCGCCCCCAGCACCTGCAGCACCACCGCCCGCGCACCCGCGGCAATCCGCAGCGCGCCGGGATCGTTCAGGAACGCATCCGCCCCCGCATTGGGCCAGCCCAGGTTGACGCAGTTCATGCCAAGGCGACGCTCGACCTGTGCGGCGAACGGGTCGCGCAGGAATCGCCCATGGGTCTCCGTGCCGCCCAGAAAGGCGATGTAGTCGCCTTTCAATTGCCGCGCAGGTCCGCGGAATGTCAGTTTCGAACCCGCGTATCCGCATGGTTCATACGCAATCGGTGCGCGCGGCACCCGTCTTTCGCAAATCATCGGTCCCCACCGTTCTTTTCACCCGATGAGCACATTCGCGCCGCCGCGTTGAGAAATCGCTAACGCGCAAATTCAACGTGGATTTTAGCGATCACCGGGCCTTGAGCGCGCGCGCCCCCCCGCCTATTGTGGCAGCGCAAACATGAAAGGCGTGGCAATGGAAATCCGGACAATCGGCGTGGTCGGCGCGGGCCAGATGGGCAACGGGATCGCTCATGTGATGGCGCTGGCGGGCTATGACGTTCTGCTTAACGACATCAGCCAGGACATGCTCGACAAGGCGCTCGCCACGGTGCGCAAGAACCTGGAACGCCAGGTCAGCCGCGACAAGATTTCCGCCGACGAGATGGAAGCCGCGATCGCGCGGATCAAGCCGACCCTCACGCTGACCGATCTCGGGGCAACCGACCTCGTGATCGAGGCCGCGACCGAGCGCGAGACTGTCAAGCAGGCGATCTTCGATGAACTCCTGCCGCATCTCAGGGATCACACGATCCTGACCTCGAACACCTCGTCGATCTCGATCACCCGGCTGGCCAGCCGCACCGACCGCCCCGAGAAATTCATGGGCTTTCACTTCATGAACCCGGTGCCGGTGATGCAGCTGGTGGAACTCATCCGCGGCATCGCCACCGACCGGCCCACCTATGATTCCTGCCTGGCCGTGGTCGAGAACCTGGGGAAAACCGCCGCCTCCGCCGAGGATTTC
Organism: uncultured Roseovarius sp.; assembly: GCA_964570675.1. Taxonomy (GTDB): domain Bacteria; phylum Pseudomonadota; class Alphaproteobacteria; order Rhodobacterales; family Rhodobacteraceae; genus Roseovarius. The sequence continues at coordinate 154 of CAZMZS010000201.1, read as the reverse complement.
CCCGCCTTCATCGTCAACCGCATCCTGATGCCAATGATCAACGAGGCGGTCTATACGCTCTACGAAGGCGTCGGCAACGTGAACTCCATCGACCAGTCGATGAAACTGGGGGCCAATCATCCGATGGGGCCGCTGGAACTGGCGGATTTCATCG
>CAZMZS010000200.1:0-3022 GCA_964570675.1 uncultured Roseovarius sp. | reverse complement strand
AGATCGGCGTCGATGTTGACCTCGGACATGTCGTTGACGATCACGGCAACGCGTCGGCCCTCGCGGTTGTTCAGCACACGGTTGAGAAGCGTGGTCTTGCCAGCCCCGAGGAAGCCGGAGAGGACGGTAACGGGAAGGCGGGTGTCAGTATCTTTCATGGGAGCCTCATTCATTAATGTGGGATTCGAGGGCGAGGATCGCGTCCGCGACGTCGCCGGCCTTGCGCGGATCGAATGCCCATCACGCGCCACCGTGGGCCTTGGCGTCCCGCACGAGCGCCGTGACCGCCTCGGACAGGGGCATGGTCTGCGTCTCGGGGGCACCGTGGCGGCGGAGGGTGACGGTCTGCTCGTCGGCCTCTCGCGTGCCGAGGGCGATTTGGACCGGCACCTTCTTCAGCGCGTGCTCACGCACCTTGTAGCCGATCTTTTCGTTGCGCAGGTCGGTCTCGACGCGCAGTCCGGCTTCGCGCAGGGTTTCCGCGACATCGGCCGCCCAGTGGTCCGCCGCTCCGGTGATGGTCGCCACCACGACCTGCACCGGGGCCAGCCAAAGCGGCAGATGGCCGGCGTGGTGCTCGATCAGGATGCCGGTGAACCGCTCGAGCGAGCCGAAGAGCGCCCGGTGCAGCATGACGGGCGGAAGCTTCTCGCCCGAGGGCGCGACATAGGTCGACCCAAAGCGCTCCGGTAGGTTGAAATCCACTTGCAGCGTGCCGCATTGCCAGTCGCGGCCGATGGCATCGCGCAGGACATATTCCAGCTTCGGCCCGTAGAAAGCACCCTCGCCCTCGAACACCGTGTAGGCATGGCCCGCGGTCTCCAGCGCCGTGCTCAGAGCGTCTTCGGACCGGTCCCAGCTTTCGTCGCTGCCGATGCGGCTTTCAGGGCGCGTTGACAGCTTTATGCGCACGTCGTCGAAGCCGAAATCGCGATAGATCGACAGGACCAGGTCGTTGACCTTCAGGCACTCCTCGGTGAGTTGCTCGGGTGTGCAGTAGATATGCGCGTCGTCCTGAGTGAAGCTGCGCACGCGCAAGAGCCCGTGCAGCGCGCCGGACGGCTCGTAGCGATGCACCTTGCCGAATTCCGCCAGTTTCAACGGCAGATCGCGGTAGCTTTTCGTACCCTGTCCGTAGATCAGCATGTGACCGGGGCAATTCATCGGCTTGAGGGCATAGTCGCGATCGTCTTCTGTTTGCGCAAGGAACATGTTGGCGCGGTAGTTCTGCCAGTGCCCGGAGGTTTCCCACAGCGCGCGGTCCATGATGTCGGGGGAGTTGACCTCGACATATCCGGCCTCTTCCTGGCGGGTGCGCATATAGCCAATCAGCGTCTGGAACAGTCGCCAGCCGCGCGGATGCCAGAAGACCGACCCCGGTGCGACCTCTTCGAAATGGAACAGGTCCATCTCGCGGCCAAGCCGCCGGTGATCCCGCTTTTCCGCCTCGGCCAACATGGTCAAATGGGCATCAAGTGCCGCCTTGTCGGCAAAGGCGACGCCATAGATGCGGCTCAGCATCGGGTTCGTCGCGTCACCGCGCCAATAGGCGCCGGCTACATGGGTCAGCTTAAAGGCAGCGCCGACATCGCCGGTGTGACGCATGTGCGGGCCGCGGCACAGGTCGAGCCAGTCGCCCTGGCGGTAGATCGTGACCGGCTCGCCCTCGGGGATCGCGTCGAGCAGTTCCAGCTTCCAGGTCTCACCCGCCGCTTCGAAATGGGCGCGGGCTGCATCCGGTGACCAGACTTCACGCGTGAATGGCCTGCGCGCGGCGATGATCTCGCGCATCTTCTTCTCGATCACCGGCAGGTCTTCGGGTGTGAACGGCGTGTCACGCTCGAAATCGTAGTAGAACCCATGCTCGATGGCCGGGCCGATCGCGGTCTTCGTGCCGGGCCAGAGGGTCTGCACCGCCTCGGCCAGAACATGGGCGAGGTCGTGGCGGATCAATTCCAGCGCACGGGCATCCTCGCGGGGCAGAAGCTCGACCGCGGCCCCGTCCGGCAAGGGGGTGTTCAGATCAGCCATCTGCCCGTCCACGACCGCCGCGACCGTGCGCTTGGCAAGGCTCGGGCTGATGGCTGATGCAAGGTCGGCGGCGGTGCTGGCGGGGGTCAGGGCACGGGTCGCCCCGTCGGGCAAGCGGACATGGATCATCGGGCCGTCTTTCGATATCTGGCGGGAGAAAGCGCGCGCAGGCGGCGCGCCAGCACGTCGAAGACAACGGCGGGCCGCGCATTGCCGATATGGGCGTAGGAATAGACCGTCGGCCCGCAAACATACATCCGCACGTTGTCGGGGTCGCGCGGCGTGACCGCCTCGAGCTTTCGGCTCATGGAGCTGAACAGACGCAGCATTTTCTAAAACGGCATCTCTGTGGTGTGGACCATCATGCCGTCCGTGCGCGCCTGCTGCGGCTTCATGCGGAGCGTCTCGAGGCTGGCTTTCAGATCGCCCTTGTCGATGTCGCGCGCGATCACCACGACACGGCTTGTGGTATCCTTGCCCGACCATGATTTCAGCGGCACCGGGGCGTCAAAAATGTGCTGCACTCCGTGAAACACGAAGGGCCACTCGATACCTTCCACGTGGACGATGCCCTTCATCCGCAGGATATCCGGGCCCTTGAGCGCGATCAGGGTATCAAGCCAGAAGTCGAAAACGTTGGCCGGGATTGGCTCGGCCACCTCAATGGAGGCCGACCCGATGCGGTTATCGTGGTGGTCATGCGCGCCACCAATCGACAGTGGCGTTGCAGCGGGCGCTTTGGGCGCAAGGCCGGAAAGGCCCGCCAGTGGGTCAGGGTCGGGGCTGGACGCGCCCAACCAGTCCGACAGCGCATCCGGGGTCACGCTCTCGCGCATGGCCGTCAGGTTGAAGAGGCGTCCGGGAGCGATCTGCCCGTGATCAGCATGTAAATGTGCTGCCGTGCTGTTGATCCCGTGCAGCCGCGTCTTGAAACGGTCAAGCTCCGCGGGTGTGACAAGATCGGCCTTGGTGATGACCAGCAGATCGGCCA
>CAZMZS010000199.1:0-3024 GCA_964570675.1 uncultured Roseovarius sp. | reverse complement strand
CATGCGCCAGCGCGCCGAAGGCGCCATGCGTGGCGGTGTGGCTGTCACCGCAGACCACGGTCATCCCCGGCAAGGTCCAGCCCTGCTCGGGCCCGACGATATGCACGATGCCCTGGCGGATATCGTTCACCGGGTAATAGTGAATGCCGAAATCCTTGGCGTTCTTGTCCAGCGCCTCAACCTGGATGCGGCTTTCCGGGTTCTGGATACCGTTCACCCTGTCCGGAGTCGTCGGCACGTTGTGGTCAGGCACTGCAATCGTGTTGCCGGGCTTGCGCACCTTGCGCCCGGCCATGCGCAGACCCTCAAAGGCCTGCGGGCTCGTCACCTCGTGCACGAGATGGCGGTCGATATAAAGAAGGCAGGTGCCGTCATCGGCTTCATGCACCAGATGCGCATCCCAGATCTTGTCATAGAGTGTCTTGGGGGACATGGGTTCTCTCCCGTTTGGCGGAATGTATCGGATAGCTCAACAGGTCGGGCCGCGCCTCATAGACGGGCCAGCACCGAAAGCGTCGCGCCGAAAAACCGCCAGGGCAGGCGCGCGCGGTCATCCATGTCGAATATAGGTTTCATGCCCTGTCAGATACTCCCGATCCCCGACTCTATCAAGAGGATTGGCAGCCTCGCGCCCCGCCACAGCGTGGCTATATGAGTATTTTTTGCAAGATGAAGCCCGGATCGCCCCTGCCCTTCATCTTGCGACAAATACTCCGGGGGTGAATTGGCCAAAGGCCAAGAGGGGGCCGCGCCCCCTCACTCAAAGGGGTCAAGCGCGCCGCAGGCGCTCATTTTGATCGCACCGCCTCAGTCGGGCGCCAGCATATAGCCCTCGCCGCGCACCGTCTGAAGATAGCGCGGCTGCTTGGGGTCGCTCTCGATCTTGCGGCGCAGCCGGGTGATCTGCACATCCACCGCGCGTTCCTGCGCCTGGCCCTTGTCGCGCCCGAGATCCTCGACCAGCTTGGCACGGCTGACCGGCTCGCGCAGATGCTCCGAGAAAATGCGCATCAGCTGCACCTCGGTCGCCGTCAGGCGCACCGGCTCGTTGCCGCGCATCAGCTCCGCGCGCTCGATATCGAAACGCACCGGCCCCATCTGCAGCACCTTGGGCACATTGGCCTCGGGCTGTGGCTCGGGCATCCGGCGCAGGATCGCGTTGATCCGCAGCAGCAGCTCCTTGGGCTCGAAGGGCTTGGCAAGATAGTCATCCGCCCCCGCCTCCAGCCCGGCGATCCGCTCTTCGGTCTCGCCCCGTGCCGTGAGCAGCAGGATCGGCGTCGCCGATGTCTCGCGCAGCGCCCGCGTCAGCGCCACGCCATCCTCGCCCGGCATCATCACGTCCATCACGATCAGGTCGAAATCCAGCCCCGACAACACCCGCCGCGCATGCGCGGCATCGCGCGCCACCGATACCAGAAAACCATGCCTTATCAAGAACTTGCGCAGCAAACCCCGGATGCGTTCATCGTCATCCACGATCAGGAGGTGGGGGCTCGGGTCGCTCATGTGTCCTTCTCCCTTATCGCATGATACCGGCGCCGCATCTCCGGGTCCATCATCGCCTCGAGCACCTGCCGGAACCCCGCCACCGCCTCCGGCCCGGCAGCGCGATAGGCCGCCCGCATCCGCGCGCGCTGCGCATCCGACAGCCGCTGTTCCAGCGCCTCGCCCTCTTCGGTCAGGTAGAGGTGGCGCTCGCGCTTGTCGGCATTCCCGACCCGGCTTTCCACCAGCCCGTCCTCGATCAGCGTGCGCAGCACCCTGTTGAGCGACTGCTTCGTCACCCCCAGAATGGCCAGCAGGTTATTGACCGTCGTGCCGGGGATTCGCGCGATGAAATGCACCGCCCGGTGATGCGCCCGCCCATAGGCCAGCGTCGCCAGGATCCTGTCGGGATCGGCGGTGAACCCGCGATAGGCAAAGAACATCGCCTCGATCCCCTGTCGCAGCTGTTCATCCGTCAGGAACAGCAGGGTCTCTCCGCCTGGGCGTTCGGGCATGTCGCTCCTCCGGTCGCGCAGTGTGGGCGTTCGCCACCACATTACGTCAGCTTTATTGACATTCCAAGAGCGAACTGGTAGCGAATCGCAGTTTCGGCGCAATATTATGTCCACTCCGGACGTTTCGCGCGCAACAAATGCAAATTGACGCCTGCTCAAAAGGAGACGAACGATGGCTGGCTACGATGACCGCGACGGCAAGATCTGGATGGATGGCACCCTTGTCGACTGGCGCTCGGCCAACGTGCATATCCTCTCCCATGCCCTGCACTACGCCAGCTCCGTCTTCGAGGGCGAGCGCTGCTATGACGGCACCATCTTCCTGTCGCGCAAGCACTCCGAACGCCTGCTGAAATCCGGCGAACTGCTCGACATGCAGATCCCCTATACCGTCGACCAGATCGAAGCCGCCAAACAGGCCGTGCTCGATGCCAACGGGCTGGAAAACGCCTATGTCCGTGTCGTCGCCTTCCGTGGCGCGGGCGAGGACATGGGCGTCGCCTCCGCCCGCAACCCGGTGCGCATGGCCGTGGCCGCCTGGGAATGGGGCAACTACTACGGCGACGCCAAGATGAAGGGCGCCAAGCTCGACATCGCCAAGTGGAAACGCCCCAGCCCCGAGACCATCCCCACCTCCGCCAAGGCGGCCGGCCTCTACATGATCTGCACCATGTCCAAACACGCCGCCGAGGCCAAGGGCTGCTCGGACGCCCTGTTCATGGATTACCGCGGCTACGTGGCCGAGGCGACAGGCGCCAACGTGTTCTTCGTCAAGGACGGCGAGGTCCACACCCCCGACCCCGACGCCATCCTCAACGGTCTCACCCGCCAGACCGTGATCGAAATGCTCGAGGCGCGCGGCATCAAGGTCAACGTGCGCCACATCATGCCCGAGGAGCTCGAAGGCTTCGAGCAATGCTGGCTCACCGGCTCCGCCGCCGAAGTCACGCCCGTCGGCCAGATCGGAGACTACACCTTCGAAGTCGGCACCCTGACGCGCGACATTGCGGAAGGGTATGAG
>CAZMZS010000198.1:0-3071 GCA_964570675.1 uncultured Roseovarius sp. | reverse complement strand
TATGGCCGAAGAAGCTGCTGTACCAAAGCATCCCCGAGAAGATCGCGCCAAGCGCAAGCACCCCGAGCGGCACCAGCATGACAGTCGGGCTTTCATGGGCGTGCTCATGGGTGTGCTTGTCACCGCGCGGCTTGCCCCAGAAGGTCATGAACATCAGCCGCCAGCTGTAGAAGCTGGTGAACAACGCCGCGACCACCAGCATCCAGAAGGCATAGCCGCCCATTGAACCGGCATAGGCCACCTCGATCACCGCGTCCTTGCTGAGGAACCCGGCAAACCCGATATGGGTCAGCGGAATGCCCACCCCGGTGATCGCCAGCGTGCCGATCAGCATCGCCCAGAACGTATAGGGCAGCTTCTTGCGCAGGCCGCCATAGTTGCGCATGTCCTGCTCGTGATGCATCCCGTGGATGACCGAACCCGCCCCCAGGAACAGCATCGCCTTGAAGAACGCGTGGGTCAGCAGGTGGAACATCGCCACGCTGTAGACGCCCAGGCCTGCGGCCACGAACATGTAGCCAAGCTGCGAACAGGTCGAATAGGCGATCACGCGCTTGATGTCGTTCTGCACCAGGCCCACGGTCGCCGCGAAAAACGCGGTCGATGCACCGATGAAGGTGACGAAGGCCATCGCCTCGGGGGCGTATTCCATGATCGGCGACATCCGGCAGACAAGGAAAACACCCGCCGTCACCATCGTTGCGGCGTGGATCAGCGCCGACACCGGGGTCGGGCCTTCCATCGCGTCGGGCAGCCATGTGTGCAGGAACAACTGCGCCGATTTGCCCATGGCCCCGACGAACAGCAGGAAAGCGATCAGGTTGGCCGCGTTCCATTCCGTCCAGAGGAAGGTCAGCTGTGTCTCGGCCAGTTCCGGCCCTGCGGCAAAGATATCCTCGAACCGGATCGAGTCGGTCAGGAAATAAAGCGCCATGATGCCAAGCGCGAAGCCGAAATCGCCGACCCTGTTCACCACGAAAGCCTTGATCGACGCCGCATTGGCGCTCGGCTTGCGGAAATAGAAGCCGATCAGCAGATACGAGGCCAGGCCCACACCCTCCCAGCCAAAGAACATCTGCGCCAGGTTGTCGGCAGTGACCAGCATCAGCATGGAGAAGGTGAAGAACGACAGATAGGCGAAGAAACGCGGGCGGTAGCTTTCGTTTTCGCTGAAATTCTCGTCATGGGCCATGTAGCCCATCGAATAAAGATGCACGAGCGCCGACACCGTCGTCACCACGATCAGCATGATCGCCGTCAGCCGGTCGAGCCGGATCGACCATTCGCTGTTCAGCGTGCCAGACTCGATCCAGTCGAGGATATGGATGATATGTGTCTCGCCGTCATGTCCCAGGAACACGACCCAGGACAGAATGCATGACAGGAACAGAAGGCCCGTGGTCAGCCATTGCGCGCCCATGTCTCCGATCACCCGCCAGCCGAAACCCGCGATGATCGCCCCGATGAGAGGCGCGAAGAGGATCGTTTGCTCAATCATCGGATCAGCCTTTCATCACGTTGACGTCTTCCACGGCAATGGTGCCGCGATTGCGGAAGAAGCAGACGAGGATGGCCAGCCCGATCGCCGCCTCGGCCGCCGCGACCGTCAGCACGAAGAGGGTAAAGACCTGCCCCACCAGATCGCCCAGATGGGCGGAAAAGGCCACGAGGTTGATATTGACCGACAGCAGCATCAGTTCGATCGACATCAAGAGGATGATGACGTTCTTCCGATTGAGGAAGAGGCCGAAGATCCCGATGACGAACAGCGCCGCCGCGACCGTCAGGTAATGTTCAAGTCCAATCATACGTGTCCCTCCGGGCCGCGCCCGTCCGTCTTTGTCTTTGCGTTGGTTCGCGCCTTTGCGGCACGAACCGGTCGTCCTGTCCGGCGTGCCCGCGCCTAAAGGCCCTGCCCCGGCTTCACGTCCTTCAGTTCCATCGCCTTGGCCGGATCGCGATACATCTGCGCCAGAACGTCCTGGCGCTTGATATCGGTGCGGTGGCGCAAGGTCAGCACAATCGCCCCGATCATCGCCACCAGCAGGATCAGCCCCGAGGTCTGGAACAGAAGGAAATACTTGTCATAGATCAGCAGGCCCAGGGCGGCGGTGTTCTCGACCCCCTCGGGCGTCACCGCCGCGCGCGCCGCTTGCGCGCCCTCGGCCATCTGCCAGTTGCCATAGGCCAGCCCGAACTGCATCAGCAGGATCACCCCGATCAGCAGCGCGAGCGGCATGTATTTCGCCATCTCTGCCTTCAACTCGGCGAAATCCACATCCAGCATCATCACCACGAACAGGAACAGCACAGCGACCGCGCCCACATAGACGATGATCAGAAGCATCGCCACGAACTCGGCCCCCAGCAGAACGAAAAGCCCCGCCGAACTGATGAAGGCCAGGATCAGCCAGAGCACCGAATGCACCGGATTGCGGCTGATCACGGTGAACAGCCCCCCCACCAGCACCGATACCGCGAAAAGATAGAATGACAGCACCGCGATGCTCATGTCTCGTTATCCTTTTCCTCGTTCTCGTCCAGAACCTCGCGGGCGAAATCCATCGCCCGGTTCATCGACGGGATGCCGGCGAAAACCGCCATCTGGGCGATCGTCTCGGCGATTTCGTCCTTGGTGGCGCCCGCCGCCAGGGCGTGGCGCACCGTCATGCGGATCTGCGTGTCATTCTGCGCGCCAAGCATGGTCAGCCCCGCCAGCGTCAGCAAAAGCCGCGTTTTCGCATCCAGCCCGTCGCTGCTGATACCCTTGCCGAAGGTGACTTCCATCAGCTCCTTGGGCATGGTCGGCCAGAGCTTCTCCATCCCCTTGGGCGAGAACGACTCCAGCGCGGGATTCATGGCCTTCGCCATCTCCTGCGCCTGCGCCATCATTGCTTCAAAGGGATTCTTGGGGTCGCTCATCTGTAAGGCGCATCCAGTTCGAGGTTGCGGGCGATCTCGGCTTCCCAGCGATCACCGTTTTCCAGCAGCTTCTGCTTGTCGTAAAACAGCTCTTCGCGGGTTTCCGTGGCGAATTCGAAATTCGGCCCCTCGACGATGGCATCCACCGG
>CAZMZS010000197.1:0-3077 GCA_964570675.1 uncultured Roseovarius sp. | reverse complement strand
CCGAGGATCACCGAGCGTTCGATCAGGTTGCGCAATTCGCGCACATTTCCGGGCCAGTCATGGCGGCTGAGCTTGAGCAGGACCTCCTGGTTGAGATCGAGCTTGGGCAGGCCCAGGCTGCGGGAAAACTCGCTCATGAAAAAGACCGCGAGTTCGACGATATCCTCGCTGCGTTCCCTGAGCGGTGGCATTTCGATGCGAAACACGTCGAGCCGGTGGAAAAGATCGGCGCGAAACCGCCCCTCCTTCACCGCCTGTGGCAGATCGGCATTGGTGGCGAACAAAAAGCGCAGGTCAAGCGGGATATCGCGCTCGGCCCCGGCGGGGCGCACGCGGTGATCCTCGAGCACGCGCAAAAGCGTCGCCTGCACCTGTTGGGGGAGTTGCGCCACCTCATCCAGAAACAGCGTTCCGCCATCGGCATGCAGAAACAGCCCGTCCTTGCGCCGTGTGCCATCCTCGATCACGCCAAAGAGTTCGGCGGCGATCTGGTCGGGCGAGATCGCCGCGCAATTGACAGCAACGAAAGGCTTTTCGGCGCGATCCGACATCCCGTGAAGAGTGCGCGCGGCGACTTCCTTGCCGGTGCCGCTGGCGCCGGTGAACAGCACCGAACTGGGCAGTGGTGCCACCCGCGCCAGCATGTCGCGCACCGATTGCAGGGCCGGGGAATTGCCCAGAAGCCGCGCCTGCACGACGCTGTTTTCCGAAAGTTCGTGGCGCAGCAGGTAGTTGTCGCGCCGCAGGTATTTGCGGTCGAGCGCGCGTGCGGCGGCGTTCAGAATCTGGTTGGCGCGAAACGGCTTGAGCACGAAATCCGCCACCCCGGCCCGCAGCGCCCGTATCGCGGTATCAAGATCGGCATAGGCGGTAATCAGGATCGCATCGGCAAAAAGCCCGACGCGGCGCTGTTCGACCAGCCAGTCGAGCCCCGATGTTTCGGGCATCACGTTGTCGACGATCACCAGATCGAAATGCGCCTGGTCGAGAATGCCCGACGCCTCGCGCGCCGAGCGCGCCTGTTCCACACGTTTGCAGCGCGGGGTCAGCACCTTGGTCAGGAAATTGCGCATGCCCGGCTCGTCGTCGATCACCAGGATCGACGCGGCGGCGAGGTTCTCGCCATAGTCGTCCTCGGGGCGGCCATCGCCCTTTTGTTGCCCGCCCGCCGCGGTCATTCGGCCGCGTCACCCAAGCGAACGGCGGCACCGGATTGTCTGTCCTGACTGGAGAACCCGATCTGGTGCAGGATGTAGTCGCTGGCAAAGGCAATCACCACGCAGGCGGCAAGGGCGGTATAAAGCGCTTTCATTTCAGTTCTCCTGTTGGGGGGATGATGAATCCGGCGCCGTGGCCTTGCGCAGGAAGGCGACGAGATCGTCGCGGTCGGAGGGGTCGGTGATACGTTGCATCGGCATCTTCGAGCCGGGGATGAAATGGTCCGGACCGATGTCGAACAGCGCGTCGATCGTGTCATCCGACCAGGTGATATCCGCGCCCGCCAGCGTATCGGAATAGGGATAGCCCGGCAGCGCCCCCGCCTTGCGCCCGAACACATCATATAGCGTCGGCCCCGCCTTGCGCGAGGGCGGCGGCGTCAGCGCATGGCAGACCGAGCATTTGCGCATGAACTGGCGCTCGCCATTGGGCATTGTCGCAGGATCACGCAGGAAGCTGCGTTGCTCCCCGCCCGCCGGATCGAATTCGCTCAGCATGGCGACGGGCCAGGAATAGACCACGTCGTCAAGCCCTCCCGCCAGGATCGAGGCGCCGTCATCGGCGAAGGCCAGCGCCCAGACCGGACCGCGGCGCATGGCGCGGAAATCGCGGGCGATGCGCCATTGAGCGCTGTCGATCATCATGATGAAGCCATGCCCGTCGCCCACCGCGAGCTGGGCGCTTGGCGCGTGATGGGCCATGGAAAGGATCGGGCGGCGATCAAGCGAGAAATCGGCGATCTGCGCGCCGCTTTCGGGGTCGATCACACGGGTGACGCCATCGACCGCGCCATAGGCCAGCCAGCCGTCATCCGGCCCCAGGATAAAGCGGTTCACGCCAAAGCCGTGATTGGCGAGAATCCGGTTGCTGCCGTCATCCGTGTTCCAGATCCGGATCGTTCCATCCGCCGAGGCCGAATAGAGCCGGTTGCCCCGCGCGCCGAAGGCCACGGCGTTCACCCCGGCGTCATGCCCCTTGAGGAAACGTGGCGCGGCTTCGCCCGTAAGCGGCCAGAGGCCGATGCTGCCGTCCCAGCTGGCCGAGGCCAGCAGCGCCCCATCGGGCGATTGCGCCAGCGCCGCGACCTTGCCCTTGTGACCGTCGCGCCGGGTGGCCGCGCCGCTGTCGATATCCCACAGGATCACCGCGAAATCGTCGCCCCCCGAGGCCAACCGCCCCGGCCCCAGAAAGATCACCGTGTTGACGGCCGCGCCATGCCCCTCGAGCCAGCGTGGTTCGCGCCCGCGCCAAAGCCCGACGGAGTTGTCGAAACTGGCTGTCGCCACCTGCCCGCGCGCATCGTCATGGGCCACGCCCATGATCGGGCCGCCATGACCCTTGAGCGTGGTGAAGTCCTGCGCGGCGGCACCGAGGGCCCCGGACATGCAGAGCATCAAGGCAAGGACCGGCCTGAACATCGCTTATTCCGCCGGTGTCGCCGCCTTGCCGTCCCTCACGGGGGCCTCGCCTTTTTCCTGAAGCTCCTCGAGCCACAGGCCGTGGTGTTCGCGCGCCCATTGCTCTTCGACCTCGCCCGAGCCCATGGCATCGAACGCGCCTTCCATGCCGACCGAGCCGATATAGATATGCGCGAGGATGATGCCCATCAGCACGAAGCCGACGATCGCGTGCCAGGCCTGCGAAAGCTGCATTTCCTGGTGCGGCGCAAGGTCGGTGGGCAGAACCCCAAAGCCCAGCAACTGCGGCAATCCGGTGTCGTTGAGGATCACGAAGGTCTTGGCGAACATCGGAATTTCGAAGGGAAACAGAAGCGATACCCCCGAGACCGAGATCGACACGCCCAGCACCATCACCGACCAGAAGATCAGCTTCTGTCCGGCATTGAACTTGCGCGCCGG
>CAZMZS010000196.1:0-3090 GCA_964570675.1 uncultured Roseovarius sp. | reverse complement strand
CCCGCCGCGCCCGATCCCGCCGCGCCGGAAACCGCGCGGCGGGTTCTCTATTTCAATGCCGGCTTCCTGCGCCAGCGCCGCCTGCGCCGCATCATGGCGCTGGCAGGCTATCCCCTTGGCCTTGGTCGCCCCGGCCCTGATGATCTGATCGCCGTCTGGGGCCAAAGCCCCTATGCGCGGCGCGGCGCGGCCCTGGCTGCCCGAAGCGGCGCGCAACTCCTTCGGGTCGAGGACGCCTTTCTGCGCTCGCTCCATCCGGGGCGCTCGGGCGAGCCGCCGCTTGGCCTGCTGATCGACCGGACGGGGGTTCATTTCGATGCGCGCAGCCCTTCGGATCTCGAAACCCTGCTGGCGACCCATCCGCTCGATCAGACCCCGCTTCTCGATCGCGCGCGTGAGGCCGCCGCCCGCCTGCCCGCATCCCATATCAGCAAGTATAACGCCTTCGACCCCGCCGCACCCTGCCCCGATCCGGGCTATGTGCTGGTGATCGACCAGACCAGCGGCGATGCCTCGCTCACCGCCTGCGGCGCGAATGCCAACACCTTCCGCGAAATGCTGACATTCGCACAGCAGGAAAACCCCGGCGCGCGCATCCTCATCAAGACCCATCCCGAAACGCTGGCAGGCCACCGCTCGGGCCATTTCTCCAGCGCCGATGAAACCTCGCGCATCAGCCTTTTCTCCGATCCGGTCAGCCCATGGCACCTTCTGTCGGGCGCGACCGCCGTCTACACGGTCAGCTCGCAACTGGGTTTCGAAGCGATCTTCGCAGGCCACCGCCCGCATGTCTTCGGCCAGCCCTTCTATGCCGGCTGGGACCTCACCGAAGATCGCCACCCCGCCGCCCTCTCGCGCCGTGGTCGCCCCCTCAGCCGCGCACAGCTCTTCGCGGGCGCGATGATCCTCTACCCCACTTGGTATGACCCGGACCGCGACCGCCTCTGCCCGCTCGAAGACACGCTCGGCGCGCTCGAAGCGCGCAGCCGCGCCTGGCGCGAGGACCGCCACGGCTGGGCCGCCGCCGGCATGCGGCTCTGGAAACGCCCCGCCCTGCAAGGGTTCTTCGCCGCGCCCGGCGGCGGCCTGCGCTTTTGCAAGACCGTGCCCGACGCCACGCGGCTCGCGGCCAAAACCGGGCGGCGCGCGATGGCCTGGGCCTCCGCCACCGCCCCCGACGACGACATCCTGCGCGTCGAAGACGGCTTCTTGCGTTCGCGCGGGCTTGGCGCGCGGCTCGTGCCGCCGCTCTCCCTGGTCTGCGACGATCTCGGCATCTATTACGATCCGACCCGCGAAAGCCGGCTTGAACGCCTGATCGCCGCCCGCGCCAATCTTCGCCCCGGTCAGGATGCCCGCGCCGAAGCGCTGATCCGCGCGCTCTGCGACGCGGGCCTGAGCAAATACAATCTCGGCGGCGCCCTGCCTGCCCTGCCCGACACCGGCCAGCGCATTCTCGTCCCCGGCCAGGTCGAGGACGACGCCTCGATCCGCCTCGGCGCAGGCGACCCCGCGACCAATCTCGGCCTCCTCAAGCACGCGCGCGCCGCCAACCCCGGCGCGCTCATCCTCTTCAAACCCCACCCGGATGTCGAAGCCGGCCTTCGCCCCGGCGCCATTTCGCCCGATGCGCTCAGCGGCCTCGCCGATCATGTGCTCACCGATTGCGACCCCGCCGCGCTCCTCTCGCATGTGGACGCAGTCTGGACGATGACCTCGCTTCTCGGCTTCGAGGCGCTCTTGCGCGGCCTCCCCGTGACCACCACCGGCGCCCCCTTCTATGCGGGATGGGGCCTCACCCGCGATCTCGGGCGCATCCCGGCGCGGCGCGGCGCGCGCCCCTCGCTTCACGGTCTGGCCCATGCCGCCCTGATCGACTACCCGCGCTACCGCGACCCGCTCACCGGCCAGCCCTGCGCCGTGGAAACCATCGTCGCCCGCCTTGCCGCACCACAGGCCCTGCCCTCGCCCGGCGCGGCCAACCGCATGCTCTCGAAACTCCAGGGTCTCCTCGCCAGCCAATCCTGGATCTGGCGCTGATCCCCCTTCATCTGGCCGGAAATACCTCGGGGGGTCCGGGGGGCTGGCCCCCCGGGGCTCAGATGATCGCGTGACGCATCCTTGCCGAGACCCATTCGCTAAACACCACCGTCGCCAGGATCAACAACAGGATCACCGACACCTGGCTCCAGGCCAGTACATTCAGCGACGCCTGCAATTTCAGCCCGATGCCGCCCGCGCCCACCAGCCCCAGGATGGTGCTCTCGCGGATATTGATATCCCAGCGGAACACCGCGATCCCCCAGAAGGCCGGCATGATCTGCGGCACGATCCCATAGCTCAGCACCTGCGCGCCGCTCGCCCCGGTCGCCTCCACCGCCTCGATCTGGCGCGCATCGGTCTCCTCGATCGCCTCGTACAGCAGCTTGCCCACGAACCCGATCGAGCGCAGCGCGATCGCCACGATCCCCGCCAACAGGCCCGGTCCGATGATCGCTACCAGCAACAGCGCCCAGATCAGCGAATTGATCGACCGCGACGCCACGATGATGAACAGCGCGACGGGGCGCAGCACATGCGCCGAGGGCGTCGTGTTGCGCGCCGCCATGAACGCCACCGGCACCGCCATGACGACGCCCCCGATCGTGCCCAGCGTGGCGATGTTGATCGTGTCCCACAGCGGCTCCCAGAGCTGCCCCATATAGGACCAGCGCGGCGGCAGCATCCGGCTGCCGATATCGGCCGCCTGGCGCGGCGCATCGGCGACGAAAAACCAGATCGTGTCGCGGGTCATGACCTGCCAGCACCAGACGAACAGCGCCACCAGCGCCAGCCACCCGCCCCACAGCATCAGCCGCGCGCGGCTGCTTCGGAAATTCCAGACCTGACTGTAATGGGTGATCCCGTTCATTGCAGGAACTTTCTCAGATAGCTCGACCCGTACTCTGCCACCATCACCACGGCGATGATGATCAGCAACACCGCACCCGCACTGTCATATTCATATCGGTCTATGGCCGTGTTCAGCGTCGCGCCGATCCCGCCCGCGCCGACGATCCCGATCACCGCGCTTTCGCGGAAATTGATGTC
>CAZMZS010000195.1:0-3180 GCA_964570675.1 uncultured Roseovarius sp. | reverse complement strand
GCGGATCATTTCCAACGCCTCCTGCACCACCAATGCACTGGCGCCGCTGGTGCGGCTTCTGGATGATGCTTTCGGAGTGGAAAGCGGCCAGATGACCACGGTACATTGCTATACCGGCAGCCAGCCCACCGTGGACAAACCGCGTGACGCGCTCGAACGCAGCCGCGCAGCGGCGCTCTCGATGGTGCCCACGACCACAAGCGCTCAGCATCAGACGGGGCTTGTGCTGGCGCATATGAAAGGGCGCATCGAGGCCCGCGCGATCCGGGTGCCCACCGCCAGCGTGTCCTGCCTTGACCTGACGGTGCAGACCCGCGCGCCGGTCAGCGAGGATGCTGTCAACGCGGTGCTGAAAGCCGCCGCTGGTTCCTCGCCGGTCTTTGGCTGGACGACACAGCCGCTGGTCAGCGCGGATCTGCGCGCGCGCCCGGAATCGGTCATCATGAGCGGGCTGGAAACATCCGTGTCCAATGGCGGGCTTTTGCGGGTGTTCGGCTGGTATGACAATGAATGGGGCTTTTCCTGCCGGATGCTCGACATGGCGCGGCTGATCGGCGCGCGGCGCGGGCAGGGTTGAAACCGGGGCGAAGGCCGGGGGGCCAGCCCCCCGGACCCCCCGAGGTATTTGAGGCCAGATGAAGGGGCGGGCGGCGTGTCAGCGCCGGATGTCGAAGCCGTCGCGCCCCTCCGGGGTGGCGGGGGCGGTTTCGACATGCGCGACGCGCGCGCGGGGCGGGCCGCGATGGAGCGCGGCGAGCATGTCCTCGACCCTGTCGCGCGCGCCCTCGATCAGGGTCGTGACCGATCCGTCGGTCTCGTTCCTGATCCAGCCGGCAAGACCGCGGTCGCGCGCTTCGCTTTCGGCCCAGGCGCGGAAGGCGACGCCCTGGACACGCCCGGTGATGCGGGCCGTGATGGCGGTTGGCTCATGCATGGCGATGCTCCCTTGTGTCCGGGGGGCAATGTCGCACAGGCAAAGGGGGCAGGCCAGCCCCGCAACCCCACGCAGGCTATTGACCCGCCCTGCTTTGCAGCGCATATGCGATCCTCATGACACCGCTTTCTCATATCCGCAATTTCTCGATCGTGGCGCATATCGACCACGGGAAATCCACGCTTGCCGATCGTCTGATCCAGATGACCGACACCGTGGCCGAACGTGACATGAAAGAGCAGATGCTCGACTCGATGGATATCGAGCGCGAACGCGGCATCACCATCAAGGCCAATACGGTGCGCATCGATTACACGGCCGATAATGGAGAGCAATATGTGCTCAACCTGATCGACACGCCGGGCCATGTGGATTTTTCCTACGAGGTGTCGCGTTCCATGCGGGCGGTCGAGGGGTCGCTGTTGGTGGTGGATTCCACCCAAGGGGTCGAGGCGCAGACGCTCGCCAATGTCTATCAGGCGATCGATGCCGATCACGAGCTGATCCCGGTGCTCAACAAGATCGACCTGCCCGCCAGCGATCTTGACCGCGTCGCCGAGCAGATCGAAGAGGTGATCGGCATCGACGCTTCGGGCGCGATCCCGGTCAGCGCCAAGACCGGGCAGGGCATCCGCGAGGTGCTTGAGGCGATCGTGACCCACCTGCCGCCCCCCGCGGGCGATGCCGACGCCCCGCTCAAGGCGATGCTCGTGGACAGCAAATACGACCCCTATCTGGGGGTCGTGGTGCTGGTGCGGATCATGGATGGCGTGCTGAAAAAGGGCGACAAGATCCGCATGATGCAGACCGGCGCCACTTACGGGGTCGAGCGGATCGGGGTGTTCCGCCCCGCGATGACCGTCGTTGATGCGCTTGGACCGGGCGAGATCGGCTTCATCACCGCCTCGATCAAGCAGGTCCGCGACACACGCGTCGGCGACACGATCACCCATGAGAAACGCAAATGCGAAAAAGCGCTGCCGGGGTTCAAGCCTTCGGTGCCGGTGGTGTTCTGCGGCCTCTTCCCGGTGGATTCGGCCGAATTCGAAAGCCTGCGCGACGCGATCGAGAAACTGGCGCTCAACGATGCGTCCTTTTCCTATGAGATGGAGAACTCGGCCGCCTTGGGCTTTGGCTTTCGCTGCGGGTTCCTCGGCTTGCTGCATCTCGAGGTGATCCGCGACCGGATCGAGCGCGAATACGATATCGAACTGATCACCACCGCACCCTCGGTCGTTTATCATGTCTTCATGAAGGACGGCGCGGTCACCGAATTGCATAACCCCGCCGACATGCCCGACCTCACCTATGTGGACCATGTCGAGGAACCCCGCATCAAGGCCACGATCCTGGTGCCGGACGAATTTCTTGGCGATGTGCTCAAGCTTTGCCAGGACCGGCGCGGCATCCAGGTCGATCTGACCTATGCGGGCGCGCGCGCCATGGTGGTTTATGATCTGCCCCTCAACGAGGTGGTGTTCGATTTCTACGACCGGCTGAAATCGGTGACCAAGGGCTATGCGAGCTTTGACTACGAGATCACCGGCTATCGCACCGACAACCTTGTGAAGATGCAGGTGCTGGTCAATGACGAGCCGGTCGATGCGCTCTCGATGATGGTCCACCGCGACCGCGCCGAAATGCGGGGCCGCGCCATGTGCGAAAAGCTCAAGGACCTGATCCCGCGCCACATGTTCAAGATCCCGATCCAGGCGGCCATCGGCGGCAAGGTGATCGCCCGCGAGACCCTGTCGGCGATGCGCAAGGACGTGACCGCCAAATGCTATGGCGGTGACGTGACCCGCAAGAAGAAGCTGCTGGAAAAGCAGAAGGCGGGCAAAAAGAAGATGCGCCAGTTCGGCAAGGTGGAAATCCCCCAACAGGCCTTCATCTCCGCCCTCAAGATGGACGAGTAGGCCGGGGTTCACCCCGGCCATCCCTCACCGCCCCACACACCCCCCTACCGCTCCATCCCAACACCCTCTATACCGCTGGCATCACTCCCAAAACCGGACCCGTTGCCATGCCCTGCGCGCTCTGCTCTGCCGACACGCCCCTTGCCGCCTATCCCGTCCCCGGCGGCCCCGAAGGCGCTAGCGCGCAAATCTGTGCCACCTGCGCCGGGCAGATCGACGGCACCCCTGATCCCGACCACTGGCGCGGCCTTGCCTCGGCGATGTGGTCCGAAGATCCCGCCACGCAGGTTCTGGCCGCGCGGATGCTGACCCGGCTTGCCGATCACGACT
>CAZMZS010000194.1:0-3194 GCA_964570675.1 uncultured Roseovarius sp. | reverse complement strand
GGGTCCATGGTGGTCTCTTTCAGGTCCTTGGCGTCCATCTCGCCAAGACCCTTGAAGCGGGAGACGTCGATCTTGCCCTTGCCGCCAAGGCCCTTTTCCATCCAGGCGTCGCGCTCGGCCTGGTCGAGGCAATAGACCCGTTTCGCGCCCTGCGTCAGCCGGTAGAGAGGCGGGCAGGCCAGGTAAAGGTGGCCCGCGTCGATCATCGGGCGCATCTGGGTGAAGAAGAAGGTCATCAGAAGCGAGGCGATATGCGCGCCGTCCACATCGGCGTCGGTCATGATGATGATCTTGTCATAGCGCAGATCGTCGATGTTGAACTTGCTGCCAAGCCCGACGCCAAGCGCCTGTGTCAGATCGGCGATTTCCTGATTGGAGCCGAGTTTCGAACTGGCCGCCCCCAGCACGTTGAGGATCTTGCCGCGCAGCGGCAAGAGCGCTTGGGTCTTGCGGTCGCGGCCCATCTTGGCCGAGCCGCCGGCGCTGTCGCCCTCGACGATGAACAGCTCGGTGCCGTCGCGCACATTGGATGAGCAATCCACCAGCTTGCCGGGCAGGCGCAGTTTCTTGGTCGCGGTCTTGCGCTGGGTTTCCTTTTCCTGGCGGCGGCGCAGGCGTTCCTCGGCCCGCAGCACGAGGAAATCGAGGATCGCGCCCGCGGATTTCGTATCGGCCGCCAGCCAGTTGTCGAAATGGTCGCGCACGGCGTTTTCCACCAGCCGCTGGGCCTCGGTCGTGGCCAGCCGGTCCTTGGTCTGGCCGACGAATTCGGGTTCGCGGATGAAGCAGGAGACAAGCGCGCAGCCGCCTGTCATCAGGTCATCGCGGGTGATGTTGGCGGCCTTCTTGTTGTTCACCAGCTCGCCATAGGCCTTGATGCCCTTGACTATCGCGGCCCAGAACCCGGCCACATGGGTTCCGCCTTCGGGGGTGGGCACGGTGTTGCAATAGCTTTGCAGGAAGCCGTCGCGCGCGGGCGTCCAGTTGATCGCCCATTCGACCTTGCCGGGGGTGCCGAAGCGTTCCTGGAATTCGACCGTGCCGGCAAAGGGTTTATCGGCATAGGTCGAGGCGCCGTTGAGCGTTTCCTTGAGGAAATCCGAGAGCCCGCCGGGAAAGTGGAAGCTGGCCTCGAGCGGGGTGTCGCCATCTTCGATCGCGGATTTCCAGCGGATTTCGACGCCACTGAAAAGGTAGGCCTTGGAGCGGATCGAGTTGAACATCCGCGAGGGTTTGAAACGGTGGGAGCCGAAGATCTGTTCGTCGGCGTGGAAGGTGATGGTGGTGCCGCGCCGGTTGGGCGCCTGGCCGATCTTTTCGACCGGGCCGAGCGGCTTGCCGCGCGAGAAGCGCTGCTCGTAGAGTTCCTTGTTGCGTGCGACCTGCACGACCATGGAATCCGACAGCGCGTTGACCACCGAGGCGCCGACCCCGTGCAGGCCGCCCGATGTCTGATAGGCCTTGCCGCTGAACTTGCCGCCCGCATGGAGCGTGCAGAGGATGACCTCGAGCGCGGATTTGCCGGGGAACTTGGGATGCGGGTCGATGGGAATGCCGCGCCCGTTGTCGCGCACGGTCAGCGAATAATCCTCGTGCAGTTCCACTTCGATCCGGTTGGCATGGCCCGCGACGGCCTCGTCCATCGAGTTGTCGAGGATCTCGGCGACAAGGTGGTGCAGGGCGCGCTCGTCGGTGCCGCCGATATACATGCCGGGGCGTTTGCGGACGGGTTCGAGCCCTTCGAGCACCTCGATCGAGGAGGCGTCGTAATCCGAATGTTCGGTCGCTGAAAGAAGATCGTCGGCCATGCGGTTCTGCTCTTGGTTTTATGGGTTGGCGTGCATTATGGCAGAGCGCGCAAGGCGGGGGAAGGGCCTGTGCACCGGCCTAGCGCGCTGATTGCCTGAGGTGACGCGCACAGCCCGCAAGGGCGATGGTGTCGTCCGTTATCAGGGTGACGGGGATGTCCCGCATGATCGCGCTGTAAGGCCCGCGCGCGGTGAAATGCGCCGCGAATCCGAGGTCGCGAAGATGGGGCGCAATGGCGCGCGCCGTGCCACCGATCAGGTAAAGCCCGCCCATTGGCAGGTGATGCAGGCAAAGATTGCCCGCGACCGCCCCGAGCATCGTGGCAAACAGCGTGAGGGCTTCAGTGGCGCGCGGGTCGGTGCCGTCGCCATGCGCGGCCACGATCTGCGCCGAGCTGAGAGCGGCGCCCCCGAGCCAGCGGTGAATGCGCATGAGCCCCGGACCCGAAAGCGCCGCCTCGATCGGGTGATGGGGGTGGGTTTGAGCCAAGTGGCGGATCAGGGCGTTTGCCTGCGCGTCCGCCATGTGCGGAAGGGCGGAGTGGCCGGATTCGGCGGGCGGCACGAAGAGGTTCTCGCCGCGCCGGTGGACGACGGCGACATTGCAGCCGGTGCCAAGGCCAAGGACAAGGCGGGGGGCGTCGGGGGGCGGGGGCGCGCCGTCAAAGAGCGGCACAAGCGCCGCGGGCGGCAGATCATCAACCGCGTAGCCCTGCGCCTGAAGATCGTTGATGAGATGGACCCGCGCGGCGCCGGTTGTGGCGGCGAGGTCGGCGGCGGCGATGAACCAGTCGTGATTGGTCAGCTGCGCGTCACCGTCGCGCACCGGCCCCGCCACACCGGCGCAGAGCGCGTCGATCGGGCCGGGTTTGGTTTCGGCGAGATAAGCCGAAAGAAGCGGTGCGAGCCCGTCGAAGCCGGCGTTTTCATAGGAGCGAACCGTGTCGGGCAGCACGCCGCGCGCGTCGGCCAGGCCGACACGGGTATTGGTGCCGCCGACATCCGCCAGCAGGTGGCGCTCAGTCATCGCGCCAGCGCGCCATCAGGGCGCGCGCGGCCTGTGCGAACAGGACCACATCGACCCCGACCGCCAGAAACTGCGCGCCCCAGTCGCGATAGGTCAGCGCGGTGTCGTGATCGGTGGCAAGAATACCCGCGGCCTTGTCGGATGCGGCGATGCGTTCAAGCGCGTCGCGGATCACGTGCTGCACCGCGTCGGCATTGCTGTCGCCGGGATAGCCCATGTCGGCGCCAAGGTCCGAAGGGCCGATGAATACGCCATCCACCCCGTCAACCGCGAGGATCGCGTCAAGCGCGTCAATCCCGGCCATGGTTTCCACCTGAACCAGAAGGCAGATCTGCGCATTGGCGGTGGTGGTGTAATCG
>CAZMZS010000193.1:0-3248 GCA_964570675.1 uncultured Roseovarius sp. | reverse complement strand
CGCGCTCATGATCTGTCCTCGGGCAGCCCCGCCGCCAGCGCGTTGAGCGCGGCGCTGGCCATGGCCGATCCCCCGCGCCGCCCGCGCAGGGTCACGAAATCGCATCCGCGCGGACGGGCGGCCAGTTCCGCCTTGCTTTCTGCCGCGCCCACGAACCCCACCGGGAACCCCAGGATCAGCGCCGGTTTCGGCGCGCCCTCGTCCAGGAGTTCCAGAAGATGAAAAAGTGCGGTCGGCGCATTGCCGATCACCACCACCGCGCCGTCAAGATGATCGGCCCAGAGCTCCACCGCTGCCGCCGAGCGGGTATTGCCGATCCCGGCGGCGATCCCCGCCACGCGCGGATCGTTCAGGGTGACGATCACCTCGTTCTCTTGCGGCAGGTGTCGGCGGATGATGCCCGCGCCCACCATCTCGCAATCGCACAGCACCTTTGCCCCCGCCGCCAGCGCTTGGCGCCCCGCCGCATCGGCAAGGGGCGAGAAATCCAGCCGGTCGGCCACCTCGATCATGCCGCAGGCATGGATCACGCGGATCGCCAGCGCCTCCATGCCGGGGGTGAAGCGATCCAGCCGCGCCTCGCGGCGCACGGTGGCGAAGCTCTCGGCATAGATCGCCGAAGGGGTCTTTTCATAGGGGCGCAATGATCGGCCTTTGCTCTGGTTGGCGCCGCCGGGAGCCTCCGGCGGGAGTATTTTGGGCAAGATGAAGCCCGGTCAGTCCCGTGTCTTGCGCGCACTTTCAGGCCCCAAGGGGTGATCGGCATGGGGATATTGCGCGTGGTGGTGGTGATGGTCGTGATCGTGGTGATGATCGTGATCGCCGTCATGATGGTGGTGGTGATGATGGTGGTGGTGATCCTGCATCTCCAGCCGGCAGAGACCGGTGCAGAAATGATCGCACAGCGCGCAATCGGCCACGTTCGAGCCCGGCGCGCTGGCGCCCTGACCTTCGACATGGTGGTGATGGCTTTCCTGCACCGCGCCCACTTCGGCCTCGAAGCCCGGCACGGCGACGCGGTATTTGCACATCACGCAGGTGGGCGGGGGCACGTCGCTGAAGGCGGGGTGGCCCGCGCCGCGCGCCGCGGCGAAGGCGGCGCGCTGTTCGGGGGTGATCTCGCGCGCAGGCTCACCGCCGACCGCCAGGATCTGGGTGCGATACTGGCAGGTCGCGCAATTGGGCGGCGGGTTGGCGCCGACCTGTTCGCGCACGCGTTCGGCAAAGGTTTCGAGCACCTTGGGGTGATCCCCGAGATATCCCGCCTTGACGAAGGTGATATCGGGATGGGCCGCCGCGACCTGATCGGTAAAGCCGTAGATGCGGTCGATCAGGATGCCCGAGAAGAGGAAATAGGGAAACACCACCACCCGGCGATAGCCGAGCCTGGCGACATGCTGAAGGCAGGGTTCGACCAGCGGGAAGGTGACGCCCGAATAGCCGGTCTCGCACCAGCCAAAGCCGATCCCCTCCTGCAGGAGGCGGGCGATCTTGGTGACATTGCTGTTGGCGTCCGGGTCCGAAGCGCCGCGCCCGATCACCACGAGGCAGGTGTCATGCAGCGCCACCTCGCCCTGCGCCGCGTCGGCAGCGGCCACGGCCTCGCGGATACGTCCGGCGGCGGCGGCGACCATCTTGGGGTCGACGCCCAGTTCGCGCCCATAGCGGATGTCGATCCCGTGCTCGGCGCCGTAGCTGTTGAGCACGGTCGGGATGTCGTTCTTTGAATGCATCGCCGCGAACAGCATCCCCGGCACGGCCAGGATCCGGCTGCATCCGGCGTCGCGCAGGCGGTCGAGACCGTCGCGGATCACCGGGTTGGCGAATTCGAGATAGCCGTATTCGACCTCCCATTCGGGGGGCAGATGGGCGGGCAGCTTGTCAGCCAGTGTGGCGAATTCATCCACCGCCGACTGGCTGCGCGAGCCATGCCCGCAGATCATCACCCCGGTCTTGCCCGCGCCCGCGCCATTCTCCATGCTCATGCCTCCTGAGCCTCGTCTTCGCCAGCGCCGTCCTGCGCCTCGCCCGCATCGTTTTCGGCGGCATCCTTGCGCCCGCGCAGACCGGCCCATAGCCCGATGGCGATGGCCGCGCCGATCGCCGCCGCGCCCAGCCAGTGACCATGGCCCGCGACCTCGCTCAGATGGCCCGGATGGGCCAGCGCGGGCGTGCCCGCCATGAGGGCCGCAGCCCGGATCAGGTTTCGCATGGGTCTCTCCCCTTTTCCTTCGCACTCGCCCGTCGCGCACCGGAAACAGGGGGTCGCGGCGCGTCAAGGGCGCCGATCTCCCGACGATCGCAGCCGCGCGAATGCCCCCGGATTGGGTCGGCCGCGCCCGCACATCTTTCCGGCCCGCCTGACGGGCATCGTCCCTTCGTCTATAAGACGCCGCGCCCCCGCACGCAAACAGGGAAATGCGTTGTGCGGCGATGCACGGGCGATGCGCGGCCATATGGCTTCACGCCCGCCTGCCCGCCGCCTATCTCGCTTGGGAAAGGAGGGCCATGATGGGACAACTGGTCAAAGGCGAATGGCACGACGAATGGTATGACACCGACTCGACAGGTGGCAAATTCGTGCGTGACACGTCGAAATTCCGCAACTGGATCACCGCCGATGGCAGCCCCGGCCCCTTGGGCGAGGGCGGCTTCAAGGCGCAATCCGGGCGCTATCACCTCTATGTCTCGCTGGCCTGCCCCTGGGCGCATCGCACGCTGATCATGCGCCGCCTCAAAGGCCTCGCGGATCATGTCGGCCTGTCCGTCGTGCATCCCGAAATGCTCAGCGAAGGGTGGGAATTGCGCAGCGATTATCCCGGCGCGACCGGCGACGACCTTTACGGCCTGCCCTTCCTGCGCGACCTTTACACCAAGGCCGACCCAAAGGTGTCGGGGCGCGTCACCGTGCCGGTGCTTTGGGACAAGGCGCGCGAGACCATCGTCTCGAACGAATCCGCCGAGATCATCCGCATGTTCAATCACGCCTTCGACGCGATCACCGGCAACAGTGACGACTATTACCCCCATGACCGGCGCGACGAGATCGACGCGATCAATGCCGAGGTCTATTCAAACGTCAATAACGGCGTCTACAAGGCCGGTTTCGCCACCAGCCAGGAGGCCTATGACGACGCGGTCACCCCGCTGTTTGCGACCCTCGACAAGATCGAGCAGCGCCTCTCGTCCAACCGCTACCTTGCGGGCGCTCAGGTGAGCGAGGCCGACTGGCGGCTCTTCACCACGCT
>CAZMZS010000192.1:0-3356 GCA_964570675.1 uncultured Roseovarius sp. | reverse complement strand
CGACAGGCCAGTCCGCGATGCGCAAAGGCCTATTCGGCGACCGTGAAGACCGGCACCGCCGCGCCCTGCTGGGCGCCGCCGCCATTCATCCGGTTCACCGCCGCGCGCAGCAATGCCGGGCGGTCGGGCTGATCGGCCCGCGCGACCACCGGGGTCGCCCCCTGCTCCAGCGCCGTGACCGCCATGTCATACCATTCGCCCGCGCGCTTGGGGCGCTTCACGGTGCCATAGCCCGTCACCAGGTGATGCCCCACCAGTTCCGCATAAGCCGCCTGCCCCAGCGCCACCATCAACAGCGCGCCGCTCAGCGTGGTGCGCATGTTCTCGGTCTGATAACCGCTCGACATGCAGATCCGCGCCGTCGTCTCCAGTTGCTCGGGCGACATGCCCGACCCGGAGATGAAGCCGTTGACCTTGGCCAGAACCTCGGATGCCGGGGACAGCGCCACCGCGTCCACCTCGGCCTTCATCGCCTCGCCCAGACCGTCGCATTGCTGCGCGATCTGCTCGGGCGTCGCGCCCGATACCGAGGCGATCAGTTCCTCGCCCCCCGCAATCGCATAGGTGCGCACAAGGCACAGTTGCTCGCCCAGCGTCGCCTCGGGGTCCTGCATGTCGGACACGGTGGTATAGCCGCCATTGGCATTGATCACGACGTTCATCTTGCTGCAGAACGTGCCCAGGCTGCTGCGCCGCGCGACGGTGTTGAACACCGGCACCGCCGGGGCCGGTGCAGCCTCGCTGGCGCTGGCCGACACCATCTGCGTGCCGCTCTCGGGTTGCTGCGCGACAGGCTGCGGCGCGGGCGCCTCTGACGCCACTCGGCAGATGCCGCCGCTGCATTCAAAGGATGCGGGCTGCGGGTTCTGCAACAACAGGTCATTGCGCCGGTAGCCATCCGCCGTCGAGGCGAAGACCAGCGTCTTGCACTGGCTGGCATTGCACCAGAAGCTCGAGCCGCTGAAGGCGGTGTCGAGGATGTAATCGGTATTGCCGTCGCCATTCAGGTCCGCCAGCTGCACGAAACCCGAGCGCTGCAACAGCTGTTCGGCCGAGGGGTCGCTGCTCTCGGCGATCTCGTCCACCGCGTCCGAAACCACCATCGGCATCCCCGCATAGCCGGTGCCGCCGGACATCCGCCCGACTTCGCCATCGCGCTGCGCGATCAGCACGCCCTTCACCCCGTCACGATGCTTGGAAATGATCCGGGCCACATCCGGCCCACCCGCGACGCTGCGGTGATAGGAGCCCATGAGAATGTTCTTCTCGTATTCGGTGATCTGCCCGGTCGTCGGCGTGCCCAGATAGCCCTGATAGCGCGATACCGCGGCGCGGGTCTGGCCGCCCATGATGCCGTCCTCGACCCCGGCATTGAAGCCGAAATAGTTCAGCGAGGCCTGGATCTGGCGCCGCTCGGCACGCGCCGCCGAATAGGCGCTGCTGCTTCTCTGGCGCACGACGACGGTGCGCTTCTGCTGGCGGTTCTTGTTGGCATGATTGACAATCGCGCCACCCACGATCCCACCGACGATTCCGCCGACCAACCCGTCGGCATCGGCCGCAACGCGCGTTGTCGGCGTAATGGCCAGCGCCGCGCCCAGTGCGGCCATGGTGAAAGACTTTGAAAACATGTTGCACCTCCGGTAATGTTCTTCGTCAAATACAATCCCATCCTATCACGCCCCGCCCTTCCGACGCAGAGAATTCCCCGGTGTTGACACCCGAAACCCTCCAGAACACGGTCGCGGGCGTCGAATGGCACCGCTCGGCGGGCCTTGTTCCCTACCCGGCCGCCGTTGCCGCGATGGAAGAGCGCGTCGCGCGAATCACTGCCGGCACCGCGCGCGAGGCGATCTGGCTGCTGGAACACCCGCCGCTTTATACCGCCGGAACATCGGCCAATCCGGCTGATCTGACGGCGCCCGACCGCTTCCCGGTGCATCCCACACGGCGCGGCGGGCAATATACCTATCACGGCCCCGGTCAGCGCGTCGTTTACGTGATGCTCGACCTCAACCGGCGCGGCCGCGATGTGCGCGCCTTCGTGCAGCAACTGGAAAGCTGGGTGATCGACACGCTCGACAGCTTCAACATCCGCGGCGAACTTCGCGACGGGCGAGTCGGGGTCTGGGTGCAGCGCGACGACAAACCCCTCACCGCCAGTGGCCAGCCCGCCGAGGACAAGATCGCCGCCATCGGCATCCGGCTGCGCAAATGGGTCAGTTTCCACGGCATCTCGGTCAATGTGGAACCCGATCTAGAGCATTTCTCGGGCATCGTGCCCTGCGGTATCGCCGATCACGGCGTCACCAGCCTGGTGGATCTGGGCCTGCCGGTCGGCATGGGCGACCTCGACGTGGCCCTGCATCAGAGCTTCGCGCGGGCCTTTCCCGCGCCGCTGGACGCCATCTGCCTGCCCCAAGGCTGAGCGTGCGCGCCCCGGTCCTGTCCTGCGTCGCCGCCCTGCGTCATGGCCTGCGTCACGGGCGCGCAGGTGCATCGTTGATTGCGGCGAATGCGCTCATATTTGCCGATAAGGGGCGTTGCGACTGTTGCCCTGCGCGCCGGATTGGCTAATGAATAAGGTTCGACGCGCGCGACAGCCAAATAGCCACACAGCAAAGAGGCCGACATGAAATCATTGTTCACCGCATCCGCCGCCCTTCTGGCGCTCGCTGCCCCCGCACTCGCCGCGGGCGATGCCGCCGAAGGCGAAAAGGAATTCCGCAAATGCAAGGCTTGCCACATGATCCAGGCCGATGACGGCGAAATGATCGTCCGGGGCGGGCGCACCGGCCCCAACCTCTATGGCGTGATCGGCCGCACCGCCGGCTCCGTCGAGGATTTCAAATACGGCGACAGCCTCGTCGCCGCCGGTGAAGCCGGGCTTGTCTGGGACGAGGAGAACATGGTTCCCTATCTCGAAGATCCCAAGGCATTCCTGGTCGAACAGACCGGCGATTCCGGCGCGCGCTCGCTCATGACCTTCCGCCTGCGCAAGGGCGGCGAGGACGTGGCGGCCTACCTCGCCACCTTCTCGGGCGAATAAAAGCCCGTCTTTCAAGGGCCTGACCCTTCACCGCCGCGCCCCGACCGGGTGCGGCGGCTTGCGTTCCGTTACGCCCACGCGGCAGGCGCGCGGCAGGCATTCCGCAGGGGGGGTGCGACAAAATTATTTGATCTGGGTCAACTTCTCGCATTGCCCCCCCTGCATCGGCATTCTAAAACCTGAATGGATACGAGGGTGCACGGTTACGGGAATCGTGCCCCAGGGAATTGACCAGCAGGAGGCAGACAATGGCAGACGCAGCCATTCACGGCCACGAACACGAAGATCAGCGCGGGTTCTTCACCCG
>CAZMZS010000191.1:0-3361 GCA_964570675.1 uncultured Roseovarius sp. | reverse complement strand
GCTTCATGATCGGGGTGACGAAATTGTATTTCTCGAAATCGAACACCTCGACCTTGTCGCGCAGCTCCTGAAAGAGCGGCGTGAAGGGCCAAGGCGTATACATTGTCCAATTTGCCAGATCCGGATTCCAATCGCGGGCATAGCGATAGGTTTCTTCAAGGGTTTCCTCGGTCTCGTTTTCAAGGCCCACGATGAATTGCGCCTCGGTAAAGATATCGGCCTCGCGCAGAAGGCGGATCGCCTCCTTGTTTTCCTCGACCTTGGTTTCCTTGTTGAACCGGTCCAGCTTGAGCTGCGCGGCCGCCTCGGTGCCAAGGCTGATATGGACAAGGCCCGCCCGCCGCCAAAGCGGTAGCATGTCCTTGTCGCGCTGAATGTCCGTCACGCGGGTATTGATACCCCATTTCACCCGGTCGGGCAGGCCGCGGCGGATCAACTCCTCGCAGAATTCGGTGAATTTCCGTTTGTTGATGGTGGGCTCTTCGTCTGCCAGGATGAAGAAACCGACGCCATGATTTTCCACCAAATCCTCGATCTCGTCGACCACCTTTTGCGGGTCACGGACACGATAGTCGCGCCAGAATTTCCATTGCGAACAAAAAGAACAGGTAAACGGGCATCCCCGCGCGAGGCTGGGAATGGCCAGCCGCGTGTTGAGCGGGATGTAGATGTATTTTTCCCAGTCGAGTATCGACCAATCGGGGACGATTCCGTCCAGATCCTTCACCGTGGGCGCCGCCGGGGTGGCCACGATTTCCGTCTGGTCCGTATAGGCGATGCCCTTGATTTTCTTGCGGTCTTTTAGCCAGCGGCCATCTTCCACCGCGCGCACGAAATCAAGAAATACCTCCTCTCCCTCGCCGCGCACGATCGCGTCGATATGGGGCGCCTCGGAGAGGACTTGCTTGAACATGAAGGTGGCATGGACCCCGCCGAGTACTGTAATCGCGTCGGGCGCGGCTTTCTTTGCAAGTTCCAGAGCGCGTTCGGCCCTGTAGATTGAGGGGGTGATAGCGGTCGCGCCGACAATGTCGGGCTTGAGCGCCTGGATGCGGGCGAAAAGCTCGTCCTCGCCAATGTCGTGGGTCATCGCATCAATGAAGTGAATATCGGTGTATCCCGCCGCCTTGAGCGGCCCGGCGAGATAAGCCACCCATGCGGGCGGCCAGTTGCCCGCGATTTCGGCGCCGCCGGAGTGATAGTTCGGGTGAATCAGGACAAGTCGCATGGGGTGCCTCCTTTGGACACCACCAGCTTGACACAGCTGGTGTCTAGTTTAATTGACACACATCAATGTTGCGAAGATTGACACCCGGCAGATCAGGCAAAAATCTGCTCTGCGTAATCCTCCAGGTAGATGCGCAGCCATGGGGTGTACTCATGCGGGTATTGGCGGATCAGCTTTTCCAGATCCGCCATGCGGGCCCACTGCACCTCCATCACCTCGTCGGGGTTGGGCGCGACGGGAATTCGCCCCCGTATGCGGGCCACGAAGATATCGACAACCTCGTGTTCTATAAGGCCCGCGCCCACATCGGCGCGGTATTCCACCTGTTGGCGATACTGCAAGGGCAACGCCTTGAGACCCAGCTCTTCGTCCAGCCTGCGAGCCGCGCAGGCCTCGGGCGATTCGCCCCAATGGGGATGCGTGCAGCAGCTGTTCGCCCAGAGGCCGGGGGTGTGATATTTGCCCATGGCGCGGCGTTGGAGCAGCATCTCATCGCCGCATATCACGAAGACCGAGACCGCCTTGTGCCGCAACCCTTCACGATGCGCTTGCAGCTTTTCGACGGCCACGAGATCGCCGCCGACCCAGGTCGGTATCATGTCGGTATCATGTCGGTCCGGCGTCGGTGCAAGCCGGGTCATGTATATTCTGCCGGAACCAGCCGCGTGAGATGCGCAAGGTTCTTCAACCCGATCTTGAGATGCGCCATGGGACGGGCGCGGACCAGCTTCTTGTTCATGTAAGCCTCGAATGTCAGGCGCTGCACGTCGATGTCATGACACAGCGACACGAAGCGTTCGCGCCGTTCGTCCGATTTGTAATAGGCGCCCTGCATCGAGGCGAGGACGCGAAAGACGGTCTTGTGCTCGCGCATGAAAAGCTGTCGGGCGAGGCGCAGATCGCGCACGCGCCCCGAGGTCAGACAGGCCGCCGCGGCGGTGGCCGCCACGCGACCACCGGCCATGGCGTAATAGATCCCCTCGCCGGAACTGGGCGCGACGACCCCGGCGGCGTCCCCGGCCAGCACGACATCCTTGCCGTTCTCCCAACGCTCAAGCGGTTTGAGCGGGATGGGCGCGCCTTCGCGCCGGATGGTCGGGCAATCGGTCAGGCCACTGGCCGCACGCAGATCGGCCGTCGCCTTTTTCAGATCGACCTCGCGCACAAGCGACCCCATGCCCACGCTGGCCTTTCGCCCGTGCGGGAAAACCCAGCCATAAAAATCGGGCGAGATGCGGCCATCATAGATCACGTCGCAGCGGTCCGGGTGATAATCGCCCACGGCTTCGGGAGCCTCGATGATCTCGTGGTAGGCAATCACATAGGGGATGGTGTCGCCGCCCGGCACCTCGTCGCGCGCCACGTTTGAACGCGCGCCATCCGCACCAATCACCAGCCTGGTTGTCAGCCGGATTTCCTGACCGCTGGCCTTGTCGCGGCAGATCACGGCAGGACCGTTTTCGTCACGCTCGATCCGAAGATACGTGCCCGTCACCCGCACCGCCCCTGCATGGACGGCCCGCTCGCGCAGGAATTCATCGAAATCCTCGCGATCGACCATGCCGACAAAACCATTCTCAATCGGAATATCCACTCGGCGCCCGGTGGGCGAGATCATCCGCGCGGTGGTGATCTTGGCGACCAGAAGATCGTCGGGGATATCGAAATCCGCGATCAGGCGGGGCGGGATGGCGCCGCCACAGGGCTTGATCCGCCCGGCCCGGTCCAACAGCGCCACCTTTTGGCCCGAGCGGGCCAGATCCTCGGCGGCGGTGGCCCCGGAGGGTCCGCCCCCCACCACGACGACATCATATTCTGCCATGACTCACTCCCCCGGAACGATAATTGCATTGCGGCCCTGGCGGTGCTCGATCACCCGCATGGCCATAAGAGCCGCCAGCACGAAAAGGGCTGCTTCGGCCAGAAAAACCGCGCCGAAGGCTGCGGCGTCCTGCCCCGATGCCACGCGCATCACATCCACGGCGGCGGCGCCGATCAGCCCGCCGAACCCCGCAGCGATGGCTTGCGCCGCGCCCCAAAGGCCCATGCGCGTGCCTTCGCGCGCGCCGCGCCCTTCACCCGCCAGCGCCATCATCGAACCGATGGCGGCGACAGCGAACATGCCGTTGAAAA
>CAZMZS010000190.1:0-3380 GCA_964570675.1 uncultured Roseovarius sp. | reverse complement strand
AGCTGCATCAGCGTCAATCACGTGGTCTGCCACGGCATCCCCGGCGACAAGAAGCTGAAGGACGGCGATATCCTCAATATCGACGTGACGGTGATCGTGGATGGCTGGTTCGGCGACACCAGCCGCATGTTCGTCGCCGGCAAGCTGAACCGCAAGGCCGAGCGGCTGATCGAGGTGACGCATGATTCGCTGATGAAGGGGATCGAGGCCGTGAAGCCGGGCAACACCTTCGGCGATATCGGGCACGCGATCCAGACCTTCGTCGAAGGCAACCGCATGTCCGTCGTGCGCGATTTCTGCGGGCATGGCCTTGGCCGGGTGTTTCACGCGCCCCCCAACGTGCTGCATTATGGCCGCGAGGGCACCGGGCCGGTGCTGGAAGAAGGCATGTTCTTCACCATCGAACCGATGGTGAACCTGGGGCGCCCCGAAACCAAGGTGCTGGCCGATGACTGGACAGCGGTGACGCGCGACAAGTCGCTTTCGGCGCAGTTCGAACATTCCATCGGCGTCACGTCGGATGGCTGCGAGATCTTCACCCTCTCGCCCGCGGGCCGTTTTCACCCGACCTGGACAACCAGCTAGGCGGACGCGCCCGGCGCCTGCCCGTCCTGCCCCGCCGCGCGATCGAACCGCGCCAGGAAACGCGCCATTTCCGCGTCGCTGGCGGGCGTGCCGGTATAGATGCGCGCATAGAACGGCACCCTTTCCAGCCGCGTCGCAAGGGTCTCGCGCACCTGCATCGAGATATAGCCGATCTGCCCGTGATACAGCGTGCTGACACGCACATGGGCGTCCTGCGGGCCATAGCCGTGCCCCTCAAGCATCGCCTGCAAGGCATTGATGCGGCGCGCATCGGCGTCCTTGAGCCGCGCCATCACCGCATCCGATTGCAGCGCCCAGCCGCGAATGGCGAATTCCAGCCGGGGATCGAAACAGCTTTCGTCGATGAAACAGGCGATCACGTTCAGCACCGCCTCGTTGGCACTGGCGCCATAGGCCGCTGCGGCCGCCAGCAGGCTTTGGGTATTGGTCTCTTCCCAGTGATCCAGCAGGGCCTCCAGAAGATCGGCGCGATCCTTGAAGAACCAGTAGAAACTGGTGCGCGAAAGCCCCAGCCCGCTGGCCAGCGGCTGGATCTTGACGCCGCCCACACCGCGCCCGATCAACGCGCCAAGCGCCGCCTGCAGCCAGACTTCGCGCGACCCGCGCCAGCCACTGTCCTTGCCTGCGCTCATGGCACCCCCCGACGATCAGCGGGCCATGCGACCCCGTTCAAAATATACACCGATGTCGCCATACTTGACATGAGTGTATAGTTTTTTCAACGTCGCGGGCACGACACCAGATTCGGAAGGCCAGCCCATGTCCAGCGATCCCCTTCTACAGCCCTACAGGCTCAAGCATCTGACATTGAAGAACCGCGTGCTGATCTCGTCGCATGAGCCGGCCTATGCCGAAGACGGCCTGCCCAAGGACGCCTACCGCGCCTATCACGTGGAACGGGCGCGCGGCGGCGTGGCGCTGACCATGACCGCCGGATCGGCGGTGGTCTCAAGGGACAGCCCGCCTGCCTTCAACAACATCCTCGCCTACAAGGACGAGGTGGTCGGCTGGATGAAGAAACTCACGGATGAATGCCATGACCATGATTGCGCGGTGATGATCCAACTGACGCATCTGGGCTGGCGAACCCGCTGGGACAAGGGCGACTGGCTGCCCTCGGTCGCGCCGGGCCATGAACGCGAGCCCGCCCATCGCGCCTTTCCCAAGAAGGTCGAGGAATGGGATATCGCCCGCATCATCGCCGATTACGCCGATGCCGCCGAACGCATGCAGGCGGCGGGGCTCGACGGGATCGAGCTGGAATCCTACGGGCATTTCATGGATGCGTTCTGGTCGCCGCGGCTCAACGATCTCGATGCGCCCTATGGCGGCGATCTGGACAACCGGATGCGCTTTGCGATCGAGGTGCTTCAGACGATCCGCGACCGGGTCGGCCCCGATTTCATCGTCGGGATGCGCTATGTCGCCGACGAGCAGCTCGAAAACGGCATCACCCGCGAGGACGGACTCGAAATCACCCGGCGGCTCAAGGCCAGTGGCCTCGTGGATTTCCTCAACGTGATCCGTGGCCATATCGAAACCGATGCCGCCCTGACCGACGTGATCCCGGTTCAGGGCATGCGCAGCGCGCCGCATCTGGATTTCGCCGGCGAGATCCGCGCCCAGGCGCAGGTGCCGGTGTTCCACGCCGCGCGTATCCCCGATGTCGCCACCGCGCGCCACGCCATCGAAAGCGGCAAGCTCGACATGGTCGGCATGACCCGCGCCCATATCACCGAACCCCATATCATCCGCAAGGTGATGGCCGGCGAAGAAGACCGCATCCGCCCCTGCGTGGGCGCGAATTACTGCCTTGACCGGATCTACCAGGGGGGCGCGGCGCTGTGCATCCACAACCCGGCCACCGGACGCGAGCTGAGCCAGCCGCATGTGATTCCCGCGGCGGACAGGCGCAAGCGCGTGGTGATCGTGGGCGCGGGGCCTGCAGGCATGGAAGCCGCGCGCGTCGCTGCCGAACGCGGCCACGAGGTGGTCGTCCACGAGGCCGCCAACGACCCCGGCGGGCAGATCCGCCTGACCGCGCAAACCGCGCGCCGCCGCGAGATGATCTCGATCATCGACTGGCGCATGGCTGAATGCGAACGCCTCGGCGTGCGCTTCCATTTCAATTCCTTCGCCGAAGCCGACACCGTGATTGCCGCCGCGCCCGATGTGGCGGTGATCGCCACCGGCGGGCTGCCCCATACCGGGATGCTGCGCACGGGCAATGACCTTGTGGTATCAACATGGGATATCCTCTCGGGCGACGCGCAGCCGGGGCAGAATGTGCTGATCCATGACGAGGCGGGCGACAATGCCGCCCTTCAGGCCGCGCAGCTCATTGCCCAAGCCGGTGGCAAGGTCGAGATCATGACCCCCGACCGCAGCTTTTCCCCCGAAGTCATGGGCATGTCGCTGACCCCCTACATGCGCGCGCTGCAAAAGCTGGACACCACCTTCACCGTCACCTGGCGCCTTCTGGCAGCGCATCGCGACGGCAACGGATTGCGCGCCGAGATCGGCAGCGATTACGACACCGTGACGCGCCAGCGCCAAGTCGATCAGATCGTGGTCAACTACGGCACACGGCCGCTCGACGATCTCTATTTCGACCTGCGCCCGCATTCATCCAATCTCGGCGAGGTCGATTACGACGCCCTGATCGCAGGCACGCCCCAGACACTCGCCCCCAACCCCGATGGCGCCTTCCAGCTCTTTCGCATCGGCGACGCGGTCTCCTCGCGCAACACCCACGCCGCAATCTACGACGCCCT
>CAZMZS010000189.1:0-3442 GCA_964570675.1 uncultured Roseovarius sp. | reverse complement strand
CGTCATGCGCGCCCATGTAGACCACGCATTTCAGCCCGAACTTGGCGCAGACCGTCGCGGTGGCCACGCCATGCTGGCCTGCGCCGGTCTCGGCGATGATCCGGTCCTTGCCCATGCGCCGCGCCAGGATGATCTGCCCCAGCACGTTGTTGATCTTGTGCGCGCCGGTATGGTTCAGTTCGTCGCGCTTGAGATAGACCTTGGCGCCGCCCAGATGCTTGGTCAGCCGGTCCGCATAGTAAAGCGGGCTGGGCCGCCCCACGTAATGGGTCCACAGATCGTGCATCTCGTCCCAGAAGGACTGGTCGGTTTTGGCGTGCTCGTATTGCGCTTCCAGCTCCAGGATCAGCGGCATCAGGGTTTCGGAAACGAAGCGCCCGCCGAAATCGCCGAACCGGCCCTTTTCGTCGGGTCCGGTCATGAAAGAGTTGAAAAGATCGTTCATCGCTGCGTGCCTTCCCGTCTGGGCGTTGATCCTTGTGTTCAATATGGGACGCAGGTGCGGTTTTCCAGCGAAAATCAGCGCTCAGCGCATCCGCATCACATGCAGGCGCGACCAAAGCCCCGGCTCGCCCAGCAGATAGGGGCGAAACGGCGCGCTGATCTGCACCTGTTCCCATCGGCCCGCATCCGTCAGCGCGTCGATCACCGCCGGAAAGCCCTGCTCCTCCCATGTGGCGCTGATCAGGTTAAAGACCCCGATCCCGCCGGGCCGAGTCACGCGGGCCAGCTCATGGAGGCTTTCGGGTGGCGCATGGCCGGGGCCGAATGCGCCGATGCAGGTGAAGGCGGCAAAGCTGTCGGTCTCAAAGGGAAGGCTCTCGGCCATGTTGGCGGTTTCAAGCACCGTATAAACGCCGGTGCGCTTGGCGGCGGCGACCATGCGCTCCGAAAGATCGCAGCCCGTGATCGTCTCATAGCCCAGCACGCCCAGCGTTTCCCCCACCAGCCCGGTGCCGCAGGCCGCATCCAGGATCGGCCCCTCGCTTGGCCCCAGATGCCGCGCCAGCATGGCCGCGCCAAGCGATGGCAGCCGGAAACCCTTTTTCAGGTTGTCGGCGTCATAGCTTTGTGACCAGTCGTCGTAAATCCGGCGCGCGTCTTCCGGCGTTTTGGCGCCATAGACATCACTGAGATCATCACTCGCCTGCCCGGCCATGTCGCATCCTTCTCCTGTTGTTGGCGGATGCGATCAATCCTCTGTGGCGCCGCGCACCGAGTCAATGAAGGCGCGCATCTTTTCAGGGTCCTTGATCCCTGGCGCGCTTTCCACCCCAGACGACACATCGACCTGCCGCGCCCCGGTCAGGCGTATCGCCTCGGCCACGTTGTCGGGCCTGAGCCCACCAGCCAGCATCCAGGGCCTGGTCCAGCGCCGCCCGCTCAGCAGCGTCCAGTCAAAACGCATGGCATTTCCGCCGGGCCGGTCTGCCCCCTCGGGCGGCTTGGCATCCACGAGGATCTGGTCGGCGACCTTTTCGTAGAATCCGATCTGGGTCAGATCGGTCGCATCGCCCACGCCCACCACCTTCATCACCGGCAGCCCGGTGCGGGCCTTGACCTCGGTGACGCGGGCGGGCGTTTCGTGGCCATGCAGCTGAAGCATGTCGATCTCCACCTGAGCCACCAGCTCATCCAGCAGCGCATCATCGGGATCGACCAGAAGCGCGACGCGGGTGATCCCCTCGGGCACCGCGGCGGCCATGAAGGCGGCCTCCTCAAGTTGCAGGTGGCGGGGCGACTTTGGAAAGAACACGAAGCCAACATAGGACGCCCCCGCCAGAATCGCGGCGGGCACGTCGGCCGGGTCGGTCAACCCGCAGATCTTCACCTTGGTATCGGCTGACATGGCGGCGCTCAGCTCGCCTCGTCAAGCAGGGCCAGAACCTCGTCCTTGCCCTCGTGTTTTTCGCCCTTGAGGCGGCGGACCTCGGCGCGCAGAGCGCTCAGTTCGCGGGCCTGACGGGCGGCGGCAACACGTTCGCCATGCTCTCGGATCCATTCCCAGATGAATCCGATCACCAGCCCGGCGACTATTCCGCCGTATATCACGACGAACAGCGGCACCTCGTGGCTGGGGTTGAGCGCGGCCAGCCCCGCCAGTTCATCCGGTACCAGCTTGACCGCGACAAGGCCGCGATTGGCCAGCGCCACAAGGATCAGCGCCACCGCGAAGATGGCAATCGAAGCATAGCGGATATAACGCATCAGGACTTCCCGTTCAGCCGGTCACGCAGCAGTTTGCCGGTCTTGAAGAAGGGTACATGTTTTTCTTCGACATGCACCGATTCCCCGGTGCGCGGGTTGCGACCAGTGCGCGCATCCCGCTTCTTTACCGAAAAAGCGCCAAAGCCGCGCAGCTCCACGCGACTTCCGTTGGCCATGGCGTTGGTTATCTCGTTGAAGATCGTATTCACGATACGCTCGACATCTCGCTGGTAAAGATGCGGATTCTCTTCTGAAATTTTCTGGATCAATTCCGACCGGATCATCGGCACTCCCCCGGGTTTTCTGGTTCTTGGCGCAAGCGGCAGTCCCGAGGACTATAGTTACTATCGAAAAAAATCGAAACAGAAACACTTGTGCCTTTGGCCCGGAATCCGTTCATTTTTCGCCTTTAAGATGAAAAAACGCGCGCCGCGCCGGGCTGGGACGTGACCGGACTGCCGGGGTGCGCGATATGTTGCACCGCAGCAAAGCTGTTGATTCGCAAAGGGAAAGCGCGCCCGCGCCCCGGGGCTGAATGCAAAACGGCCCCGCGATGAGGCGGGGCCGTTCCACTTGATCTCGGGTTCGAAGCGTTCGCTTCAGCCCTTGTCGTCCTCGTCGCCCTTGAGGGCCGCGCCAAGAATGTCGCCCAGCGATGCGCCCGAGTCCGAGCTGCCATACTGTTGGACGGCCTCTTTCTCTTCGGCGATTTCGCGTGCCTTGATCGACAGACCCAGACGGCGGCTCTTGGAGTCGACATTGGTGACGCGCACGTCAACCTTGTCGCCGACCGAGAAGCGCTCGGGGCGCTGTTCGGACCGGTCGCGGCTGAGGTCGGAGCGGCGGATGAAGGATTTGAATCCGTCATGCTGCA
Source organism: uncultured Roseovarius sp. (assembly GCA_964570675.1). Classification (GTDB taxonomy): domain Bacteria; phylum Pseudomonadota; class Alphaproteobacteria; order Rhodobacterales; family Rhodobacteraceae; genus Roseovarius. The sequence goes on along the minus strand of CAZMZS010000189.1, from coordinate 360 downwards.
CTTCGATCCCGCCATCCTCGATCGAGGTCACCTCGACGGTGATGATCGAACCGCGCTTCACGCCGCCGACAGCCTCGGCGAAGGGATCGCCATCCAGCGCCTTGATCGAAAGCGAGATGCGCTCTTTCTCGACATCCACTTCCGAGACGACGGCCTTGACGACATCGCCCTTCTTGTAGTTCTGGATCGCGTCTTCGCCACGTTCGTCCCAGCTCAGGTCGCTGAGGTGAACCATGCCGTCGATCTCGCCGGGCAGGCCGATGAACAGACCGAATTCGGTGATGTTCTTGACCTCGCCCTCGACCTCGGTGCCCACGGGGTGGGTTTCTGCAAACACCTCCCACGGGTTGCGCTGTGTCT
>CAZMZS010000188.1:0-3452 GCA_964570675.1 uncultured Roseovarius sp. | reverse complement strand
AAGCCGCAATAGATGCATTTCGTCATGTCGATGTCATAGCGCGTGGTGCGCCGGCTGCCATCGTCGCGCGGCTCGGCGTCGATGGTGATCGCCTGCGCCGGGCAGATCGCCTCGCACAGCTTGCAGGCGATGCAGCGCTCCTCACCGTTGGGATAACGGCGCAAGGCATGCTCACCGCGGAACCGCGGGCTGAGCGGGCCTTTTTCATGCGGATAGTTCAGCGTCGCCTTGGGCGCGAAGAAATATTTCAGGCCCAGCCGGAAACCGTTGAAGAAATCCTTGAGCAGGAAATAGCCCGCCGCGCGTCCGTAATCTATGTTCGCCATGGCTCAGCCTCCAATCGCCCAGCGGGCCCACATGCCGCCAAGCACTTCGAATTTCGCAAGGAACGCCACGATGACCACCCATGCCAGCGACAGCGGCAGGAACACCTTCCAGCCGATCCGCATGAGCTGATCGTAACGGTAACGCGGGGTGATCGCCTTGATCATCGCGAAGATGAAGAAGAAAAACGCCATCTTTCCGACCATCCACAGCGCGCCATCCGGCAGGCCCGGAATGGGCGACAGCCAGCCGCCGAAGAACAGCAGCGACGTCAGCGCGCACATCAGGAAGATCGCGATATATTCCCCTGCCATGAACAACAGGAAGGGCGTTGCCGAATATTCCACCTGGTAGCCCGCCACCAGCTCGGATTCGGCCTCGGGCAGGTCAAAGGGCGGTCGGTTGGTTTCGGCCAGCGCCGAGATGAAGAACAGGAACACCATCGGCAGATGCGGCAGCCAGTACCAGCCGAAAAAGCCGTATGCCGTGTCCTGCGCCGCGACGATCGACCCGAAATTCATCGACCCGGTCGAAATGATCACCCCGATGATGATCAACCCGATGCTGACCTCATAGGAAATCATCTGCGCCGCCGAGCGCAACGATCCAAGGAACGGATATTTCGAATTCGACGCCCAACCGCCCATGATCACGCCGTAAACCTCAAGCGAGGAAACCGCGAAAACGAAAAGGATGGCGACATTGATGTCGCTCAGAACCCAGTCTTCGTTGAACGGAATCACCGCCCAGGCCAGGATCGCCAGCACGAAACTGGTCAACGGCGCCAACATGAACACCGCCTTGTCGGCACCCGCCGGAACGACCACCTCCTTGACCACGTATTTCAGCGCATCCGCGACCGATTGCAGGATCCCAAAGACACCCACCACGTTCGGCCCCCGGCGCATCTGGACTGCGGCCCAGATCTTGCGGTCCCCGTAGACCAGGAACAACAGCGAGATCATCACGAAACCCACCACGGCAAGACATTGCGCCACGATGATCACCGCGATCCCGAACGGGGTTGTAAAGAAGTCAGCCATCAGGTCCTCACACCATCGGTATTCCGTTTTCCGCGCAATCGGCGGCGACGACTTCTGCGTCCATCGTCTTCAATCCCCGGGGCAGCGCAGACGAGATCGTATAAACCGCATCGCCGTGCCAGATACCACCCGCTTCGTCGATATTCGTGCGCAAATGCCGTGCAAATCCGTAGCCCCGGATCAGCGTGTATTGCGCCGCGGCGCAATCGGCATAGCGGCTCACATCCTCGCGGTCGCGCGCGCCGGACATGGTCACCTTGAAACTGACCAGATCGTCGCCCAGCAGACGGGTCTCGACCCCCCGGTAATCGGGGCTGAACCCCACGCGCGACGGATCGGTCGTCTCGCATCCCGAGACGGCCCCGGCGCATAGCAGCCAGACCGATGATATGAGCAACGCGCGCGCCATCACTCGGCAGCCACCGGCGCTTGCTGGCGCGCCTTCGCATTCGCGCTCAGCTCGGCCATCAGCTCGCTGGCGCGGGCAATCGGGTTGGTCAGATAGAAATCCCGGATCGCAGGGCGGAAATCGGCATTGCCCAACTTGCCCTCGGGCAGCGGCTGCCACTCATTTTCCACCACCTGGTCGACCTTCGCCAGATGCGGCACCTCGGCCACCAGTGCCTTGCGCAGCTGGATCAGCGAATCATAGGGCAGTGCCTGCCCCATCTCGCCCGAAAGCGCGCGCAGGATCGCCCAGTTCTCCTTGGCCTCGCCCGGCGGGAAGCTGGCGCGCAGCGCCAGTTGCGGGCGGCCCTCGGTATTGACGAACAGGCCCTGCTCTTCGGGATAGGCGGCAGCAGGCAGGATCACGTCGGCGCGATGCGCACCGCGGTCGCCATGGCTGCCCTGGTAGATCACGAAGGGGCCATCCTGAATGTCGATCTCGTCGGCACCAAGATTGTAGATCACGTCCGCTCCGTCGATGGCGGCCTCCATGCCGCCCTCGGTCGTGCAGCCCGCATCCATTGCGCCGACCCGTCCGGCCGCGCCATGCAGCACCAGAACCCGGCCCGAAATCGTCTGAGCGGCCGCCAGCACGGCCGCGCCATCGGCCTCGTTCAAAGCGCCCTGCCCGACGATCACGATGGCATCCTCGCCCGCCTTGACCTTGGCAAGCGCATCGCGCCCGGTCCCTGCATGGCTGTGCTCATAGGTCAGATCGGCCGCCGGACCGACCAGCGTGACATTGGCACCATTGATCCAGGCCTTGCGGATACGCGCGTTCAGCACCGGGGCCTCGATCGCCGGGTTGGTGCCGATCAGCACGAATTCCTTGGCGGTATCAAGCTCTTCGATAGCGACATTGCCAACGTAACCCGAGCGGTTGCCCGCCGGAAGGCGTGCGCCATCGGTGCGGCATTCGACGTTGCCGCCCTGCCCCTCGACCAGTTGCTTGAGGGCAAAGGCCGCCTCGACCGGGGCCAGATCGCCCACCAGCCCGGCCAGCTTGCCCGCGCCCTTGATCTTCTCAGCCGCCTTTTCCAGCGCCTCGCCCCAGGTGGCGGCGCGCAGCTTGCCGTTTTCGCGGATGTAGGGGCGGTCAAGCCGCTGGCGGCGCAGCCCGTCCCAGACAAACCGCGTCTTGTCGGAAATCCATTCCTCGTTCACGCCGTCATGGTTGCGCGGCAGGATGCGCATCACTTCGCGCCCCTTGGTATCCACCCGGATGTTGGAGCCAAGCGCGTCCATCACGTCGATGGTCTCGGTCTTGCTCAACTCCCAGGGCCGTGCCGTGAAGGCATAGGGTTTCGAGACCAGCGCCCCAACCGGGCACAGGTCGATGATGTTGCCCTGCAGATTGCTGTCCAGCGTCTCGCCCAGATACGAGGTGATCTCGGCATCCTCGCCCCGGCCGGTCTGGCCCATCTGGGCGATCCCCGCGACTTCGGTGGTAAAGCGCACGCAGCGTGTGCAGGAAATGCAGCGCGTCATATGCGTTTCCACCAACGGGCCGAGGTCCAGATCATCCACCGCGCGCTTGGGCTCGCGGAAGCGGCTGAAATCGACACCATAGGCCATCGCCTGATCCTGCAGGTCGCATTCACCGCCCTGATCGCAGATCGGGCAATCCAGCGGATGGTT
>CAZMZS010000187.1:0-3550 GCA_964570675.1 uncultured Roseovarius sp. | reverse complement strand
CCACGGTCGATGAGGCCCGGTGCCCGGCCTCGGCCAGCGCGTGGCGCAGCCCCGACACGATCAACCCCCGCGCCAGCCCCGGATCGCGGAACCGCACTTCGGATTTCGCCGGATGCACGTTCACATCCACCAGCACCGGATCGCAATTGATGAACAGCGCCGCCGCCGGGTGGCGATCACGGCTCAGCACATCCATATAGGCCGCTCGCAGCGCGCCGATCATCATCCGGTCACGCACCGGGCGGCCATTGACGAACAGGTATTGCGCCACCGCCGATCCGCGCGAATAGGTCGGCAGCGCGGCATAACCCGTCATGTGCAACCCCTCGCGCGTGGCGTCGATCCTCAGCGCGTTATCCGCGAAGTCACTGCCCAGAATGCGCGCCAGCCGCCCGTGCAGCGCATCGAACATATCGCCCGACTCGGCATCGGCGCGGAAGGTCACGCGCCCCTCGCCGCCGCCCGAAATGTCGCGCAGGGTGAAACCCACATAGGGCTCCGCCATCGCCAGCCGTTTGAGCACGTCGCTTATCGCCTGCGCCTCTGCCCGGTCCGTGCGCATGAATTTCAGCCGCGCGGGCGTGGCGTGAAACAGATCACGCAGCGAAACGATCGTGCCGCCATTCAGCGCCGCGGGCTTCACCTTGCCCATCTGTCCGCCGCTCACCGAGATCTCGGCGGCATCCCCGCCCGCCACGCGCGACGCGATGCTCAGTCGCCCCACCGCACCAAGGCTTGGCAGGGCCTCGCCGCGAAAGCCGAAACTGTGGATATTCAGCAGGTCCGAGCCGTCGATCTTCGAAGTGGCATGGCGCGACAGCGCCAGCGGCAGGTCATCAGGCGCAATGCCGCAGCCGTCGTCGGTGACGCGGATCAGGGTCTTGCCGCCATCCGCGTAATCGACCGTGATGCGCCGCGAACCCGCATCCAGCGCGTTTTCGACCAGTTCCTTGACGGCCGAGGCCGGGCGCTCCACCACTTCGCCAGCGGCGATGCGATTGATCGCGGCATCGTCAAGCTGGCGAATGACGGGTGGAGAGTGGCTTATATTGGGGCGGGGCGTGTTCATGCCGCAATACCTAGCATGTGTGGCTGCGATTCTGCCAGAACCCTGTTGGCGGCGCGCGCTGTCAGTGGCAAGAATTTGACTGTCATGGCTTGGCATGACATCGCATTCAATTATGTGAATGCTAACGCAACGACGGAAGGGAAATGCAATGTTCAGCCGAACCAGCGCCTCGCAGGGTCCAAATTCACCGACCGTGACAGGGTTTCACGACCCGGCCACCGGCTCAATCCAGTATGTCGTCGTCGATGAGGCCACCCGCAAGGCGGCCCTGATCGACGTGGTGCTCGATTTCGACCCGGCCTCGGCGCGTATCACGACCAAAAGCGCGCAGGAGATCGTTGATTTCGTGCGCGACGAGGGGCTGAGCGTGGAGTGGATACTCGACACGCATCCCCATGCCGATCACCTCATGGCCTCGGCATGGCTCAAGGAACAGCTGAACGCGCCCACCGCGATCGGAACGCGCGTGCGCGACATCGCCAAACTTTGGGAGCGGCTCTACAACACCCCCGGCGTGTTCGATCCCGACCGCGATTTCGACCGCCTGTTCAAGGATGGCGACAGCTTCAAGCTGGGCGATCTCGATGTGCGGGTGATGCTCTCTTCGGGTCATACGCTTGGCTCGATCACTTATGTCGTGGGCGATGATGCGGCCTTCGTGCATGACACTTTCATGCATGTCGATGTCGGCACCTCGCGCGCCGATTTCCCCGGCGGCTCCTCCAGCGAGCTTTACGACAGCCTTCAGGCGATTCTCGCGCTGCCCGACAGCACGCGCCTTTTCGTCGGCCATGATTATCCCCCCGTGGGTGATCGCCAGGACCCCGCATGGGAGGCCACGGCCGCCGATCACCGGGCCAACAACCCGCATGTGGGCGGCGGCGTCAGCCGCGAGGCCTTCATGAAGACCCGCGACGATCGCGACGCCACGCTCGGCCTGCCTGCGCGGATTCTCTATGCCCTGCAGTTCAACCTGCGCGGCGGGCGCCTGCCCGATGCCGAGAATGACGGGAACAGCTATTTCAAGATCCCAGCCAACCGGTTCTGAACCGCCACTCAAGGACTGAAAGGAAACGCGATGAAAACCGAAAAGATCGGCTCTGCCGAATTCCAGACATGGACCGTCGAAGACGTGGCCGAGGCATGGGCGCGCGATGAAATCGTGCTGATCGACGTGCGCACCCCGCAGGAATACATGTTCGAACATGTCGAGGGCGCGCTGCTCTTGCCGATGCCGTTCTTCAACGCCCACAAGCTGCCGGGGCAGAAGGACAAGCAGATCATCTTCCATTGCGGCTCGGGCGTGCGTTCCGAAAAGGTGTCCCGCGCCGCCATCGAGGCCGGGATCGACCGGATCGCCCATATGGAAGGCGGCTTTGCGGCGTGGAAACAGGCGAAAAAGCCCTATGTCGGCACCAACCTCGCCACCGGCGCGCCGCAGCAGGTCAATAGCTGATCCGCCCATGAAAAAGGCCCGGGCGCGAACGCCCGGGCCGGTTTTGCAAGAGTTATCCCAGCGAGGCGGGCTCAGCCCTTGGAGAACTCGGGATAGGCTTCCATCCCCAATTCGCCCATGTCCAGACCGTTGATCTCGGTCTCTTCATCGACACGGATGCCGAAGATGGCCTTGAGGATGAACCACACCACGATGCTGCCGATAAAGGTGAACACACCGTAAGCCGCGATACCCAGAAGCTGCGTGCCAAGGCTCGCGTCGCCATTGTAGAAGACAACCGCGATGGTGCCCCAGATGCCTGCGAACAGGTGCACCGGGATCGCGCCGACCACGTCGTCGATCTTCAGCTTGTCCAGCAGCGGCACCGTGAAGACCACGATCACGCCACCGACGGCACCGATCCACAGCGCGCCGAACAGGGTCGGGGCCAGCGGCTCGGCGGTGATCGAGACCAGACCAGCCAGCGCGCCGTTCAGCACCATGGTCAGGTCGGGCTTCTTGTACATCACCTGCGTCAGGATCAGCGCGGTCACCGCACCGGCCGCAGCGGCCATGTTGGTGTTGGCAAAGATGCGCGACACGTCCGAAACGTCACCCACCGTACCCATCGCCAGCTGCGAGCCGCCGTTGAAGCCGAACCAGCCCAGCCACAGGATGAACGTGCCCAATGTCGCCAGCGCCAGGTTGGAACCGGGCATCGGGTGGACCTTGCCCTCCTTGTCGTATTTGCCAAGGCGCGGCCCCAGCACGATGGCGCCCGCCAGAGCGGCCCAGCCGCCGACCGAGTGCACCACGGTCGAGCCCGCGAAGTCCGAGAAGCCGGCTTCAGACAGCCAGCCGCCGCCCCACTGCCAGGAGCCCGAGATCGGGTAAAGCACGCCGGTCAGCAGCACCACGAAGGCGAGGAACGGCCACAGCTTGATCCGCTCGGCCAGCGCACCCGACACGATCGACGCGGTCGCCGCCACGAACACCAGCTGGAAGAAGAAGTCCGACCCGACCGAGGCATAATCCAGCGCCGCATC
>CAZMZS010000186.1:0-3550 GCA_964570675.1 uncultured Roseovarius sp. | reverse complement strand
CGAGTTGATCGACGAGGCCGCAAGGATCACCTCGGCGCGCGCGCGCACCACCTCGCGCTGTCCCTTGCGCAGAACCTCGACGCCCACGGCGCGGCCCTCTTCGATCACCACCTTGCGCACCAGCGCGCGCATGAGGGTGCAATTCTCGCGCTTCAATGCGGGGCGCAGATAGGCATTCGCCGCCGACCAGCGCCGCCCCTTCCAGACGGTCATCTCGAAGGGGCCGAACCCCTCTTGCTGCTCGCCGTTATAGTCGTCGGTCAGCTGATATCCGGCCTGCCCGCCCGCGGCGACAAAGGCGCGCGTCAGCGGGTTGGCCATCTGCCCGCGCGCGACATGCAGCGGGCCGTCATGGCCGCGCCATTCGGGGTCGCCGCCGTGCCCGCCGTCATGCCAATTTTCCATGCGCTTGAAATAGGGCAGCACATCGGCATAGCCCCAGCCCTCGGCCCCCTGATCGCGCCAATGATCGAAATCGCGGGCATGGCCGCGCACATAGACCATGCCGTTGATGCTGCTTGAGCCGCCGATCACCTTGCCGCGCGGACAGGCCAGCCGCCGACCGCCCAGATGCGGCTCGGGTTCGGTGCGATAGCCCCAGTCATAGCGGCGCATGTTCATCGGATAGGAAAGCGCGCCCGGCATCTGGATGAACGGCCCCGCATCGGTGCCGCCATGTTCGATGACCAGCACCGAGCGGCCCGCCTCGGCCAGACGATAGGCCATGGCACAGCCCGCGCTGCCCGCTCCGACAATGACGTAATCCGCTTCCATCTCGACTTTCCTTCCGGCGCGGCGGTTCAAAACGGCGCTTCGGTTTCGCCCATGCGCACATAGACGGATTTGAGCTGTGAATAATGCGCGATGGCGGCCTTGGAATTCTCGCGCCCCACGCCGGATGCCTTGACCCCGCCGAAGGGCAGTTCGACCGGCGCGTCATTATAGGAATTGATGAAGCAGCTGCCCGCGCGCAGCCGTCCGATGACCCGGTGAGCACGTTGCAGATCGCGCGTATAGACACCCGCCGACAGGCCGTATTCGCTGGCATTGGCGCGGGCGATCACCTCGTCCTCACCGTCGAATTCCAGCACGCTCAGAACCGGGCCGAAGATTTCCTCGCGTGCGATGGTCATGTCGTCGCGCACATCGGCGAAGACGGTGGGTTCGATCCAGGCCCCGGGGCGGTCGATCCGATTACCGCCACAGACCAGCCGCGCGCCCTCGGCCACGCCCTTTTCGATATAGCCCAGTACGATGCGCAACTGCGCCTCGCTGACCATCGGGCCGAAATTGGTGGCCTCGTCCAACGGATCGCCGATCACCGCATTGGCGACGCGCATGCTCAGGCGCTCAAGGAACTCGGCGGCAACGCTGCGATGCACGAAGACCCGCGTGCCGTTGGAACAGACCTGCCCCGAGGAATAGAAATTGCCCAGGATCGCGCCCGAAACCGCATCCTCGATGCTGGCGTCGTCGAACACGATCAGCGGCGACTTGCCGCCAAGCTCCATGGTGACATGCTTCATCCCCGCCGCCGCCGCGGCATAGACCTTGCGCCCGGTCGCCGCCGATCCTGTCAGCGAGACCTTGGCGACGCGGGCATCCTCGACCAGCGGGCCGCCGACGCCGCCTGCACCCTGCACCACGTTGAAAAGGCCCGCAGGCGCGCCTGCCTCAAGCAGGATCTCGGCCAGTTTCAGCGCCGAAAGCGGGGTTGTCTCGGAAGGTTTGAAGACCATCGCATTGCCGCAGGCCAGCGCCGGGGCACCCTTCCAGCAGGCGATCTGGGTGGGATAGTTCCACGCCCCCAGCCCGACGCAGACGCCCAGCGGCTCGCGGATCGCATAGCCCCAGTCGCCATCCGGCAGCAGCACATGCTCGCCCGTGAGGCTGCCCGCGAGCCCACCGAAATATTCCAGCGCATCGGCGCCGCTGGTGGCATCGGCGACCAGCGTTTCCTGCAAGGGCTTGCCGGTGTCGCGGGTTTCCAGGATCGAGAGATCGCGGTTGCGCGCGCGCATGATATCGGCGGCGCGGCGCAGCACCCGGCCGCGTTCCATCCCCGAAAGGCGCGCCCATTCCACCTGCGCCGCCTGCGCCCCGGTCAGGGCCTGGTCGATCACGTCGGGCGTGGCCTCGTGCAGTATGGCGATCACCTCGTCTGTGGCGGGGCAAATCACCTCCATCGCCGCACCGGCGGTATCTTCGAGGTAGCGGCCATTCACGAAATGGCTGGCCTTGGGTTGGGTCGGATAGGTCATGACGCCTCCGGCGGGAGTATTTCGGGCAAGATGAAGCGGCTATTCCCCGCGCGGGAACCGCTGGTTTTCCTCGACCATGTTGAGGTCCATGTGATTGCGCATGTAGCGTTCGCTGGCCTTTTGCAGCGGCTGGTAATCCCAGGGGTAATAGCCCCCCTTGCGCAGCGCCTCGTAGACCACCCAGCGGCGCGCCTGACTTTCGCGCACCTGGGCGTCGAAGGCATCGAGATCCCAGCGCGCGCGCGCCATCGCATCGAAATGCGCCAGCGTCTCGGCATGGGCCGGGTCCGCCGCGAGATCGTTCAGCTCATGCGGGTCGGCTTCGAGGTCGAAAAGCTGATCGGGATCGAGCGCGCAGCGCGTGAATTTCCAGCGCCCCTCGCGCAGGCAGATGAGCGGCGCGTAAGAGGCCTCTGCGGCATATTCCATCGCCACAGGCGCCCCGCGCGCGGCCCCCTGTCCAAGGGGGACGAGCGATTGCCCTTCGGTCCAGGGCGCGACCTCCTCCATCGAGACGCCCGCCAGATCGCAAAGGGTGGGGCAGACATCGACATTGCTGACCGGGTCGGTGATCCGCCCCGGCTCCATTCCCGGCGCGGCGATCATCAGCGGCACGCGCGACGAGCCTTCATAAAAGGACATCTTGAACCACAAGCCCCGCTCACCCAGCATGTCACCGTGATCCGACACGAACAGCACGATCGTGTCCTCCTCCTGGCGGGTGCCCTCAAGGGCCTCCATAATCTGGCCGATCTTGTCATCGAGATAGGAGATATTGGCGAAATAGGCGCGGCGCGCGCGGCGGATATTGTCAGGCGTGATATCGAATGAGCGCCAGTCATTGGCATCGAAGATGCGTTTCGAGTGAGGGTCGTGATCCTCATAGGCCATCGCCGGCACCTCGGGTTCGAGATGCGCGCAATCCTCGTAGAGATCCCAGTATTTGCGCCGCGCCACATAAGGGTCATGGGGATGGGTGAAGCTGACCGTCAGGCACCAGGGCCGCGCGTCATGACCCCGCCCGAGGTCATAGATCTTGCGGGTGGCGTTATAGGCGACCTCGTCGTCATATTCCATCTGGTTGGAAATCTCGGCCACCCCGGCGCCGGTCACCGAGCCAAGGTTGTGATACCACCAGTCGATCCGCTCGCCGGGCTTGCGGTAATCGGGTGTCCAGCCGAAATCGGCGGGGTAGATATCGGTGGTCAGGCGTTCCTCGAAGCCGTGCAACTGGTCGGGGCCGACGAAATGCATCTTGCCCGACAGGCAGGTCTGATAGCCCGCGCGGC
>CAZMZS010000185.1:0-3555 GCA_964570675.1 uncultured Roseovarius sp. | reverse complement strand
ACAGCATCTGGCGCAGCTCGATATCGACACCCGCCGTCGGCTCGTCCAGCACCAGGACATGGGGCTGATGCACCAGCGCCTTGGCCAGCAACAGCCGCCGCCGCATCCCGCCCGACAGGGTGCGCGCATAGGCCTCGGCCTTGTCCTCAAGCCCCACAAGCGCCAGGATCTCGTCGCTGCGCCGCTGCGATTTGGGGACACCGTAAAGCCCCGCCTGCACCTCAAGCGCGGCGCGCGGGGTGAAGAAGGGATCGAGGTTCAGCTCCTGGGGCATGACCCCGATCGAGGCACGGCTCTGGCGCGGGTTCACATCCTGATCGAACCCCCAGATCGTGACGCGCCCCGCGGTCTTCACCACCAGCCCCGCCAGGATGTTGATCAGCGTCGATTTGCCCGCGCCATTCGGCCCCAACAGGCCAAAGACCGACCCGGCCGGAATATCCAGGTCCACGCCCTTCAGCGCCGGTTTGGCGGGGCTGCCCTTGCTTGCGCCGTAAGTCTTTTCCAGTCCGCGGATTTCGATGGCGTTCTCGCCCATGGCTCCCCTTGCCCCTGCCTGCCCGATCGCTCATAATCGGACCTAGTGGAAATGTCGTCAAAAGGAAACGCCAGATGGTGACGAAAGCCCCGGAAACCCGGATCGTCGACAGCTACCGCATCGCCTGTGACGGCGGCGAAGGCGCATTGGGCCACCCGCGCGTATGGCTTTCGATCCCGCCCGCAACGGGCTTCGTCGAATGCCCCTATTGCGACTGCAAATACATTCACCACGACTTCAAGGACAAGGTGTCCGCTGCCTGATCGCCGCGATGTCCTGATGGCCGGTGCGGCCTCGGTCGTGCTGACTGCGCTGGGCGTCGCCGCCTGGCCACGCCTTGCCGCCATGTTCGACCCCAAGGTGGCCTTCGACCCGATTCCCGGCCTGCCGGGCTTTCGCCGGGAACGGGGCGCGCCCAGCGCGCCCGCCAATGCTCTGGCCGGTCTCGGCGGGCAGGGGGCGCTTGATGCGGCGCCCGGCCTCTCGGTCTGTGACCTCCTCTTCACTGAAACGCGCAGCGCCGGGGATGTGCCTGTCGCCTATTTCTCGGATTACCGCTGCACCTTCTGCCGCCGCCTCAGTCCCCGGCTTGCCGCGCTGGCGCAGACATCCGGCATCTCGCTGACCTGGCATGAACTGCCGCTGCTCGGCCCCGATTCGACGCTCGGCGCGCGCGCCGCCCTGGCCGCCCGGCGCCAGGGGGCTTATGATGCGTTCCACTCCCGGATGATGGACAGCTCCTTCGTGCCGAACCCCGCCTATCTGCGCCGCCTCGCGCAGGATACCGGCATCGACCCCGACCGTCTCATCGCCGACATGGATCACCCCGGCGTCACCCGCCAGCTTGCCATCACCGCCGATCTTGCCCGTCGCTTCGGCTTCTTCGGCACACCCGCGCTGGTGATCGGGCGCACCGCCACCCTTGGTGCGCTCTCCGATTCCCGGCTCGAACGGCTGATCGCCATTGAGCGTCAGGAACCCACGCCGCCCTGCGCCTGAGCGGGCTTCATCTTGCCCGAAATACTCCGGGGGAGTCGCCGCTTGCGGCGACGGGGGCAGCGCCCCCATACCGTCCCGGCAGGTTCGCGCTGGAAGCGCGCGGCACTTCATGGCAATACCGTCCCCGCAGGACATTTCAACGGGGGCGATCATGGGCAATTCATTCGGCAAGGGCTGCCATCTTCACCTGATCGACGGCTCGGCCTTCATCTTTCGCGCCTATCACGCGCTGCCGCCGCTGACGCGCAAATCCGACGGCATGCCGATCGGGGCGGTGTCGGGCTTTTGCAACATGCTGCAACGCTATATCGACGGCAACAGCGCCAGCGCCGACGCTCCGACCCATATCGCGGTGATTTTCGACAAGGGCAGCCACACCTTCCGCAACGACCTCTATGACCAGTACAAGGCCAACCGCGAAGCCATGCCCGAGGACCTGCGCCCGCAGATCCCGCTGACCCGACGCGCCACCGAGGCCTTCAACATCGCCTGCAAGGAGATCGAGGGTTTCGAGGCCGACGACATCATCGCCACGCTCACCTGCCAGGCGCGCGATGCGGGTGGCCGCGTGACGATCATCTCCTCGGACAAGGACCTCATGCAGCTTGTCGGCGGCGGAGTCGAAATGCTCGACGCGATGAAGAACCGCCTGATCGACGCCGATGGCGTCGAGGAAAAATTCGGCGTCGGGCCCGATCGCGTGGTCGATGTGCAGGCGCTGGCAGGCGACAGCGTCGACAACGTGCCCGGCGCGCCGGGGATCGGGGTCAAGACGGCGGCGCTTCTGATCAACGAATTCGGCAGCCTCGATGCGCTGCTCGACCGCGCCGGGGAAATCCCCCAGCCCAAGCGCCGCCAGACCCTGATCGAGAACCGCGCCCAGATCGAACTCTCACGCCAGCTTGTGCAGCTCGATTGCCATATGCCGCTCGACTTCACGCTGGACGATCTGGAACTGCGCGACCCCGATCCCGACACGCTTCTGGGGTTCCTGAGCGAAATGGAATTCCGCACCCTGTCCAAACGCATCGCCGACAGGCTCGGAGCCGAAGCGCCCGTCATTCCCGATACGGACCCGGCGGGCGCCGATCCGTCCGCGTCGGCGCCCGAATGGCCCGCCATCGCGCCTGACGCCTATGAGCACGTGTCGACCATGGCGGCGCTGGAAACCTGGATCGCGCGCATCCATGCCCATGGCCATGTGGCGGTCGATACCGAAACCACCTCGCTCAACGAGATGCAGGCCGAACTTGTGGGCATTTCGCTGGCGGTCGTGCCTGGACAGGCCTGTTACATCCCGCTCCTGCACCGCGACGGGCAGGCCGAGGATCTCTTCAGCACCGATGCGCTGGCCGAGGGGCAGCTGCCCTTCGATGCCGTGCTGGCCGCGCTCAAACCCGTGCTCGAGGATGATTCGATCCTCAAGATCGGGCAGAACATGAAATACGACGCCAAGATCTTCGCGCGCCACGATATCGCCGTGACCCCGTTCGACGATACGATGCTGATGTCCTATGCGCTCAATGCCGGCATTCATGGCCACGGCATGGACACGCTCAGCGAGCGCTATCTCGGCCACACGCCTATTCCCATCAAGACCCTTCTGGGCAGTGGCAAATCCGCCATCACCTTTGACCGGGTGCCGATTGACGAGGCGGTGAAATATGCCGCCGAGGATGCCGACATCACCCTGCGCCTGTGGCTCTCGTTCAAGCCACAACTGCACCGCGAAAAGGTCACCACCGTCTACGAGACGCTGGAACGCCCGCTTTCGCCTGTTCTGGCGCAGATGGAGCGCCACGGCGTCAAGGTCGATCGCGACACGCTCAGCCGCATGTCGGGCAAGTTCGCCCAGAAAATGGCTCAGCTCGAAGAAGAGATCCACGAACTGGCCGGGCGCAAGTTCAATGTCGGCTCACCAAAGCAGCTGGGCGAGATCCTGTTCGATGAAATGGCTCTTGATGGCGGCAAGAAGGGCAAGACCGGCGCCTATGCCACCGGCGCCGACGTGCTCGAGG
>CAZMZS010000184.1:0-3568 GCA_964570675.1 uncultured Roseovarius sp. | reverse complement strand
ACCGGGCCCAAGTGGCGGAATGGTAGACGCAGGGGATTCAAAATCCCCCGGTAGCAATACCGTGCGAGTTCGAGTCTCGCCTTGGGCACCAGAAATTCCCGGAAAGACGATTATGTCGAAAAGCCGACAGCATGCTGCGATTCGGTCGCGGCTGTTTCCGATTCGTGGCCGGTCAGCGGAAACTGGGTGAATTGATGCCACGTGAAAGGGCGCTCCATGGGGGGCGACGCAAGTATGACCATATTTCTGCCATTTTCCCCCTGTTGCCATTTTGGAAACAGAAGCGTGGCGCTGCATTAACCATCAACTGGCCGAATATCGGCCATAATTCCATATTTTATTGAGGTGTTGAACGACGCTGATTGTATCCTTTAAGGAAACGATTGGGTGTTTTTGACTGTCGGCAATATGACGGAAATCCCAGTTTCGTCGGCTTCGGAACAATATGTTGTCAGTTTTCGGACAAATTTCACTTTTTTGGACGCGCCTCTCTGTCTAAAACAAGACAAGCCCAACTGGGGGGCGATGTTTGCTGGTCAAGGGGGCGACCGCACAAGGTCCATGTCGCAAGACGTGGGGGTGTGTGATCGTCGGGCCGCGCCGGACGAGTGCACTGGATGCAGCAGAAGCTGCGTCCTGATGGCGTGTGAACTGCCAACACCTCCTCTTAGCGAATTCAGGGTCATTGTGCCGGTCGCCGTCTCTCCGCAGCGTCGCCTGACCGTCGGGATGTGGAAGGTGTAGCGGCTTGCCTGTCTGTGATGTCGGCCCGCGTAAAGGAGTATGACTATGACCTTTTTGTTCGATCCGAAGAACTCTGCGATCCTGGGCCGGGTGTACCACGATACCAATGCCGACAATACGGAGATCAACGGCGCCGGCGCGTTCGAGCCGGGCATCGCCGGGCAGCTGATCACGCTTTTGGACGCACATGGCAATGTGAAGGCCACCACCACGACGGATGCGTTCGGCAACTATGAGTTCACGGGTCTTTCCTCAGGCACCTATTCAATTCAGTTTCCCACTGCGATCGGTAACGAGACGCTGGTGGAAAAGGATGTCGGCGATTTCAGTGCCGACAGTGACGGGGATCAGGCGACGGGCAGGACGGATCAGCTTCACCTTGATAAGGGCCAGACACTTGGCGAAATCGACGCAGGCTATCGCGCGGGGCAGAACCTGGATGGCGTCGTGTCGGGCGATGAGAGCGCGAACCTGATCGACGCAGGGTATATGGGCGACCCCGATGGCGACATGATCGACGCGGGCGACGCTGTCCAGCCGGGCGCGGGGCCTGATGACGATATCGTCGACGCGCTTGGCGGCAATGACGCGGTGTTCGCGGGCGCGGGCGATGACACGGTCTTCGGCGGCGCGGGCGAGGATTCCATCGAGGGCGGCGCGGGCGATGATTTGATCTACGGCGACAGCGACCTTGCGGGCGGATCGGGCGGTGGCACGGGTGACACGGGCGAGATCGCCGTCGGCCCGGTTGCGGGCGCGGATCAGACGCTGTTGGTGTGGGACCTGTCGGATATCTCGGTGACGAATGCGCCGGGCAACGACAACCCGTTCCCCGACAATACCTCGGGTGAGGACGATGTCGTCGGCTCGACCCTGAGCTTCAATGCGGGTGCGACGCCGACCGCCGTGGGGATCAATGACGGCGATAGCCGTTTCAATGACGGCGATGGCAGCCAGGACCTGTCGCAATCGGTGACGCTGAACGGCATTTTCGGGTCGGCGGGCGAGCGCCTGACGCCGGAATACGCCTATTCGCTGCAAAGTTCGTCCGGCGATCTGGTGAATATCTATGCCGTCGAACTGGACGGCAACGACCCCGTCGGCTTCGTTTCGGATGCGCCGATCGACACCAGCGAGACCTACACGTTCCTCGGGCGCACGGACACGAGCCCGGATGTGAACTACGCCAATCTGGCGAATGTGTATTTCGACGGCAGCGCGCCGGTCACGGGCGGTGGCGGCAATGGCGTTGGCGGCAATGGCGTTGGCGGTGATGACACGCTGCTGGGCGGCGAGGGCAATGACACGATCTTCGGTCAGGGCGGCGACGATTCCATCGACGGCGGCGCGGGCAATGACGTGATCTACGGCGACGGATCGCTGCAGGGTGGCAACCCGATCAACCTTCTGGTCAACGGATCGTTCGAGGATGTCACAGGGCTTGCGACCGATCCGCTCGGCTTTGCCGGGACCGGGTCGATCCCCGGCTGGACAACTGCCGATCCGAACGCGCGGATCGAGGTCTACAACGTCAATCCCGAGCTTGATCCGGCGGCCAGCGACGGTCTGAATGCGCTCGACCTCGAGGGTTCGCCCGGCAACATCCGGATCGGTCAGGACGTGCAGAACCTGGTCGATGGGGAAAGCTACGCGTTGCGCTTCGACGTGACGGACAGCGCTGACCTGACCGCGACCGACGGGCCGGACGAGAACGTGGTGGACGTGTTCTTCGGCGGCGAGTTGATCGCGACCATCGACCCGTCCAATATCGGCGAGGCCGAGTTCGAGACGATCCAGTTGACTGTCGAGGCGGGATCGGGCGACGGCAGCGACCGTCTGGAATTCCAGGGTCGCGGTGTCGAGGACAATATCGGCGTGGGGCTGGACAATGTGCAGCTGCTGGCGCTGACCCCGGCGGGCGTTCCCTCTGAACTCGTGACGGGAGAGGGTGACGACACCATCGACGGCGGTCTCGGGGCCGACACGATGTACGGCGAGGGTGGTAACGATACCTTCCTGATCTCCAACCCCGGCGAAGCGGGCGACGATGTGATCATCGGCGGCAACGGCCCCGACGAAACGCTCGACAATGACGTGCTGGATCTGCGTGGCCTTGGCCAGGTGACCATCGACCAGACGGCCGATGCCACCGATGCGGGCGCGACCAGCGGCACGGTGACGGTCGTTGCCACCGGCGAGACGCTGACCTTCAGCCAGATCGAAACCATCCTGACGGATGGCAACGGTATCGTGGATGGTACACCGGGCGATGACGACATGCCGGTGGGCTTTACTGACGCGGATGGCGATCAGATCGACGGCACGGACGGGCTGGACGATGTGATCGACGCGGGTGCGGGCAACGATGGCATCAATGCGGGTCTTGGCAATGATACGGTGCTTGCAGGTCCGGGCAACGACTCGGTCGATGCGGGCATTGGCGATGACCTGGTCGAAGGTGGAGATGGCGATGACGTCCTGCGTGGCGTGGACGGCAATGACACCATCAACGGCGGCGAAGGTAACGATTACGTCGATGGCGGCGCTGGCGATGACAGCTTGTCGGGCGAAGCGGGCGACGATGTGGTCGTGGGCGACTCCGGTAATGACGTTCTGAGTGGCGGCGATGGCAACGATTTCGTCGGCGGCGGGGCCGATGACGATACGGTCAGCGGCGGTGATGGCAACGACACGGTTGCGGGCGATTCCGGCAACGATCTCGTGGACGGTGACGCAGGTGACGACAGCCTGACGGGCGGCGACGGCGACGACACGCTTGCAGGCGGCGAGGGCAGCGACACGCTGGCCGGCGGCGAGGGCGCGG
>CAZMZS010000183.1:0-3607 GCA_964570675.1 uncultured Roseovarius sp. | reverse complement strand
TGCGCCTGCACCGCCAGCGTCTGGAAATTGAACGGATGCAGGATCAGCGTGGCGGGCAGTTCCTTCATCACGTCGACGAAAACGATCAGCAGCGCCGTCAGCACGCTGGTGCGCGCCACCGGAAGATGCACCCGCCACAAGAGGCGCGGCCCCGATTGCCCCAGCGAGCGCCCGATCGCGTCGTAATGCATCGGCACCGTCGCCATCCCGCTGTCGAACGCATTGAGCGCGGCCGCCATGAAACGCACGAAATAGGCCGTCACCATCAGCCAGATCGACCCCGTGATCAAAAGCCCCGTGTCGATGCCGAACTGCGCCTCCATCACCCGGTCGATCAGGTTGTCGAACGCTGCCATCGGCACCATCAGCCCCACCGCGATCACCCCGCCCGGCACCGCGTATCCAAGCCCCGCACCCACCACCATGAGGCGCGAGCGCCGGTCGGGCCGTGTGCGGGCGCGAAACCCGATCAGGATCGCGCCGATCACCGTCAGCACCGACGCGACACCGGCCAGCAGGACGGAATTCTGCGTGAGGCTCAGGTAACGCGCGTCAAACAGGTTCTGCCCCGATCCCACCGCCATCACCGTCAGCATCACCACCGGCACGATGAACCCCAGCAGCACCGGCGCCAGACAAAATGCCGTCGCCAGCCAGCCCGCGAGCCCGCGCAGGCGGGGGCGCTCCATCGTCTCGAACCGCGCGCCGCGCCCGGCTGTGCGCGCCTTGCCGCGCTGCGCGCGCTCAAGCCCCGCCAGCAACAGCGCGAAACTGAGCAGGCACAGCGAAAGCTGCGCCGCTGCGGCCCTGTCGCCAAGGCTGAACCACGCCTGATATATGCCGGTCGCGAAGGTCTGCACATTGAAGAACGCGACCGTCCCATAATCGGCGATGGTTTCCATCACCGCCAGCAACGCGCCCCCCGCAATGGCCGGGCGCGCCATCGGCAACGCGACGCGCAGGAACGCCTTCATCGGCGAGCGCCCCAGCGTGCGCGCCACCAGAAAGGCATTCGCCGATTGCTGCCGGAACGAGGCCCGCGCCAGCAGGTAGACATAAGGGTAAAGCACGATGGTCAGCATCAGGGCCGCGCCGCCGAGGCTGCGGATTTCCGGAAACCAGTAATCGCGCGGTCCCCAGCCTGTCAGATCGCGCAGGAGCGTCTGCACCGGGCCGGGGTGATCCAGCAAGGATGTATAGGCATAGGCCAGCACATAGGCCGGAAAGGCCAGCGGCAGCGCCAGCGCCACCTCCAGCAGCCGCACACCGGGAAAGCGGTAGACCGTCACCAGCCACGCGGTGACACTGCCCAGAACCGCCGTCGAGACCCCGACAATCGCGACCAGCGCCAGCGTGGTGCGCGCATAGCGCGGCAGCACCGACGACAGAATCTCGCGCCAGGTCTCCAGATCGCCGGTGAACGCTGCCAGCGCCGCCGCCACGATGGGCGCGACGCACAGGATCACGGCGACCCAGGCCAGGCGATGCAGCAGGCGTTCCGACATTCAGGCGCTCTTGGCTGATTAATCCGAGTGTTTTGATCCAGTATTGACTGCAGCGGCAAAGGTCAATCTCTGGCAACTCTCATGCGGCCTCGCCCGGCAGCGCCCGACACAACCGCGCCCCTACCTGTCGAGGGTCGCGGCCTGTGCCAAGTAAACCTCGGACGCGGCGCGCAGCGCGGCGGGGTCGTCGCCCTCGGAAGTCTTGTGGACCCGTTCCAGAACCTCCGGCAGCGCGCCCAGCTCCGCGTTGATACGCGCCAGCGCGACCTCAAGCGTATAGGTAAGCTCATGCACCGCCTCCATATCCGCAATGGTCATCGGCTCGCGCTGCAGCACTTCGGCCAGCTTGCGGTTGTGGCTGACGAAGGTCGCGACCGCCTGCTCAAGAGTCTCGGATGGTTCGGGCGCATAATGGGATACCGTCTCATCCGCCGTCGCGGCCATCATGCCGCCCATCAGGATCGCCACAGCGGTGGTCAGAAGTTTCAGCCTATTGGTCATGGTCTTGTCCTTGTGAAAGGTTGCCTTTCATGCGGGCCGACGTGACACCGCCCTGCCCGCCATTTCTCTATGCCGGGCCACGCGGCGCGTCAATATTTCCTGAGTTTTTTTATCAACATTTAATCGAGACATCCCGTCGCACCCCTCGGCGCGCGCGAATCACGTTCCGTGACCATATCTGATCACACGGTCAAAAACGGCAGGTCATTGAAAAAAGGCGGTTTCTTGCGCCTCAAGAGGCTAACGCCACGGCAACACCGCTTTACAAGGGATCAGAATCACGACAACGTCGCCGCATTGGCAAGGTGCGGCAGCAGATTACACCGCCGCACCGAAGAACCAGGGAGACACTCCAATGAAACCTCTAAGACATTTCGCGACGGCTGCGGCGCTCGTGCTCGGCATGACGGGCATGGCAACGGCGCAGACGCTCAATTTCGCCTATGACGCCGACCCGGTGTCGCTCGACCCGCATGAGCAGCTTTCGGGCGGCACGCTTCAGCTGTCGCATATGGTCTTCGACCCTCTCTTGCGCTGGAACAGCGAGCTGGGCTTTGATGCCCGCCTTGCCGAAAGCTGGGAGCGCGTCGACGACACCACCATGCGCTTCAATCTGCGCGAGGGCGTCACGTTCCACACCGGCAATGACATGACTGCCGAAGACGTGGTCTGGACCATCGAGCGCCTCAAGTCATCGCCCGACTTCAAGGGCATCTTCGCCGGCTGGGTCTCGGTCACCGCGATTGATGACATGACCGTCGAGGTCAAGACGGACGGCCCCAGCCCGCTGGTGCTGCATACCGCGACCTATGTCTTTCCGATGGACAAGGACTTCTACGAGGAAGGCGGCGCCGAGATCGCCAAGCATGGCGACAGCTTCGCCAGCCAGAACATCTCGGGCACCGGCCCCTTCACCGTGGCCTCGCGCGAACAGGGCGTGAAAACCGTCTTCGAGCGCAACCCCGATTACTGGGACACCGACAGCCCCGGCAACGTGCAGACCGCCGTCCTGACCCCGATCAAGGAATCGCCGACCCGTGTCGCCGCCCTTCTGTCGGGTGACGTGGACTTCATCGCGCCGGTCCCGCCGACCGATCTCGAGCGCATCGAAAGCGATCCCAACACCAAGCTCGTGACCATGACCGGCACCCGGATCATCACCCTGCAGATGAACCAGACGCGCAACGAGGCGCTTGCCGATCCCAAGGTCCGCCAGGCAATCGCCTATGCCATCAACAACGAAGGCATCGTCGAAAAGATCATGAAGGGCTTCGGCACCGTCGCCGCGCAGCAATCCCCCGAGGGCTATGTCGGCCACAACCCCGACCTGACCCCGCGTTTCGACGTGGCCAAGGCGCAGTCCCTGATGGAAGAGGCCGGTTACGCCGATGGCTTCTCGGCCACCATGATGTGCCCCAACAACCGCTACGTGAACGACTTCAAGATCTGCGAAGCGTCGGCGGCGATGCTGGCCAAGATCAACATCAAGATCGACCTCACCACCATGCCCAAGGCGCAATACTGGCCCAAATACGACGAGCGCGCTGCCGACATCATGATGATCGGCTGGCATTCGGATACCGAGGACAGCGCCAACTTCA
>CAZMZS010000182.1:0-3640 GCA_964570675.1 uncultured Roseovarius sp. | reverse complement strand
TTGGCCCCGGCGGCTATCGCTTTGGCGATTACTGGCGCATGGGCCTGCCGCTTGAAGGCATCGTGATCGCCGTGTCGGTGCCGATGATCCTGCTGGTCTGGCCCCTGTAGGGCTAAGGGAGAGAGTTTGCGCAACCCAAGAAAAGCCGCCATTCTTGTAGAGCGCGGCGAGAACGTAAGCCCCAACTGACCAGATGCGGATAAAGTTGTCTTTCGCTGCGATTGCTTGGTGAGCTGCTTCGGTGCACTTTGCAGACTTTCACTTTAATTTGCACAGGTAGCCCACACTTCCAGCGATTACGACATCGATGGAGCGAGACAAACTTTCCATTCCTCCATGCGGGCAAAAGAATACGCACTGCCCTGATGGCTGCCTTCAAGGGTATAAAGAACTCTCCACGCGTGCGCCCGCTGCCGGAACGGGCCCGCGTTGCGCATCAGACGCACATGGCATTACCTTCGCCCTCCCACCCCGCACAAATACAGGTAGACGGTGATGTTTGGTTTGGCTCTCCATCGCCGAATGACCAACTCATTCCAGCCGCCGGGGGCGTTCTGCGAGGGCGTAAGTCGCGACCTGTACGACAAGTGACGCGCGGATCAGGTGGACCACAGTGAAGCTTCAAGCAAGGTCAAGTCGAGGACACCGCGCTGCACTGGAGAAGGCTTCGGCCGTGATCCAGGCGATGAAAGCTTTGACCTCTTGCGTTTCTAGCGCTCCCGGCGCTGCGACAACGTCATAGCCGATGTCGGTTCTTAACCCTTGCGGTAGCGCTCGCACCAATAGTCCTGGGGACACAAGATCCTTGAGGATCGGCGCGCTTCCGAGCAAAACGCCATGATCGGCAATCGCGGCCTGGACCGCAAGGTTGTAATCGCGGAACTGCAGGCCGCGACGCGCGACAACCTGCGGAGCGCCGATCCGCCCGAGACTTGGCTTATGGCCCACTCCAAAGGTTTCGGCGTCGCCGTCTCCGACCCAAGGTCGTGGGTTATCTCGCGGTCGCGAGAGTGCGGCGATCAACCCAAGATAGCCCAGCGTCGCGACCGGGGCGGCGACGACGGACAGCACAACACCGGGAATCGGCGGCCCCCATTGCCAGATCGCAGCCCCAGCCAGACTCAGCAACACCCCGGGTCCAAGGCACCAGCGCTGCGCGCGCTGCCAGAGCGGGTGCGCGGCGTCGTCGATCATTCCGGACTTCATCGCAGCAAGCCCGAGGCAGAACCAGCCAAGCGCCGAGATGCCTTGGATCACCAGAAAGCTCGGCATGATGAATGCAAAACCGATGCTGCGGAAAAGAACGGCCTCGAAGAACCCGCCTTCCGTCAGGATCGCACGCTCCATCGCGACGATGTCCGGCGGTGTCTCCGGCGCGGCGAGCAGCAGCGGTGGCGCGATGAGGGCTTGCAGAACCAAGACCGCAACGCCAACCCGCACGAGGCGCCGCACAGATAAGTCGCGAAAGAGGTAGAGGATGGACCCCGTCACCGCGTAGATCGTCAGTATGTCGCCGGGAAAGAACAAAAAGCCATGGGCAACACCGAGGAAGAGCAGCCCGATCATCCGGTTGCGGTAGACGCGCTCGAAGGGCAGCCCGCGCCGCTCCGCAGAGCGCATGAGGAACCCGAGGCCCACGCCGAACATGAACGAGAACAGCCCGTAGGTCTTGAGCAGCGGCAGTCCGTTCCCCAGCCAAAGCGTTATGGCGTCCAGCGCCGACTCGCCACTTGGGTCGGCGACGCTGCCGAGCGTCGAGAACGCGTATACTGGACGTTGACGACGACTCCAAAGAGCGCGTAGAGCCGCAGGTAATCCGGCATCAGGGCGCGCGGCGACGCGGCGACGCGGTCATGGTCGCGTGAACACCGAAAGCGCCAGCGTCATCATCTCGCGGACGCGGGCGGGGTCTTCTCCTGAGGCGCGCATCGTGATGGCAAGGGCGATCTGCTCGCCAAGGTATTTCGCACCGGCCTCGACCGACAGGCCCTCCGGCCATTCCCCGGAATCGCGGGCCGCTTGCAGGAATGCGGCATAAGCCGCCTGTCCGGTCGCGTCGATCTCTTCCACCCGCGCCCGTGTGTCCGACCCGAGCCGGTGCTTGCCCGCGCGCATCTTGTAGAACAGACAGCCGGTTTCCATTCGGGGATCTTCGCTTGCGAAGTCGGTGAGCGCTTCAAGCGTTTCTTGCAGCCCGGTCCCGCCCTGCAGGATCGCGAACATCTCCGACAGCACCTGTTCGGCATAGTGGTCGAGCACCGCGCGAGAGAGCCCGTCCTCGCTGCCAAATTCGCGGTAGAGCGAGGGCTTGGAAATCCCCGCCATCTGGCAGATCGCGTTGACCGAGACATCGGCCGGGTCGCTCTGCCAGTAGGCCGTCATCGCCATGTCGAGCACCTTCTCGGCGTTCATGGTCCGGGGGCGCCCACGCCCGGGCTTCGTTTCGTTATCAGTCATTTTGTTACCAATCAGTATTTTAATCTTGACTTCATGGAGCCTACATTCGTACCACTTGGTAACACACTACACAAGTAGGAGAGCAAACCATGACGGACACTGGAAGAACCATCGCCATCACAGGCGCGAGCAGCGGCTTTGGGAGGGCAGCAGTGCGGGCATTCGCGGACAGAGGCGACCGCGTCTGGGGCACGATGCGCGACACGGCGGGGCGCAACGCTGCCAAGAAGGCAGAGCTGGAAGCCTACTCCCCGCGCATCACCATCGCCGAGATGGACGTCACCAGCGACGCCTCGGTGGCCGAGGGGTTCGCCGCCATTCTGGCCCATGGCCCCATCGACATCCTGATCAACAACGCAGGCATCATGTATATCGGCATGACCGAGGCCTATTCCGTTGCGCAGGCTGCGGAACAGATGGAGACCAACTATTTCGGCGCGATCCGCGCGATGCAGGCGGTGCTGCCGTCGATGCGCGCGGCTGGTTCTGGCCTAATCATCAACACCAGTTCGATCGCGGGCCGGGTGTCGGTGCCCTTCTTCGGCACCTATTGCGCCACGAAGCACGCGCTGGAGGCCTACAGTCAGAGCCTGCGTTACGAAGTGGCCCCCTTCGGCGTCGACATCGCGCTGGTCGAGCCCGGGCCGTTCCCGTCAAACCTTCTTGCAGCCGGAAAACCGCCTGCGCACCAAGATGTGCTCACCTCCTACGGCAATCTTGGTGACGTGCCCACAACGATGATCGCGGGCTTCGCCGACATGCTGGCCAGCGATCAGGCCCCCGACCCGCAACTGGTCGTCGATACCTATCTGGCGCTGGCCGATGCCAAGCCCGGCAAGCGCCCCACCCGCACTGTCGTCGGCATCACCTGGGGCGTCGACGAGATCAACGCCTTCACCCAACCCCGCCAGGACGCGCTTTTGCAGGAAATGCAGCTCGACGGCGTGCTGGGCGGCGCAGACGCCTGACCACCTGAACGCGGACCCCACGCAGAACACCCACACCCTTGAAAGGACCAAGACACGATGAGTAATATTTTCATGCTCAACGGGGCACAGCCTTACGGGTTTGCCCCCGGCAAACTGAACGCCTCGCTGATCGAACGCGCCACAGGCCACCTGACGGATATGGGCCACACGGTTCGCATGACGGCTTCAGCCGATGATTACGATGTCGATACCGA
>CAZMZS010000181.1:0-3672 GCA_964570675.1 uncultured Roseovarius sp. | reverse complement strand
CGCCCGAGGATTTCCGCCAGATCGTGCTGCGCGCCGAAACCGATGGCGGGCTGGTGCTGTTGGATGATGTCGCCCGCGTCGAGATCGGTGCCGAGAACTACGCCACCATCGCGCGATTCAACGGCAAGCCCGCATCGGGCATGGCCATCAGCCTCGCGCCGGGCGCGAACGCGCTTGATACCGCCGAGGCGGTCAAGGCCCGGATGGAGGAATTCGCCCGCTTCTTTCCCGAAGGCGTGGAACACGTGATCCCCTATGACACCACGCCCTTCATCGAGATATCGATCAAGGAGGTGGTCAAGACTCTGTTCGAGGCGATCGGCCTCGTGTTCCTGGTGATGTTTCTGTTCCTGCAAAACCTGCGGGCCACGCTGATCCCCACTCTTGCCGTGCCGGTGGTTCTGCTGGGCACCTTCGGCGTTCTGGCAGCGGCGGGATTCACCATCAACACGCTAACCATGCTGGCCATGGTACTGGCGATCGGCCTGCTGGTCGATGACGCCATCGTCGTGGTCGAGAACGTCGAGCGGATCATGGAGGAAGAGGGCCTGTCTCCGCGCGAGGCCACGCATAAATCCATGGGCCAGATCACCGGCGCGCTGATCGGTATCGCGATGGTGCTCTCGGCTGTGTTCGTGCCGATGGCCTTCTTTCCGGGCTCGACCGGGGTGATCTATCAGCAATTCGCGATCACGATCGTTTCGGCCATGGCCTTGTCGGTGGTGGTGGCGATCACCCTGACACCTGCGCTTTGCGCGTCGCTTCTGAAATCCAAGGGACACGCGGCGCAGCGCGGGCCTTTCGCCTGGTTCAACAAAGGCTTTTCCAGCCTGACCTCGGGCTATACCGGCACGGTGCGCTGGACGGTGCGGCGGCCATTCCGCGTGGCGATTGTCTATCTTGCGCTGGCTGCCGCCATGGCGCTCTTGTTCATGCGTACGCCGACGGGTTTCCTGCCCGAAGAAGATCAGGGCATCCTTTTCACCCTGATCCAGACCCCGACCGGAGCCACCGCCGAGCGAACGCTCGACGTCGTGAAACAGGTCGAGAACTACTACCTGAATCAGGAAGAGGATGTCGTGGATTCAATGTTCGGCGTGGTCGGTTTCAGCTTTGCGGGCAGCGGGCAGAACATGGGCCTCGCCTTTGTGCAGCTCAAGGATTGGGATGAGCGCCCCAGCCCACAGCAAAGCGTGCAGGCCTTGGCCGGACGAGCTTTTGGCGCGTTCAGCCAGATCCGCGATGCGCAGGTTTTCCCGGTGGTGCCGCCTTCGGTGATCGAGCTGGGCAACGTGTCTGGCTTCGATTTCTACCTTCAGGCGCGCGAGGGGCAGACCCATGAGGAACTGGTCAACGCCCGCAACCAGTTGCTCGGCATGGCTGCACAAAGCCCGATGGTTACGTCGGTCCGCCCCAGCGGGCTTGAGGATGCGGCGCGGTTCAACCTTGATATCGACTGGCGCATGGCCGGCGCGATGGGGCTGACGCCCAACGACGTGGGGCAGTTGCTTCAGATCGCCTGGGCGGGCACTTATGTGAATGACTTCATCGACCAGGGCCGTATCAAGCGGGTGTATGTGCAGGGCGAGGCCGAAGCCCGCTCGACACCCAAGGACATCGAGAAATGGCGCGTGCGCAATGTCAGCGGCGGGCTTGTGCCCTTTTCGAACTTCGCCGAAGGCAATTGGGATTACGGCGCTCAGGGGCTTTACCGCTACAACGGCGTGCCCTCGATCCAGATTCAGGGCTCGCCCGCGCAAGGCGTGACCACCGGCGAGGCGATGGCCGAGATGGAGCGCCTCGTGGCGCAGCTTGGGCCGGGCTTCGAGGTGGCCTGGACGGGGCTTTCGCTTGAGGAACGGGAATCCGGCAGCCAGGCACCGCTGCTATATGCGCTGTCTCTGGCGGCGGTGTTCCTGTCGCTGGCCGCGCTCTACGAAAGCTGGTCGATCCCCTTCGCGGTGATGCTGGCCATGCCCATCGGTGTGCTGGGCGCGCTGACCGGTGCCTGGCTGGGCGGGTTCGAGAACGGCGTGTTCTTCCAGGTCGGGCTGCTGACGGTGATCGGCCTCACTGGCAAGAACGCGATCCTGATCGTGGAATTCGCGCGCGAGCGTCACGAGGCGGGCGACCGGGTGATCGACGCCGTCGCCACCGCCGCACGCCAGCGTTTCCGCCCGATCATCATGACGTCGATGGCCTTCTCGCTGGGGGTTCTGCCGCTGGTGCTCAGTTCCGGTGCGGGTTCGGGCGGGCGCAACGCCATCGGCTCGGGGGTGCTGGGGGGCACGATCTCGGCCACGGTGCTGGGAGTGATCTTCGTGCCGCTGTTCTTCATGATCGTCACGCGGATCTTTCGCAAAGCGGGCACGTCCTGACCTGGCGCAAACAAAGAAAAGGGGGGCGTCGAACGCCCCCCTTTTTCCGATATTTCCAAAGCGCCTGCGCGGAGCGGCGGGTTCAGACCACCAGAACCGGAATCCGCGACAGGCCCGTCACCTTGTGCGAGACGCTGCCCAGCAGGTAATCCTCGACCGACCCCATGCCACGGCTGCCGATCACGACCAGGTCCATACCGTGTTCCTGCGCGAACTTGACGATGGTGCGCGATGTCGGGCCCGATTTGACGAAAGCCCGTGTCTCGGTCAACCCGGCCTCGTGGGCCACGCTCTTGGCGCGCTCGGCGACCTCCTTGGCGTGGTTGCGCATAATGTCGTCCATGTTGCCCGGGTCATCGGGGCGCACCATCGAGAGCGACGCCTCGAGCATCGAGTGATGGCGATAGACGGTCAGGATAGTGACCTTGCCGCCACCGCATTCGCGCGACATGTCTATGGCCATATTCAACGCCTTTTCGGCATTGGGCGAGCCATCGAAGGGAACGAGTATCGATTTGAACATGTGGGTCTCCTGACTACTTCGCGAAGGCAAGGTCACGCAGGAACAGCGCGATTTGCGGGAAGAAGATCAGCGCGACCGCCACCGACAAAAGAATGAAGATGAAGGGCGGCGTGCCGCGGATGACCTCGAAATAGGGGCGCTTGAATACCGCGATGGCCGTGAAAATATCACATCCGAATGGTGGCGTGGCCGAACCGATGGCCACCTGCAGGGTGACGATCGTGCCCACCAGCACGGGGTCGAGTCCGACCGAGTTCACCACCGGCGCGAAAATCGGCACCATGACCAGGATCACCACGATCGGATCGACGAACATGCAGCCGATGAAGAACGCGATCGAAATCACGAACAGCACGCCGATCTGGCCCATCTCGTCGACGCCGATGCCACTCAAAATCTGCTGGGGGATCTGCGCGAACGAGATCACCCAGGAGAACGCGGCGCCAACCCCGACCAGGATGAACACCACCGCCGTGATAAGCCCTGTCGACTTGGCCGTGTCATAGACCCCCTTCAGGTCCAGCTCCTTGAACACGATGACTTCAAGGACCAGTGCATAAAGCACACAGGCGGCCGCAGCCTCGGTCGGGCTGAAGATGCCACCATAGATGCCGCCAATGATGATCGCCGGGAATCCCAGCGGCCAAAGCGCCTTGCGCGCGGCGCTCATGCGCTCGGTCCAGCTTGTCTTGGGTTCGGTGGGCACCTTGTGGCGCACCGCATAAATCCAGGAATAGACCGAGAACAGGAACAGGATCAGCAGCCCCGGCC
>CAZMZS010000180.1:0-3787 GCA_964570675.1 uncultured Roseovarius sp. | reverse complement strand
CAGTGGCCGCCAAATTCCCGATGTATGTCGTGCGGGGTCTTGGTGGGGTGCTCTACATCGCTGGCGCAGTCATAATGTGCTACAACCTGTTCATGACCGTCAAACGGAGCCCGGCTGTCGAAGCCAGCAACTCCGTTGTCCCGGCCGAATAAGAAAGGGACCGACTCAATGTCCATTCTTGAAAAACACAAGATCCTCGAGAAGAACATCACGCTTCTGTCGATCTTTGCCTTTCTGGTGGTCACGATTGGCGGCATCGTTCAGATCGCACCGCTGTTCTGGCTGGAAAACACCATCGAGGATGTAGAGGGCATGCGCCCCTACACCCCGCTGGAGCTGACCGGTCGCGACATCTATGTGCGTGAGGGCTGCTATGTCTGCCACAGCCAGATGGTCCGCCCCATGCGCGACGAGGTCGAACGCTATGGCCACTACAGCCTTGCAGCGGAATCGCAGTATGACCACCCGTTCCAGTGGGGCTCCAAGCGGACAGGGCCGGACCTTGCCCGCGTCGGTGGCCGCTATTCGGACGAGTGGCATGTGGACCACATGCGCGATCCGCAATCCGTGGTGCCGGAATCGGTCATGCCGAAATACGGTTTCCTGGAAAACCGGATGATCGAGCCGACCTATATCGCGGATCTTCTCAAGACCCACAGTCTGATCGGTGTGCCCTATACCGAGGAGATGATCGAGAACGCGGCGGCCGATTTCGAGGCGCAGATCGACCCGTTCGGCGACTATGACGGGCTGATCGAGCGTTACGGCGAGAAGGTCAACGTGCGCAACTTCGACGGGCAGCCGGGTATCTCGGAAGCCGACGCGCTGATCGCCTATCTGCAGATGCTGGGCACGCTGGTCGATTTCTCGACATTCACGCCCGTGGCGAGCCGGTAAGGGAGGACAAGATGGAAACCTATACCTTTCTTCGCGCATTTGCCGATAGCTGGATGCTGCTGTTTCTGTTCGTGTTCTTCATCGGGGTGGTGATCTGGGTCCTTCGGCCCGGATCCACCAAGACCTACGAGGAACCGTCCAGCATCCCGTTCCGGCATGAAGACAAACCCGCTCCGCGCGGTGAAGCCGACGCCAAGGAGGCGTGACTGACATGGCAAGACAACCCAAGAAGAAGAACGAGGTCGAAACGACCGGCCACGAATGGGACGGGATCGAAGAGTATAACAATCCCCTCCCGCGCTGGTGGCTCTGGATCTTTTACGCCTGTATCGTATGGGGCATCTGGTACACGATCGCCTACCCGGCCTGGCCGATGGTTCAGGGCGCGACACAGGGCTACCTGGGCTGGTCCACACGGGCCAACGTGGCCGAGGAGATCGCCACGGCCGAGGCCGCCAATTCCGAGATCAACGAGCGGCTCGCTTCGGTCGAACTGACCGCGATCGCCGACGATCCCGAACTGGCCGGTTATGCCCGTTCCGCGGGCGAGGCCGTGTTCAAGACCTGGTGCGCCCAGTGTCATGGCTCGGGCGCGGCGGGGGCCAAGGGCTATCCCAACCTTCAGGATGACGCATGGCTCTGGGGTGGTACGATGGAAGACATCCATTATTCCATCGCCCACGGTATCCGGAACGAGGACGACCCGGATGCGCGTTATTCCGAGATGCCCGCCTTCGGCGATATCCTGGAAGAGCCGCAGATCGAACAGGTCGTGAACTACGTCATGTCGATGTCGCCGGCCTATGAACCACAGGACGCATCGCTGGTATCCGCGGGGGAGGAAGTCTACCTCGACAATTGCGCGGCGTGCCATGGCGACGACGGCAAGGGCGACATCTTTCAGGGGGCGCCCAACCTGACCGACGCGATCTGGCTTTATGGCGGGGATTACGAGACCGTCAAGGAGACGGTGATGAACTCGCGCTTTGGTGTGATGCCGCCGATGGGTGGCGCGCAACTGACCGAAGCCAAGATCCGCGCCGTGACCACCTATGTCCATCAGCTGGGCGGTGGCGAGTGATCGCACGACCGGCATAAGAACACCCGCGGGCGGCTTGCCGTCCGCGGGTCAGGCACTGGCTCTTCCGTCCTGTTCGCGCGTTTCCTGGGAGAGCCGGTGCCACCTATCTAACGCCGGGCGGCCCGGTCTGTCCACCCGCGTTTCCCGACCTTCCCGACATCTGCTTTCGAACGTCAAGCATGCAGCGGCGCCGCCCGCTGCTGTTTTGCGTTCGCCCGAGGCTGGGATCAGTCCCGGCGGCGGGCTTCGCTATGAGCCTCGAGCTCGGCGCGGGCGCGGTTGTCGAACCGCTCGCCCGGGGACCAGTGGCTGGGTGTTTCGCGGCGTGGCGCGAGGCTGCTCCGGGTTGCAGTCATGAAAGATTTTGCGAATACGCTGAACATGGCGATCTCCTGTGAGTGACGTTTCATGCTTTGAATATGGGGAAAAACCTGCCACCCTGCGACTCAGGAATGTTTGAAACGTGTAAGTTTGGATTACATGATGGATTGGCTTTCCATGCCGCCCCTGACCGCGCTGCGGGCCTTTGCGGCCCTGGCTGATACCGGCTCGGCCAGCGCGGCGGGGGCGGCGCTCAATGTCAGCCACGCGGCGATCAGCCAGCAGGTCAAGTCTCTCGAGGCGCATATGGGCGTATCGCTGGTGGACCGCACGGGGCGCGTATTGCGGTTGACCGATGCCGGGCGCAGTCTTGCCGATTCCCTCAGCGCGGGCTTTGGCAGCATCGCGCGCACGATCGATGCGCTGACCGGCGCGGATGCCGACCGCCCGCTTCAGATATCGACCACGCCGGGCTTTGCCGCACAATGGCTGATGCCCCGGCTGCTGGATTTCCGCAACCGTCACCCGGATGTGGACGTGATGATCAACCCCACCCCCGACCGTGTCCCGCTGGAGCCGGGCGGAATCGACATCGCGATCCGCCACGGGCTGGGCGATTGGCCGGGGGTCGAGGCCGAGTGTCTGTTCGTTTCGCCGCTGGTGGTCGTCGCGGCGCCAAGCCTGGTAGCGGGGCGCAAGATAACGGCCCCCGCCGATCTTCTGGACCTGCCATGGGTGCAGGAATACGGCACATCGGAATCGACCGACTGGCTCAGGCGCAAGGGGCTGGCTTCGGTACGCATCGGGGGTTTGACGCAGGTGCCGGGCAACCTTTTGCTGGAGGGGGTCCGCCAGGGGCAGGGCGTGTCGCTGACGGTGCGCCAATGGGTCGAGGACGATATTTCGGCGGGGCGGCTGTGCCTGTTGTTTGAAGAGCCCGAAGACACGGCCTATTTCATTGTCACAGCCCCCGGCCCGCTACGCCCCAAGGCGAAGGCATTTATCGGCTGGTTGCGGCGGCAGGCCGCGGCGACAGCCCTTGTAAATTGATCAGTTTCAGAGTCAGAATTTGATGCAAATCAAGGCTCTTTCCGGCGGTGCCTGAAACAACAGCCTTGTCAATGAACGCGAATACCGGAGTGATTCCGTTGTCTCAATCCCAGCCAGATGCTGCCCCCAGCCTCTATGCCGCCCGAGAACCTGTCTTTCCCAAGAAGGTTTATGGAAGATTCAGAAACCTGAAATGGGTGATCATGCTCGTCACCCTGGGGATCTATTACGTCACGCCCTGGATTCGCTGGGACCGTGGGCCGAACCTGCCCGATCAGGCGGTGCTGCTTGATCTTGGCAGCCGCCGGTTTTTCTTTTTCTGGATCGAAATCTGGCCGCATGAATTCTATTTCATCGCGGGTCTTCTGGTGATGGCGGGGCTTGGGTTGTTCCTGTTCACCTCGGCGCTTGGCCGGGTGTGGTGCGGCTATGCCTGCC
>CAZMZS010000179.1:0-3852 GCA_964570675.1 uncultured Roseovarius sp. | reverse complement strand
AGATAGGGCATGCCCGGCTTGACCATCACCATGTCGGCGCCTTCGGCAAGGTCGCGCGCCACGCAGCGCAGTGCTTCATCGCTGTTTGCCGGGTCCATCTGATAGGTCTTCTTGTCGCCCTTGAGCGCGCCCGATGCCCCCACCGCATCGCGGAACGGACCATAGAATGCGCTGGCGTATTTGGCCGCGTAGCTGAGCAGCAGGACATCGTGGTGGCCGCCCGTTTCCAGCGCCGCGCGGATCGCGCCGATACGCCCGTCCATCATGTCCGAGGGGCCGATGATGTCGACCCCGGCCTCGGCCTGGCTCATGGCCTGTTTCACCAGTGCCTCGACGGTCTCGTCATTGACGATCTTGCCATCGACCACGAAACCGTCATGCCCGGTATCCGAGTAGGGATCGAGCGCCACATCGGTCATGATCGCAAGCTCGGGCACCGCCGCCTTGATGGCGCGGGTGGCGCGGTTCGAGAGGTTGTCGGGGTTCCAGGCCTCGGCGCAATCGGATGTGCGCTTGTCGTCGCCGGTATAGGGAAACAGGCAGATCGTCGGAATGCCAAGTGCGTGGGCCTCGCGGGCGGTCTCGACCAGCTTGTCGACGCTGCGCCGCACCACGCCTGGCATCGAGGGCACGGGTTCTTCCACGCCGTCGCCGTCGCGCACGAACAGCGGCCAGATGAGGTCGCCCGGACCAAGCGTGTTTTCGGCCACGAGGGCGCGCAGCGCCGGGCTTTTGCGCTGGCGGCGCAGGCGGGTCGCGGGAAAAGCGGCTTGTGTCGGTTTCATAGGCAGGCCTTCGCAGAATGGGTCGCCGATGTCAGTGGCATGGAAATTCGCGCATCTCAAGGGTAGGAATTGCCGCGCGGCGGGTCTAATACCTGTCGGCAGGCAATTCGGGAAGACCCGCCGTGGACTGGTACGAGACCGTTTTCGAACTCATCGACATGCGCAGTTTCAGCAACCTCTGGTTCTGGATCGCGCTGGCTGTCCTGTGGTCATCGACAAGCCATTGGGTGCTGGGCGTGCCATGGGACATGGTGACCCGCGCCCGCAAGGCCGAGCGCACCGGCGAGGATGACCAGAGCGTCATCGACCTGCATGACATGGTGCGCATCAACACCAACCGTATCCTTTATATCGCGCGCGAATCGGGGCTTTTGGCCTCGGGCTTCATCTGTTTCATCCTGACCGTCGCCATCATGCTGGGATTCTTCTACCGCATCGAATTCGCGCAGGCGCTGTCCCTGTTGGCGCTGCCGATGAGCCTGGTGGCGCTTCTGTCCTACTGGAGCGCGCGCAAGATTCACCTGCGCGCGTTGCAGGGCGAGGCGCTTTACCGGCAGATGCACCGGCATCGCCTGGTGACGCAGGTGATCGGCATGATCTCGATCTTCGTCACGGCGATGTGGGGGATGCTGCAGAACATGACAATTGGCGTTCTGGGCGGCTAGGGCTGCTGCTTGCGCCGCGCGCGCGAGGCTTGTATCGGGCTCAGGATGAGCGGATCTGATCATATCACCCTGGGCGGCGCCCCCGAAGGCTTCGACGCGCGGCTGCTGCTGGACGAGGCCGCGCGGCGAGAGACCCCCGTCATCCACGTGGCGCGCGATGACAAGCGGCTGGCGGCGATGGCCGATGCGCTGCGCTTTTTCGCGCCCGACATGCCGGTGCTGCGCTTTCCGGGCTGGGATTGCCTGCCCTATGACCGGATTTCCCCCAATGCCGACATTTCCGCCGCGCGCATGGCCACGCTGGCGGGGCTGGTGCATGGGATGCCCAAGCGTTTTGTGCTGCTGACCACGCTCAACGCAGCGACGCAGCGCGTGCCCGCGCGCGAGGTGCTGAAGGAGGCCGCCTTTACCGCCGATCTGGATCAGCGCATCGACGAGGCGGCGCTCAAGGCGTTTCTGGTGCGCATGGGGTTCAGCCAGGCCCCCACGGTGATGGAGCCGGGCGATTACGCGGTGCGCGGCGGGATCATCGACATTTATCCGCCGGGCGAGGGCGGGCCGGTCAGGCTGGACCTCTTCGGGGATGTTCTGGACGGGCTGCGCCGGTTCGATCCGGTCACGCAACGCACCACCGAGAAGCTGGAGCGCATCGAGCTGGCGCCGGTGAGCGAGGTGATCCTGGATGAGGCCGCGATCACGCGGTTCCGCCAGAATTACCGCATCGAGTTCGGCGCGGCGGGCACGGATGACCCGCTTTACGAGGCGGTGAGCGCGGGGCGCAAACATGCCGGGATGGAACATTGGTTGCCGTTCTTCCACGAGCGTCTGGAGACGCTGTTTGATTACCTGCCCGAGGCGAGCGTCACGCTGGACGATCAGGTGACGCCCGCGCGGCTGGCCCGCTGGGAGTCCATCGCCGATCAATACGAGGCGCGCCAGCACGCGCTGAAGCAGAAAAGCCGCGAGGACACGATCTATAAGCCGGTGCCACCGGGGTTGCTGTATCTGGACGATGACGCCTGGCAGGCGGAGATGAGCGGGCGAAGGGTCATGCAGCTCAATCCGCTGCCGCAGGCCACCGGACCGGGCGTGATCGACGCGGGCGGACGCATCGGGCGCAATTTTGCGCCGGAACGCCAGAACGAATCCCTGAGCCTCTTTGGTGCGCTCAAGGATCATATCGAGGCGCGGCTGAAGGCTGGCCCCGTCCTGCTGGCCAGTTATTCGGAGGGCGCGCGCGAGCGTCTTGAAGGGCTGCTGGAGGATGAGGGCCTGATCGGCGCGGTGACGGTCAGGGACGCCACAAGGATCGACAAGCGCGGCCTGCATCTGGCGGTCTGGTCGCTGGAACACGGGTTCGAGGCGCCCGGCCTCACGGTGATCGCCGAACAGGACGTGCTGGGCGACAGGCTGATCCGCGCTCCCAAGACCCGCAGGCGGGCGGAAAACTTCCTGACCGAGGCCCAGAGCCTCAGCCCCGGCGATCTGGTGGTGCATGTGGATCACGGGGTCGGGCGTTACCAGGGGCTTGAGGTGGTCACGGCGGCGGGCGCGGCGCATGAATGCCTGTTGCTGGAATATGCCGAAAATTCAAAGCTCTACCTTCCGGTCGAGAATATCGAACTGCTGAGCCGTTATGGCCATGAAGAGGGGCTGCTGGATCGGCTGGGCGGGGGCGCGTGGCAGGCCAAGAAAGCCAAGCTCAAGGAACGCATCCGCGAGATGGCGGACCGGCTGATCCGCATCGCCGCCGAGCGCGAATTGCGCAAGGCCCCGGTGCTGGAGGCCGAGCATCACGCCTGGGAGGCGTTCTCGGCGCGGTTCCCCTACACGGAAACGGACGATCAGCTGCGCGCGATCGAGGACGTGCTGGGCGATCTGGATGCAGGGCGCCCGATGGACCGGCTGATCTGCGGCGATGTGGGTTTCGGCAAGACCGAGGTGGCGATGCGCGCGGCCTTTGTGGCGGCGATGTCGGGCGTTCAGGTGGCGGTGATCGCGCCCACCACCCTGCTGGCGCGCCAGCATTACCAGAGCTTTGCAGAGAGGTTTCGCGGCTTTCCGATCACGGTGCGCCCGCTGTCGCGTTTCGTCAGCCAGCGCGACGCCAACCTTACCCGCGACGGGCTGAGCAAGGGCAGTGTGGATATCGTGGTGGGCACCCATGCGCTGTTGGCCAAGGGGGTGCGGTTCAAGAACCTGGGCCTGTTGGTGATCGACGAGGAGCAGCGCTTTGGCGTGGCCCACAAGGAGCGGTTGAAGCAGCTGCGCTCGGATGTGCATGTGCTGACCCTGACCGCGACGCCGATTCCGCGCACGTTGCAATTGTCGCTTTCGGGGGTGCGGGACCTTTCGATCATCGGCACGCCGCCCATCGACCGCCTGTCGATCCGCACCTATGT
>CAZMZS010000178.1:0-3865 GCA_964570675.1 uncultured Roseovarius sp. | reverse complement strand
CTGTCTCTCCGCCATTTACCAATGAAGGTGACGCAGATCGTGATCGTTCAGGAATGTCGATTCACGCGGCGTGACATCGATCCTGACTAAGCCAGTATCTATGTTCGGCATGAGCGTTGACTTCGCGTTTCAGAGCTCTGGTGACGTCGCTGCGCGCTCGTGCGCATGTCGGTTGCGCAGAATGAAGGCCGTGATCATTGGCAGGGCGGCTGCGGCAATAAACATCGCTTCGGAACTGAACGTATCGGACATCATACCGGCCGCGGCCGGCCCCAGAATGCTGCCCGCCGCGGTGGCAAGGAGCGCCGCGGTAAAGCTGAATGCAGGTAGCGTGGGGAAAAGCCTCTCCGACCAGAAGGCCAGGACAGCACTTGTCATCATCACGTGAATGCCTTGCAACCCAGCCGAAGCGATCAGTGCGGGCCAATTTCTGGGTATGAGGGCAACCAGAACAAGCGATACCGCGCTTGTCAGCATGAGCAGACGCAAGATCCAGGGCAGACCGATGGCTTGTTTCACGTTCCCAGCAAGAAGCCCGGTCAGACCAAAGAGCCCGTAGCACAGGAAGACCAGAGCGGGCGTCGCAGCGGTGGGTGTGCCGGGAACGCCGCCATGCGCCCAAAACTTGTCGGGCGCGAACGAGATATAGATCGCTGAGGTCGCCCCGTAGACGAACGCAATTGCGAAAAGCGGAATCGCCGTGGGATGGCGCAGCGCGCGCCAAGGCATCTTCGTTTCAGTTGTGGGGGGCCTGTCTATTTGACGCAGGACCGACCAGTTCAGAACGAGCGCCGCAAAGCCGGCCAAGGCGAAGAAAGCCCAACAATAGCGCCAAGGCAGATCCGCGAACACAAGAAACAACGCGGCACACCCGGCAAGCACCACCCCGATGCTGGTGCCCGTGCTGATCAGCGAGAGAGCCGTCGGACGATCCCAGTCACGAATCTTGCGATGCACCGGATCGTTGAACGGCGTCCATGCGAAACCTGCGCTTGAAGCCGCAAGAAAGACGCCGAGGGCCAGCGTGGCGGCGTTATGTGCAAGCGCGACGATGCTCATGCCGGTCATGGCGGCGAAGAGACCAGTCAGGACGGGAATCTTTGGGCCCATGCGATTGAGCAAGCTCTGTGCCACCAGCAAGCCGATGAAAAATCCGCAAAACCCGAGGCTGGCGATGAAACCGACTGTGGAGCTGGACAGAGCGAAGGTCGATTTGAGCTCGGGAACGAACAGGCCGAAACCCATGCGGCCAGGGCCATAGCTGATCGCGGTTGCGGTGAAGCCCGCGGCTGAAAGGCTTTGGAAATAGGTTATGGGCGCCTCCTTTCCCTTGGCAAATTCTTTGCAAAGAAATGAGTTCCAGCACCGGATAACTTATTTTGGCAAGGGAGGCGATCCGTTCTCGTCGGGCGCCCCTGGCACGGCGGTGCGCGTCAGAGGCAGCTCGCCATCAGGCGATAGACGATCTGCGCTGCGGTGAAATCCCAGGCGGCATTGCCGTCA
Organism: uncultured Roseovarius sp.; assembly: GCA_964570675.1. Taxonomy (GTDB): domain Bacteria; phylum Pseudomonadota; class Alphaproteobacteria; order Rhodobacterales; family Rhodobacteraceae; genus Roseovarius. The sequence continues at coordinate 2,362 of CAZMZS010000178.1, read as the reverse complement.
GGTGCCAGCTCCACCACATCGAAACCGACGCAGCGCCGCCCCTTGAGCGCATGTTCGACAAGGTGCAGCGCCTGGTAGTAATCCAGGCCGCCCGGCACCGGCGTTCCGGTGGCTGGCATCTGCGACGGGTCGAGCCCGTCCATGTCGAAGGAAACATAGACGAGTTCAGGGAAATCGGCGGGCAGGTCCACCTGATGAATGCGGTTCGTGACCAGATCCTCGGCATCGCGCCAGAAAACCCTGTTGGCCTCGCGGCTGTCGGCCTCTTGCTGGCAGATCGCGCGCACGCCGAACTGGGCGAGGGGAATTCCCTGTTGTGTCAGGAGGTGCATGACAGAGGCATGCGAGTGTTCTTCGCCCTCATAGGCGACGCGCAGGTCGGCATGGGCGTCGATCTGCACGATTCCCACCGGCTGCCCCAGCGCACGGGCAACCCCCATCACAGCACCATAGCTGAGCGAATGTTCACCCCCCAGCGTCACCGGAATGCGGCCAGCACGCACAGCGGCTTCGGTGCGGGTTGCCAGACGCTCCATGACCTCGGGAAGGGAGCCATCGCAGTCGATGGGCGTTTCGGTCAGGATGCCCGCGCGGCAGGGTTCGCGCCCGATGCAAAGCCGCTCGAGCTCATTCGAGGCTGCGATGATCGCCGCCGGCCCGTGCGCAGTGCCTGCGCCATAAGACACGGTGCGTTCAAGCGGCATCGGGATCACCCGGAAATGGGCGGAGTCGCTTGTCTCGTCGGCGCTGAGTTCACTGGCGAGAAAGCTGCTCATGAGAGGCGCTCCTTGAAATCCTGGTAGCCGAATTCACGCAGGATCCGCAGATCGTCGGTGCGGCTGTTCCAAATGGCGATGGCGGGAAGGGGCACGCCGTTGAAGGTGTTGGTCTTGACCATCGAGTAATGCGCCTGGTCCAGAAAAGCGAAGCGTTGGCCGATCTCAAGCGGAGCGGCCCAAGTATAATCGCCAATGATGTCCCCCGCGAGGCAGGACGGCCCGCCCAGCCGATAGGTATGACCGACCAGGGTCTCGTCCAGCAGCGCAGGGCGGTAGGGAGCCTCGATGACGTCGGGCATATGGCAGGTGGCCGAGATATCGGTGATCGCTATGGGCATCGTGTTCTCGAACGTATCGAGGATTTCACCCACCAGGATGCCCGCATCGAGCGCCACCGCCTCGCCGGGTTCCAGGTAAACATCGACGCCATGGCGCGCGCGGATGTCCTTGATAAATTCGATCAGTGCCGCGCGGTCGTAGTCATTACGCGTGATATGGTGCCCGCCGCCGAGGTTGATCCATTGAAGGTCCTCCATATGGGGTGCCAGCAGCGGCTCGACGGCCTCCCATGTGCGCAGGAGCGGCGCGAAACCTTGTTCGCACAGCGTGTGCATGTGCAGCCCCGCCACCCCGCTGAGCGCGGCGGCATTCAGTTGGGAAACCGGCACGCCAAGGCGCGAGCAGGGCTGGCAGGGGTCATATTTCTCCACTTCGCCTTCGGAATGCTGCGGGTTGATGCGCAGTCCGACCGACACGCCCGCCGCCTGCGCGCGCGCGCCAAAACGGTCCTTCTGTCCGAGACTGTTGAAGATCAGGTGGTCGCTGAGGCCGAGGATTTCGTCGATCTCGGACTTTTTGTAGCCGGTCGAGAAGGTCGTAACCTCGCCGCCATATTCCTCGCGCCCGAGGCGGGCCTCGTGTAACCCGCTGGCGCAGGTCCCCGATAGGTAGGATCGCACCAGAGGCGCCAGCGAGAACATTGAAAAGGCCTTGAGAGCGCTGAGCATCCGCGCCCCCGACGCCGTGCCGATGCTTGCCAGCACCTCCAGATTTGCCTCAAGCGCGACCTCGTCCACCACGAAGCAGGGCGAGGGCACGCGGTCAAGGTCGAACTGCCGAAAGGCGCCGGCATCGCCGGCCTGGGTCTGCATGGGCTGGGTCATGGGGTGGCTGTCCTTGCTCGGTTCAGAACGAGACCGGCCCGTCCAGTTCATGCACCTGCCAGGGCAGGCCATGCTTGTTCAGCATGTCCATGAAATCATCAGGATCAAGCTGTTCCATGTTCCACACACCCGGCGCCGTCCATTTGCCCTTGAGCACCTGCGCCGCGCCGATCATCGCCGGGACGCCCGTGGTATAGGACACGGCCTGGCTGCCGACCTCTGCAAAGCACTCCTCGTGGTCGCAGATATTGTAGATGTAATAGGTCTTTTCGCCCGACCCGTCCTTGGCCTCGCCGGTGGCGATATCGCCAATGCAGGCCTTGCCCTTGGTCTGCTCGCCCAGGTCACCGGGATCGGGCAACAGGGTCTTGAGGAACTGGATCGGGATGATCTCGACCCCGTTATGCATCACCGGGTCGA
>CAZMZS010000177.1:0-3946 GCA_964570675.1 uncultured Roseovarius sp. | reverse complement strand
CCTCGACGATGGTCTTGAGCCGCTCTTCGGTGGCATCCAGATCGTCATTGACCAGCACGTAATCATATTCGGCCCAATGGCTGATCTCGTCCCAGCTCTTGCGCATCCGCTTGGCGATCACCTCGGCGCTGTCCTGGGCGCGCTCCTCAAGGCGGCGGTGCAACTCGCGGATTGACGGCGGCAAGAGGAAGATCGACAGCGTATGCGGCCCAAGCACCGAATTCTGGATCTGCTGCGCGCCCTGCCAGTCGATGTCAAAAAGCACATCGCGCCCGGCATCTATCGCCGCCTGCACCGGCCCCTTGGGCGAGCCGTAGAAATTGCCGAACACATGCGCATGTTCCAGCATGCCGCCATCGGCCACTTCGCCCTGAAAGGCGCTCTCGCTCAGGAAATGATAATCCTCCCCGTCCACCTCGCCTGCGCGCGGCGTGCGGGTGGTGGCCGAGACCGAAAACGATATGGTCGGATCCCAGTCGCGCAGCCGCCCCGACAAGGTCGATTTGCCCGCCCCCGAGGGCGAGCTCAGAATGATCAGAAGCCCGCGCCGTTCGCTCATCTTTCGCTCCCGCGTTTCATCGTTCCGCAAATACTCTCGGGGGTCCGGGGGTGAAACCCCCGGCCGCCCACCAAGGGCGCGCGTTCATTCGACATTCTGCACCTGTTCGCGCATCTGGTCGATCACCGCCTTCAGATCGAGCCCCACCGCGGTCAGCCCGGCATATTGCGCCTTGGAACACAGCGTGTTGGCCTCGCGGTTGAATTCCTGGGCCAGAAAATCGAGCTTGCGCCCGATCGCCGCGCCCTGCGCCAGCAGCGCGCGGGCGGCGGCGACATGGGCGCGCAGGCGGTCGATTTCCTCGGTCACGTCGGATTTGACGGCAATGAGCGCCAGTTCCTGCGCGATCCGCGCGGGGTCGGCGGAATCGGCATTGTCCATGACCCGCGACAGTTGCTTTTGCAGCGTGGCGGCCATGTCGGCGCGGCGCGTCTCGGCGATCTCGGCGGCGTCGTTTGTCAGCTCTTCGATGCGGTCGATCTGCGCATTGAGCACCGCGCAAAGGGCCGCGCCTTCGCTGGCGCGCATGTCCAGGAATGCCGCGAGCAGCGGTTCGAAATCGGCAAGGATCGCAGCGCAGAGCGGCGCGGTATCGGTTTCGACTGAAACGGTTTCCAGCACGCCGCGCAGCGCAAGAAGATCGGCCGGGCGCGAGGGCGCGAGGGTCACGCCACTTTCGAGCGCGCGGGCCTCGACTTGGGCCAGCGCGGCGAGGATATCGTCAAGCTGCGCGCCATTCAGCGCCAGCCGCCCGCCCTGTTCGCCCGATTGCACCCGAAGATTGAGATTCAGATTGCCCCGCGCCAGCGCCTCGGACAGGCGCGCGCGCAGCGCCGGTTCCAGCCCTTCGATCCAATCCGGCAGGCGCAGGCGCAGATCCAGCCCCTTGCCGTTCACACTGCGCAGCTCCCATGTCCATTCATGGGCGCCATGCGCCCCCTTGGCCGAGGCGAAAGCCGTCATCGAATTCAGCACATTGTTCCTCCGGACGCTTGCGACCTTGTCCTAGCCAGTCCGGCGCGGGCTGGCAAGCGCCGCACGGAACCTTAACCATTTGTGCGGATTTTTAGACAAAACCGGATCGAAATATGCCAAAAGCCTTCCAGGTAAAGCAGGTGAGTCTTTTGCGGGGTGCATCATGGCCCTGCGCGGTAATCAGTTCAGACAGGTATGGTCACGATGCCCGACAGTTTCTTCAGCCAATCCGCCAGCAAGGGCAATATCGTTCACCTGCCCGGTGCCGGCCCCGCGCGCCGTTTGCGCGATCAGGATCTTGCCGCATTCCTTGAATACTGGGAAACCATGCGAAAAGGGGCGGATGTGCCGCGTCGGGCCGATATCGACCCGCGCGGGATGAGTGCGCTTTTGTCCGAAGCCTTCATCGCCGAGCGGATCGCGCCCGGACTGGCGCGGCTGCGCATCGCGGGGATGAATCTGAGCGACCTGATGGGCATGGAGGTGCGGGGCATGCCGCTGAGCGCGCTGATCGAACCCCAGGACCGCGACCGCCTTGCCGAATTGCTGGTCGATCTTTTCGAGGGGCCGGCACGGCTGGAAATCGGCTTGGCCTCGGTCGGGGCGTTCGGGCGCCCGTCATTGACGGGGCGGTTGGTGATTCTGCCGCTGCGCAGCGATCTTGGCGATATTTCGCGGGCGGTGGGCTGTCTGGTCAGCGACGGACCTGCCGGGCGCACGCCGCGCCGCTTCACGATCACCGGCTGCGACGTGGTGCGTATCGGCGATAAGGCTGATCACGACGCAAAAGAGGCGGCGGGCGTGCCGGTCGGACTTGATGCCTATCGCGCGGATCAGCGGCTTGATCCGGTGGTGCCCGCGCGCGTACGCGGCAGCGGCGAGCGCCCCTATCTGCGCCTGATCGAGACCGACTAACCGGGATCGCCGCCCAGAGCCTCCCAGAAATCGGCACGCAGATTGTGATGCGGAAAGGGCGCGTCGGGTGCCTCCACTCCCAGAAAATCGCAAAGCGGCATCCAGCCGTCGGCCACGTCGAACAGCAGCAGGCGTTCGGGCGGCAGCGATTGGCGCACCGCTTTCGTATGGGCGTGATAAGCCGCGATCGCGGCGTCGCGATCGGTGAGATCGCCGCCAAAGACCCCCTGCCCGACCATGATATCCCAAGCCTCGAGCATGTCGCGCATATGCGGCGGCAGGTCGAGATCGGCGCGCCGCTGCATCAGCGTGGCGATGGTGCGCTGGAAGCTGGCCCACCAGACATCATCGGGGCGCAGTGTGTGGACAACGCGCGCATGGGGAAAGGCCCGCGCGGTATCGCGCCAGACATGCGCGCCGGGCCAATCGACCTGCGCGCGGTAGCCTGCGAAGACCACGCTCCAATCCACGGTGCCGCCGGCCGCGACGGTTTGCCAATGGGCGACCTGTCCGGGGTCGGCGATGATTTCGTGCATGTGGTGGCAGGGTCCGAAACCCAGCCGCTCCAGCGCGGCCTTGAGCGACTTGGTGCCGGTGCGCCCAAAGCCCGATCCGATGACCTGTAGCGCCATGACGCGTCCTCCTGCCGGATGTCCGCGCGCGCCAAATGGCGGCGGGTGAACCAAGCGTGAGGCCGGGGGCATCGGCCTGTCCAGATGAAACGCCCGGACGCAAGGACCGCTTAGCGGGTGGGTTTGCTTTATTTTGTCTTATTTGAATTGGTTACAGAGAGAACTTCGCGCGAATTACAAGCTACGAAAGACGTGCGCTTCAGCGCGACAGATGCGCTTGGCGGCCCTTTCAGTCCGCCGCGCAGACCCGCGCCGAGCACAGGTATCAGGCCGATTGCGCCTCTTGCTGGCGGCTTTCGCGCAGGCTCGAGAGCTCCTCGGCCACGAGGAAGGCCAGTTCCAGCGATTGGCTGGCATTGAGGCGCGGGTCACATGCGGTGTGATAGCGCGCCGAGAGGTTCTCGTCGCCAAGCGCGCGCATCCCGCCGGTGCATTCGGTCACGTCCTGGCCGGTCATCTCGAAATGCACGCCGCCGGGGATGGTGCCCTCGGCGCGGTGAACGGCGAAGAATTCCTGCACTTCGCGCAGGATCGCATCGAAGGGCCGGGTCTTGTAGCCGGTCGAGGACTTGATCACGTTGCCATGCATCGGATCGCAGACCCAGACCACCTTGGCGCCCTCGGATTCCACCGTGCGGATCAGGCGCGACAGGTGATCGCCCACCTTGCCCGCCCCGAAACGCGCGATCAGCGTCAGGCGCCCGGCCTCGTTTTCAGGGTTGAGCCGCGCCATCAGGCGCTTGAGGTCGTCAGGCTCCATCGAGGGGCCGCATTTGAGACCGATCGGATTGAGCACGCCACGGGCGTATTCCACATGCGCGCCGTCGGGCTGGCGGGTGCGATCCCCGATCCAGATCATGTGGCC
>CAZMZS010000176.1:0-3946 GCA_964570675.1 uncultured Roseovarius sp. | reverse complement strand
CCGTTGTTGCGGAACTTGCACATGATCGCGCCTTCCACGGCGGCGTCCAGATCGGCGTCGTCGAACACGATGAAGGGCGCGTTGCCGCCCAGTTCCATCGAGCATTTCATCACGCTGTCGGCGGCCTGACGCAGCAGGATGCGCCCCACTTCGGTCGAGCCGGTGAAGGTCAGCTTGCGCACGGTCGGGTTCTCGCAGAACTCTTTGCCGATCTCGCTCGAGCGCGACGAGGTGACGACGCTGAACACGCCCTTGGGAATGCCCGCACGCTCGGCCAGAACACCCAGAACCGTTGCGGACAAGGGCGTTTCGGCTGCCGGACGCCCGACAAAGGCACAGCCCGCCGCCAGCGCTGGCGCGGCCTTGCGGGTGATCATCGCATTGGGAAAGTTCCAGGGCGTGATCGACGCGGCCACCCCGATGGGCTGCTTGATGACGGTGATGCGCTTGTCGCGCTGATGGCCGGGAATGGTCTCGCCATAGACGCGCTTGGCCTCTTCGGCGAAGAACTCGACAAAGCTGGCGCCATAGGCGATTTCGCCCTTGGCTTCGGCCAGCGGCTTGCCTTGCTCGGCGGTCAGGATGATGCCCAGGTCGTGCTGGTTCTCCATCATCAGGTCGAACCATTTGCGCAGCACTGCGGCGCGTTCCTTGCCGGTCCAACTCGCCCATTCCTTCTGGGCGGTTTCGGCCTCGGCGATGGCCTTTGCCACCTGCGCGCGGCTGAGGTCGGCCACATTGGCAATCACGTCGCCACGGGCGGGGTTGGTGACCTCGAACGTGCCGTGGTCGCCATCCGCCCATTCCCCTGCCAGATAGGCCTGTTCGGCCAGCAGGCTAGGGTCGTTGAGCAGCGATTTCAGGTCGGTCTTGGTCATGGCGTTTCCCCTTTTCGGATTGGTCTCGAAAAGGCAAACCATCTTGCGTTAGGCTTGTCCAGCCTAACCAGCGGGATATTGCGATGGAACTGGACGATGCCTATGCAAATGCGGCCCATATCACTGGGGCCGATGCCTATCCGGCCCGCTGGGCGGCGCAGGCGGTGGCCTTTCGCGAGACCGAGAGCGAGACCGGCCATGCCCGGCTGGACCATCCCTATGGGCCGGGGGAGCGTGAGGCGCTCGACCTCTTTTTGCCAAAGGGGAGGCCGGCCGGTCTTTGCGTCTTTGTGCATGGCGGCTATTGGCTGCGGTTCGACCGCTCATATTGGTCGCATCTGGCGCGCGGTCCGCTGGCGCGCGGCTGGGCGGTGGCGATGCCTTCCTATGATCTATGCCCCGATGTCACGATTGCCGAAATCACCCGTCAGATCGCCTGCGCGGTGACAAGTGCGGCGGCTGAGATCGACGGTCCCATTGCCCTGACGGGCCATTCCGCCGGGGGCCATCTGGTGGCGCGCATGGCGGTGGCGGGTGTGCTCCATAATGATGTGGCGCGACGCATCCGTAGCGTCGTGCCGATATCGCCCGTCGCCGATCTGCGCCCGCTTCTCAAGACCTCGATGAATGCGCAGCTTGGGCTGGATATGGCTGCGGCTAGCGCCGAAAGCCCGGTCTTGATGCAGCCCCTGGACATCTCCGTGACCGTCTGGGTCGGCGCGGCGGAACGCCCCGCCTTTCTGGATCAGGCGCGTTGGCTGGGCGAGGCCTGGGAATGCCCCGTGATCGAGGCCGAGGGCCGCCATCATTTCGATGTGATCGACGCCTTGGGCGATCCCGACAGCACCATGGTGCAGGCGCTTACCGGCTGAGCGACGACCAGGCGGGCAGGGTGTCGCCCGGTGCGGGGCTCGCCATGAATACTGCGCGTGCGATCGCGCGCGCCATGCAGGTCGCCGCCGCATGACCGATCGCCAGACTGTCGGCAACCTCGTGCTCCAACGGTCGCGCGCCGGTCGCGGCGGCAAAGATCAGATCGCCATCCATCGGCGTATGCGCAGGCACAAGGGCACGCGCCAGCCCGTCATGCGCTGCGGTGGCCAGCCTTGTGCATTGCGGCTTCGTCAGCGCCGCGTCGGTCGCCACGACGCCGATGGTGGTATTGGCGTGCTGCGACAGCTTGGTTCTTGGCAGGTCGGGATATGGATAGTCGGGCGCAGGCCCCAGGCCGCCGAACTCGTCCCCGATTTCGAAGGGTGCGGCCCAGAAATGCGGACCATCCGCCACAGTCGCCGTGCCAAGCGCATTGACCACAACCAGCGCGCCGACCGTGACACCGGATTCCAGCACCATCGACGCCGAGCCAAGCCCGCCTTTCAGGTTGGCCGTGGTCGCGCCCATTCCCGCCCCCGCCGAGCCAAGCGCGAAATCCGCCCCGACCGTTGCCAGCGCCTCGGCGCCAAGGCGTTTATAGGGGTTCTCGGGCCAGTCCTTGTCGCCGCCATTGAGCAGATCGAAGATGATCGCGCCGGGCACGATGGGCACCCTTTGATCGCCCACGGCAAAGCCCCGCCCGGCGGCGCGCAGCGCGTCGGCCACGCCCGACGGCGCATCAAGGCCAAAGGCCGAGCCCCCCGACAGCACCAGCGCGTCGACGTTTGCGACGGTCTTGTCAGCGGCCAGCAGGTCGGTTTCCCGGCTTCCCGGCGCGCCGCCCATCACATGCACTCCGGCCACGAAGGGCGCATCGCCCAACAGGACCGTCGCGCCGGTCTTGATCGTGGCGTCCTGCGCATGGCCCACCATCAGGCCCGGCACATCGGTAATCAGGTTTCTCGGTCCGGGTGCCGCGCGCATGGTGATCAAAATCCTCTGCCGGTGTCGCGAACCATCTTGCCAGAACCGTCAGGATCAGCAAGGAAGGGTTCGGGCCGGGGCGATGGCGTCGCTCCAGGGGGCCGGCAATCCACCAACCGTCCTGAACGCCGGGACCTTTCTTGTCGAAGGAGGGTCGTCATGACTGCACGTCCTGAAATGTATCGTTTCCACAATGGCGAAAAGGCCAAGCTGCCCTTTGCCGACATCGAGTATGAAGCCCGCCTCAAGGGGCTGCGCCAGATCATGGATGATGCCGGTGCGCAGGCCGTGGTTTTCACCTCGATGCACAATATCGCCTATTATAGCGGTTTCCTGTATTGCGCGTTCGGGCGTCCCTACGGGCTTGTCGTGACAGATACCGACTGCGTGACCATCAGCGCGGGGATCGATGCGGGCCAACCCTGGCGGCGCTCCTATGGCGATGCGATCACCTATACCGACTGGCAGCGCGGCAATTTCTGGCGCGCGGTGCTTTCGGTGGCCGGCGAAAACCGCGTGATCGGCTATGAGGGCGATCACCTGACCCTGCAACAGCGCGATGCGCTCGAGGATGTGCTGAAGCCGCTGACAATGGTCGATGTCGCCGCCGCGACCATGCGCCAGCGCCTGTGGAAATCCCCCGCAGAAATCGCCTTGATCCGCGAAGGTGCGCGGGTGGCCGATCTTGGCGGTTACGCGATCCGCGAGGCGGTGGCCGAGGGCGTGCGCGAGATCGACGTGGCGATGGCGTGTCGTGACGCGATGGAACAGGAAATTGCCTGTAGCTTCCCTGACGCTGAATACCGCGACACTTGGGTCTGGTTCCAGTCCGGCATCAACACCGACGGGGCGCATAACCCGGTGACCGCGCGCCGCCTTGAACGCGGTGATATCCTGAGCCTCAACACCTTTCCGATGATCTCGGGCTATTACACGGCGCTCGAACGCACCATGTTTCTGGGCGAGGTCGATGATGCCAGCCTCAGGATCTGGGAAGCCAACGTGGCGGCACATGAATACGGCATATCGCTGCTCAAGCCGGGTATCAGCTGTGCCGAGGTGACCCACGCGATCAACGCCTTCTTCGAGGAACGCGACCTCTTGCAATATCGCAGCTTCGGTTATGGCCATTCCTTCGGGGTGCTGAGCCACTATTACGGGCGCGAAGCAGGGCTGGAACTGCGCGAGGATATCGACACGATCCTGCAACC
>CAZMZS010000175.1:0-3972 GCA_964570675.1 uncultured Roseovarius sp. | reverse complement strand
CAGCCGATCGGCAAGTTCCAGGGCGTGGGCTTCCAGATCGCCGACATGATCACCGAGATCGACGCCGCCGATTTCCTGACCCTTGCCGCGGCCTGGCGGCTTGACCAGGGCCTGCCCGCCAACCGCGAAATCGCCAGCGCCAAGCTTTATGCCAGCGAAATGCTGGCCCGCGTGACCGACGCGACCCTCCAGGTGCATGGCGGCATGGGGCTGATGGACGACCTGCCGATCGAACGCTTCTGGCGCGATGCGCGGGTCGAGCGGATCTGGGACGGCACCAGCGAAATCCAGCGCCATATCATCAGCCGCGAATTGCTGCGGCCGCTGGGCGCATGAGCGAGAGCGGCGTTCTGTCTGGCGGTGGGATCGCATTGGGGGCGCTGCCCCCAAACCCCCGAGGTATTTTTCGCCAGATGAAGACATGGGCGCGTCATGAGGAATACCCCCCGTTCACAAGGAACGAGGGGCTTCACCTGGCGCGGCCATCGGCTCCTCAGCCTGTGCCGCGCAGCCAATGTGGCAGGGCGGGGTTAACACCGGGTTACTTCATCTGGCTGAAAATACCTCGGGGTGAATTGGCCCGGCCCCGTCCGGGCCAAGAGGGGCAGCGCCCCTTTCCTTTTCTGTTTCGACGGAGCCTGGCATGACGCGCGATCTTTCCCGCCTTCTTCGCCCGCGCTCGATTGCCGTGATCGGCGGCGGGGCGTGGTGCGCCAATGTGGTCGAGCAATGCCGCAAGATGGGCTTTGCCGGCGATATCTGGCCCGTGCATCCGCGCCGCGGTGAACTGGGCGGCGTCGCGGCCCATGCGGATCTTGCCGATCTGCCCGGCGCGCCGGATGCGGCATTCATCGGTGTCAATCGCCACGCCACCATCGAGGTGACGCGCGCGCTCGCCCTGATGGGGGCGGGCGGGGCGGTCTGTTTCGCCAGCGGCTTCAGCGAGGCGCAGGCCGAAACCGGCGATGGCGCCGACCTTCAGGCGAGATTGCTGCAGGCGGCGGGCGCGATGCCGGTGATCGGGCCCAATTGCTATGGTTTCGTCAATTATCTCGACGGGGCGCTACTGTGGCCCGACCAGCATGGCGGGCAGCGTTGCGATTCGGGCGTGGCGATCCTGACCCAAAGCTCCAATATCGCGCTCAACCTTACCATGCAGGCGCGCGGCCTGCCGCTGGCCTATGTGCTGACCGCCGGCAACCAGGCGCAGACCGGGCTTGCAGATATGGGCCGTGCGCTTCTGGCCGATGACCGTGTGACCGCGCTTGGCCTGCATATCGAAGGGGTGGGTGATCTGCGCGCCTTCGAGGCGCTGGCCGCCGAGGCACATGCGCGCAACAAGCCGGTGATCGCATTGAAGGCCGGGCGCTCGGCCCATGCGCAGGCGGCGGCGGTCTCCCATACCGCTTCGCTGGCGGGCAGCGACGCGGGCGGTCGGGCGCTCTTGCGGCGCCTGGGTTTCGCGCAGGTCTTCAGCCTGACCGCCTTTCTGGAAAGCCTGAAGCTTGTGCATTTCGCAGGCGCCCTGGCATCGAACCGGATCGCCTCGATGTCCTGCTCGGGGGGCGAGGCCAGCCTTGTGGCCGACAGCGCCGAGGGGCGCGATATCGTCTTGCCGCCGCTCGCCGAGGGCCAGAAACAGGCGCTGCGCGATGCGCTCGGGCCGATGGTGTCGCTGGCCAACCCCTTGGATTATCATACCTATATCTGGGACAATGTCCCGGCAATGGCGCGCACATTCACGGCGATGCTGTCGGGCGATCTGGCCCTTGGCTGCCTTGTCGCGGATTTCCCGCGCGCGGATCGCTGCAGCATGGCGGCCTGGGACTGCATCATCACGGCCAGCGCGATGGCGTCGCGCGCGAGCGGCAAGCCACTGGCGCTGATCGCCACCTTGCCCGAGGCGCTGCCCGAACCCGTCGCCCTGCGCTGCATCGAAGCGGGGCTCGTGCCGCTGCACGGGCTTGATGACGCGCTCACCGCGATCGAGGCGGCGGGTTTTCTCGGGTGTGCCCGCCCTGATCCCGCGCCGCTTCTCTTGCCCGGCTCGCCCGTGGCGCCGCGCACCCTCAGCGAAGCCGAGGCCAAGGCCGCGCTTGCACGGCATGGGCTCAAGGTGCCGCGCGCCTTGCGTGCCGAGGAGCACGCCGCGCTCGAAACCGCCGCGCAGCGGATCGCCGTGCCGCTGGTCATCAAGGCCGAGGGTCTTGCGCACAAGACCGAGGCGGGCGGCGTCGTGCTCGCGCGCGATGACCCCGGCGCCGCCATCGACACCGCCCGCGCCATGCCTTGCGCAAGCTGGCTGGTCGAAGAGATGATCACCGACGGGGTGGCCGAACTGCTGATCGGTGTCACCCGCGATCCGGCGCATGGCTTCGTGCTGACGCTTGGCGCGGGCGGCACCCTGACCGAGATCATCGCCGATAGCGCGCAGCTTCTCTTGCCCGTGACCCGCGCCGATATCGATGCCGCGCTTGACGGGTTGCGCATCGCGCCGCTGCTGGCGGGATATCGCGGCGCGCCGCCCGTCGCGCGCGCCGCCATTGCCGATGCGGTGCTGGCGGTGCAGGATTACGTGACCCATCACGCTGACCGCCTTGAAGAGGTGGAAATCAACCCGCTCATCTGCACGCCCGACCGCGCCGTGGCGGTGGATGCGCTCATCACCATCGCAACCATCGGAGAGACGCCATGACAGAGAGCCCCGTCAAGACAACCCGCTCGGGCCATGTGCTCGAGGTGACGCTGGACCGGCCCAAGGCCAACGCCATCGACATCGCCACCAGCCGCATCCTTGGCGAGGTTTTCCGCGATTTTCGCGACGATCCCGATATGCGCGTCGCCCTGATCACCGGCGCGGGCGAGAAATTCTTCTGCCCCGGCTGGGATCTCAAGGCCGCCGCCGATGGCGACGCGGTGGATGGCGATTACGGGCCGGGCGGATTTGGTGGCATTCAGGAAATGCGCGCGATGAACAAGCCGATCATCGCCGCCGTCAACGGCATCTGCTGTGGCGGCGGGCTGGAATGGGCGCTTTCGGCCGATATCATCCTGGCCGCGGATCACGCGCAATTCGCTTTGCCGGAAATCCGCTCGGGCACGGTGGCCGATGCCGCCAGTGTGAAATTGCCCAAGCGCATCCCCTATCATATCGCGATGGAAATGCTGCTGACCGGTCGCTGGATCGACGCCGAAGAGGCCGCCCGCTGGGGCCTCATCAATCATATCCATCCCGCAGGCGACTTGATGTCGAAGGCGCGCGAGATGGCCGAGCATCTCGCATCGGGGCCGCCCCTTGTTTACGCCGCCCTCAAGGAGATCGTGCGCGAGGCCGAGGCGATGACCTTTCAGGACGCCATGAACCGGATCACCCGGCGCCAGTTCGAAACCGTGGATGTGCTTTATGCCTCCGAGGACCAGGCCGAGGGCGCTCGCGCTTTCGCGGAAAAACGCGATCCGGTCTGGAAGGGGAAATAGGTTTTGTTGCCGCTGGCGCGTCTCCGGGATGCGCCGCCACCCCCGCCAAGAAAAACGCGCCGCCCAACGGGGGGCGGCGCGAATCACTCGTTACCGCAAAGCCTATTTCGTGATGATCTCCGGCCCCATGAAGGTATTGGGCAGAACCGTCGATATCCACGGTATATAGGTGATAAGGATCAGGAACACGAAGAGCACCGCAAGGAAGGGCAGGGCAGCGCGCACGACGCCCATCATCGGCATCCCCGCCACGCCCGAGGTGACGAACAGGTTCAACCCCACCGGCGGCGTGATCATCCCGATCTCCATGTTGACCACCATGATGATCCCAAGGTGAATCGGGTCGATCCCCAGCTCCATCGCGATCGGAAAGACCAGCGGCGCCACGATCACCAGAAGCCCCGAGGGCTCCATGAACTGTCCGCCGATCAGCAGGATCACGTTGACCACGATCAGGAACATCACCGGCCCGAAGCCCGCATCCAGCATCGCACC
>CAZMZS010000174.1:0-4009 GCA_964570675.1 uncultured Roseovarius sp. | reverse complement strand
GTCAGCAGATCTGGTGCGATTCCAGAGCCGACGGTCACAGTCCGGATGGAAGAGAACGTCAGGACCAGCGGGGCAATCGCGCGCCCCGCGCCTTCCTGTCGTGCTGCGCCTTGGGTGAGACGTGTCGACAAGGAAAGGAGACCTGATATGACACACACCCGCTATGCATTCATCAAGGCCAATTGGCATTCCGATATCGTCGATCGCGCGCTTGACGGATTTCATGAACTCATCGCGCCCGAACGGGTGGATGTCTTCGACGTGCCCGGCGCGTTCGAGATGCCGCTACTGGCGCGCGATCTGGCGTCAAGCGGGCGCTATGGCGCCGTGGTCGCGGCGGCGCTGGTCGTGGATGGCGGCATCTATCGCCATGATTTCGTGGCGCAGGCCGTGGTGGACGGGTTGATGCGCGCGGGACTGGACAGCGGCGTGCCGGTCTTGTCGGTGTCGCTGACGCCCCATCAATACCAGGATACCGCGCATCACAACGCCGTTTTCGCCGCCCATTTCGCCCAGAAGGGGCGCGAGGCCGCCGAGGCGGCGCTGGCCATAGCGCGGACCCGCGCGGGGCTGGAAGCCGCCTGAGGCCCAGCCCTGTCTTTGCGGGTCAGCCCGGTTTCTGGAGCATCCGCCCCAGCGGGCGGCCCGCAAGGATATGGACATGCAGGTGCGGCACTTCCTGGACGCCGGCCTCGCCAGCATTCGAGATCAGGCGAAAGCCGTCATCGGCCACGCCCTTGATGCGGCACACCTCGCCGATGGCGCGGGTGAAATCGAGGATTTCGGCATCGGACGCCTGCTGCGCGAAATGATCGTAGCAGACATATGGGCCGCGCGGGATCACCAGCACATGCACCGGCGCCTGCGGCTGAATATCGTTGAATGCCAGGCTGTGCTCGGTTTCAAGGACGGTGTCGTTGGGGATCTCGCCACGCAGGATCTTGGCAAAGATGTTCTGGTCGTCATAGGCATAAGGCATGGCGTCGTTTCCTCAGTCGGCAAAGAGATGCTCGCTTTGAGCTACCTCTAGCGCCTTGTCGGGTGCGATATCAAGAAAGCCCGCGATGACGCGGGCATGCTGTTCGGGCTGGTCGCCCTCGCGCAGGATCGCGAGATTATCGAATTCGGCATCACGGATGCGGTCGCTTTCGAAATTAATGTCGCCGCGGATGGTAGGAAGCAGGCGTTCCAGCGTTTCGCGCGGGGTCTGTTCACCGGCAAGGCCGACGCGTTTGGCGTGACCGGCCAGGAATTCATCCGAGAAACTGCACTGCACCTCGAGCATCTTCGTGATCGAGCGGTCGCTGGCGAAATCGTGGAGCAGATCCAGGTTGGCCGGGTCGATACAGACGATCAGCCTGTCCGTGTCGTAATAGTCGAACAGCATCCGCATCAGTGCCCGGCGGTGGCGTGTGCGCTTTTCAAGGCTGGCCTGAATGCCTCCAAGGTCGGGCAGAGCCGTGTGTTCCTCGTTGAACAGATATTCAATGGTCGGCACGTTGGTGACCTGCCGGATCCTTTCGATCAGCCGCTTGGCGACATGCCATTTCTTGCACACCACGATCATCAGTTCGCGGTCGCGCCCAAGGGTGCTTTCGGTTTCCCAGAAGCGGCTGGCGAAGCGGCGCCCGATCCGGCCGCGCCCGGTCAGGAACTTGAACAGGCTGCGCCCCTCGTTTGATATCTGGAAGCGGGCCGTATCATCGGCGTAAAGCGCACCGAGGCGGGATTTGAGCTCGATCGCCTCGGGGCTGATCTTGCGGGCGAAGAGAGCGTCCTGGCTGAGCAGCAGGTCGTAATGGTCATTATAGAAGGTCACCGGCATCCCGTAATCGGTGAACATCAGAAAGGTCAGGGTGCGGGTGCTGATCTCGCTTTCCGGGACAAGGTGACGCACCAAGGTCTGAAAGAATGTCTCGTCAGGAATCCAGGTGGTGCGGAAAAACCGCATCACGTCGCGCCGGGTGCGGGTGAAGTTGAGGATCCATTCCACCGTGCGGCGGCGCAGGCACCACCATTGGCTGCCGATCTGAACCTGGATGTCATGCGGGATCGCACGGGTCAGGCCCAGCCATCTCTGTAACGCGAAAGAGGCGTAGTAGCGTTTGGGCTGTCGCCGCTCGTTGAAGAAATGGCGGTAGATCAGCCGCTCTTCCTTGATGCCGGTCTTGATCCAGTCGCTGTCGAAGAAATCGAAGCTTTCGATGTAATCCACGTCATTTGCATCAAGGAATTCACGCGTATAGGCGGCCGATTTGATCGCCGCGCAATCGCCCGATAGCATGTAGAAATGGGTGGCGCGCGGAAAGGCATCGACCGCGGCCTCGAGCGCGTTCAGCGTGGCCTGAACCAGCGACCACTCGCCCCAGCCGCAGCGGACGCGCTTCTTTGCGAAGGTCACGTTGGGGTTGTCGGCAAGCGCCGCCTTGATGTGGGCGAAATGCTCGGGCTTGGCACGGGCGTCGAAATGGATCGACATGCAATCGCCCGCCGCCGTCAGCATTCTGGCCTGCCCAATGATCGCGTCGGGATCCTTGTGACACAGAAGTATGAACGCGATTTTTGCCATATTGAGAACAGATTACCGAATGCTGCCAGAACCGTTTACAGTGATAGACCTGAACGGGAATTGAATAAACAGGCTTTCTCTGCTTTTTTGAACGGGTTAGTAACGTAAGCCGCGATATATTGCGCGCATGGTTTGGAGACGGCAGGCATGGGATTTCCAGGAACATGGATGACCGAAAGCGAAAGCATGGTCTATCGCGTGGTGCCAAAATGCGCCTGCTCGACCATCGGGCAGATCATGTATTACTCGGATCACGGGGCATTTTTCGACGGCGACATCCATGACGCCGCCGAGGGGCTGCACAAGTGGTCGCGCGACGAAAGCCAGCCGCTGATCAGCGCCAATGTGAAGACCCACAGCTCTTATGCGTTCACCTGCGTGCGCAACCCCTATACGCGCATCCTGTCCAGCTTTTTCGACAAGATCTGCGGCATCCAGCGCAACGGCAAACGCTATCGCGGCAAGCTGGTTCCGCTGTTGATCCAGAAATACGGGATCGAGGTGGGCGGCGATGACGGCAAGCAGGAATTCGACCAGATCAAGAGCTTCCGCCGCTTCCTGCTGTTCACCCGGGACACGATCCGCTGGCGCCGCCCGATGGAGCCCGACATCCACTGGTCAGCCATGTCGGGCCATGTGTCGACCTTCATCGTGAATGGCGGCACCTATGACAGGATCGTCTGGACCGAAAGTTTCAACGACGGGATGCAGCAGGTTCTGGATGCGCTCAACACGCCGCACAAGGTGAACCTCAAGAAAATCCCGCGTTTCAACGAATCCGAAGGTCACGGCCCCAAGCGCGCCCACCCGGTGGAGGATTATTTCGACGATCTCTCGATGCATTTGATGCGCGAAATCTATCACCGCGATTTCAGCCTGTTCAAATACGATTTCGACGATCCGTCGAACAAGATGCCGATCGGCGAGATCGACCTTGACGAGGTGCATGCGAAGCTGGGCGAATAAGGGCGCGCGCGCCCTGCCCCGCTCAGCGCTTGGCGTGGTCCTGCAACAGTGACTCGATGCGCTCGAGCCGGGCGAAAACCTCGTCGCGATAGCTGTCGGTTTTCTCGGCGTCTTCGGCGTGATGGGCGTCCTGCATCGAATTGACGATCAGGCCGACCACAAGGTTCACCACCGCGAAGGTGGTGATCAGGATGAACGGCACGAAGAACAGCCAGGCATGGGGGTAGACCTCCATCACCGGGCGCACGATGCCCATCGACCAGCTTTCCAGCGTCATGATCTGAAACAGCGAATAGCCCGAGCGCCCCAGCGTGCCGAACCATTCGGGGAAAGTCGCGCCGAACAGTTTGGTCGCCATGACCGAGGCGATATAGAAGATGATCCCCATCAAAAGGAACACCGAGCCCATGCCGGGCAGCGCGCTCATCAGCCCCTCGACCACGCGGCGCAGCGAGGGTGTGACCGACAGCACCC
>CAZMZS010000173.1:0-4012 GCA_964570675.1 uncultured Roseovarius sp. | reverse complement strand
TCTGGGCGATGGCAGCCGATATGCGGATGTGGTGATGGAGAACCTGATCGGCGATGACATCACACGCGTGCCCGACATCGCCCGCGAAGCCGGCGCGGCACTGCATCTTTACGGCAAGGGCGACGCCAGGCCGGGGCGCAAGATGGGCCATGTAAACCGCGTCACGCGCGGCTGAACCGACCCGCCCGAAGATGGGGGCGCTGCCCCCGTCGCAGCAAGCTGCGACTCCCCCGAGGTATTTTCAGCCAGATGAAGCCCGGGGCGCGCCGCTTTTCATCTTGCCCCAAATACTCCCGCCAGAGACCCCACCAGCCAGCAGGTGCCACACCGAAACGATACCGACGCAATACCGACCGATTACCGACGCGATACAGATCCCGAATTTTGTCGTGTTATAAGGCCCTTCACTCGCCCAGCGCGATCCCTTCACGGCGCGGATCAGCGCCGCCGCGCAGCGTCTCGCCAATCGAGATCGCCTGCAACCCCGATACCAGTGGCCGCGCCGCAACCTCATAGCCCAACGCCTCGAGACGCGCCGTAAGGCGCGGCGAGACACGCCCCGCCTCGACATCGAAAACACCGAAACGATTGACCATGTTGGGCAGGCTAACCGCTTGTTGCACATCCATTTTCCAGTCCAGATGCGCAATGATCGCCTTGACCACGTAACCGATGATCCGGCTGCCGCCGGGACTGCCCACGATCAGCACAGGCGAGCCATCCTTCAGCACGATGGTGGGCGCCATCGAGGATCGCGGCCGCTTGCCCGGCTCCACCCGGTTGGCCACCGGAACGCCGTCTTCATGGCTTCTGAAGGAAAAATCGGTCAACTCGTTGTTCAGCAGGAATCCCCGCACCATCAGGCGCGACCCGAACGCATTCTCGATTGTCGTCGTCATCGACAGCACGTTGCCGTAACGATCCGTTAACGAAATATGCGAGGTCGAGGGAAACTCGATCGATTCGTCATCCGCCAGAAGAAGCGCATGATCGAATGCCGGCCGCCCCGGCGCCACCTCGGGCAGTGCGTCATCGCCCCTCAGAAGATCCGCGCGGCGCTCCATATAATCCCTCGCGATCAATCCCTTGACCGGTACCGGCACGAAATCGTCATCGGCCATGTAGCGTCCCCGGTCGGCAAAGGCCAGGCGGCTCGCGTCGCCGATCAACCGCCAGGCCTCGGGACTCTCGGGACCCATCGCACCAAGGTCGAAAGGCTCCAGCATCCCCAGGATCTGCCCCACCGTCAGCCCGCCCGAGGATGGCGGCCCCATCCCGCAGACCTCGTAGGCGCGGTAAGGCACGCAAACCGCCGCCCGCTCCTTCACGCGATAGATCGCAAGGTCGGTCTCGGTCATGACCCCCGGATTGCCCTCGGCTCCACGCACCGTGCGGACGATATCGCGGGCGATTTCTCCGCTATAGAAGGCCGCCGCGCCCTCGCTTGCGAGGCTGCGCAATGTCTCGGCATAGTCCGGGTTTCGCAGCGTCTCACCCACTTCCAACAAGCTGTTATCGCTCAGGAAATAGTCCCTTGTCGGGCCAAAGCGCGACAGACGCATCGCATCGCCCGCCACCATGATCGAAAGGCGCGGGCTGACCGCAAAGCCTTCCTTGGCGAGCAAAATGGCATCCTGAAACAGCCCTGCCCAATCGGCGCGTCCCCAGCGTTCATGCGCCGCTTGCATCAACGCAGGCGTGCCCGGCACTCCCACCGAGCGCCCGCCCACCACGGCATCATAGAACTGCAAGGGTTCGCCCGAAGCATCCTGAAACAGGCGCGGTGTCGCCGCCAGCGGCGCGGTCTCGCGCCCGTCGAGCGTGGTGATTTCACCGGTCCCGCCATCGCGCCAGAGCAGGAATGCCCCGCCCCCCAGGCCCGAGCTTTGCGGCTCCACCAGCCCCAGCACCGCCTGCACGGCCACCATCGCATCCGCCGCCGTGCCGCCAGCACGCAACACCCTGGCCCCAGCCTTGGCTGCCAGCGGGTTGGCCACCGAAACCATCCAGTCCTGCGCCTCGACGGGCCTGCCTGCGGCCTTGGCGGCCTCTGCCGCTGCGACCTCGGGCGATACCGACACCGACGCGGCAGATCCCACGCCCGCCCCTTCGGGGGCCACCCCATCCGTTGCCTGCTGCGCCTCGGGCGCACCCGAAAGCGCCACCAGTGCGACAAGCGTTGCCAGGATCGTTCGCATGTCCAATCCTCCTTGCCCGGCGTAGCTCACAGCATGGCCGGAACCACCTGATCGGGCGGGCGGTGGCCGTCCTGAAAGGTCTTGATGTTGACGATCACCTTCTCGCCCATCTCGATGCGCCCCTCGACGGTGGCCGAGCCCATATGCGGCAGCAAAACCACGTTCTTGAGCTCGCGCAGGCGCGGATTCACCTCGGCGCCATGCTCATAGACATCGAGCCCCGCACCGGCGATCTCGCCCGCGCGCAACATCCGGGTCAGCGCATTCTCGTCGATCACCTCGCCCCGCGATGTGTTCACGATCACCGCCTCGGGCTTCATCAACTTGAGGCGTCGCGCGTTCATCAGATGAAAGGTCGAAGGCGTATGCGGGCAGTTGATGCTGAGCACATCCATTCGCGCCACCATCTGGTCAAGGCTCTCCCAATAGGTCGCGCCAAGCGCCTCCTCGATCTCGGGGCGCAGCCGCCGGCGGTTGTGGTAATGGACCTGCATGTTGAACGCCGCAGCGCGCCGCGCCACGGCCTGACCGATCCGGCCCATCCCGAGAATGCCGAGCCGCCGGCCCGACAGCCGCCCGCCCAGCAACGCGCTTGGCGACCAGCCTTCCCAGCCGCCCGACTGCATCAGCGCCAGTCCCTCGGGGACGCGCCGCGCGACGCCAAGGATCAACGCCATCGCCATGTCGGCCGTGTCATCGGCAGACACACCCGGCGTGTTCGACACGAGGATGCCATGCTGACGGGCGGTCTGCACATCGATATGATCGACCCCCGCCCCGTAATTCGCGATCAGCTTCAGACGGTCCCCCGCCTGCGCAATCAGCGCCGCGTCGATCCTGTCGCTCAGCGTCGGCACCAGGATATCAGCCTCGCGCATCGCGCTGGCCAGCGCGGCGCGGTCCAGGGGTGTGTCATCCTTGTTCAGGGTAACGTCGAACAATTCAGCCAGCCGGCTTTCGACCGGCGCGGGCAAGCGTCGCGTAACGACAACACTCAGACGTCCAGATGACATGCACCCCCTCCTTTCACTTTTCATGCCGCCACATTGCTGCCAGAGTGGCGCAGGAACGGACGGGGCACAAGAACCCCATGCCGATCATCGGGCAGAAATCGGATCACAGGCCATGAAATCGCTGCTTGGGTTGTTAAGCGCATTGGCGCTCTCGCTGGGGCTTGCAACGCAATCCCCAGCCGCTGATCGTGGCCCGGTGACCAATCTGCCCCTGCCCCGCTTCGTGTCGATGAAGGCCAGCGAAGGCAATGTCCGCCGCGGCCCCAGCCTGACCCACCGGATCGACTGGGTGTTCAAGCGCAAGGACGTGCCGCTGGAAATCACCGCCGAACACGGCCACTGGCGCCGTGTGCGCGATCGCGACGGCGCAGGCGGCTGGATTCACTATTCGCTGCTCTCGGGCGTGCGCACCGCCATCGTCGAAGAGGAAATGCTGGACCTCCACGCCAAGCCCGACCCCGCAACCATGGTCGTGGCCCGGCTCGAGTTCGGCGTGATCGCGCGCATAGATACCTGCGATATCGACTGGTGCCGCCTTTCTGCGGGCGGCTACGCCGGCTGGAGCCCGAAAACCGCCATCTGGGGCGTTCGCCCGGGCGAAACCCTCGACTGAGCAAGGTCGGCACGCCCCAGCCCGCCCCGCGGTCGCGGGCCTTGTGACAGTGCTTTTCGCGGCCCTCGGCATTGATCGGTTTTTTTTCGTTTCGGGCCTTGAACCGGGTCAAGGTCCAGAGTAATTAGCGCGTCACCGTTGGGGTGTAGCCAAGTGGTAAGGCAGCGGTTTTTGGTACCGTGTACCGT
>CAZMZS010000172.1:0-4013 GCA_964570675.1 uncultured Roseovarius sp. | reverse complement strand
GGCTGGCCGTTCTTGGCAAAGAAATGCTGCTGATATCGAAAGTCGATCAGCGTATTCAGCCCCTCGACCGCCTCGACCCAGACCGAACCGCCAGTGCCGCCATCGCCGCCATCGGGGCCACCATATTCGATATATTTCTCACGGCGAAAGCTGATGCAGCCGCCCCCGCCCGCGCCCGAGCGAATGTGAACCTTTGCAAGATCGAGAAATTTCATGTCGTTTCCTTATGCAAAGGCCACTGCGGGCTCAATCCATTTTCAGACTGTAGGTCCATGTGGGCACCTTGGCGCCGCGCGCGACCGAGAAGCTTTCGGCATCCCCCAGATAGGCGAAACCGCATTTGGTCAGCACCCGCGCCGAAACCGGATTATCCTGAAAGACCGTGGCAAAGATCGTCCGGCAATCCAACGGATTCGCCGCGATCAGCGCCGCTACCGCCGCCGAGGCGACCCCGGTGTTCCAATAGGCCGGCGCGACCCAATAGCCAATCTCGGCCTGTCCCTGATCGACACGCTCAAGACCGATGAGGCCCATTACCTCGGGCCCGTCGCTGCGCGTGCCGTCCATCGCCCAGACATCCTCGATGCGGTCTTTCGATTGCGCGCGCGCAATAAAGGCCTCGGTCGTGCCCGGCGGCAGCGGATGAGGGATCGACGTGGTGGCCGAGGCCACCCGTTGATCGGCTGTGTAGAACTCGATCAGCCCGGCATCCGACGGGCGCAGCGGGCGCAGATCGAAGCGTTCGGTCTCGATCACCGGCTGATTGACGATCAGGTCGTGTAACATGCGCGTTCTCTCCTCGGATTGCGCTTTCGGGGGGATGCGCCTCTCGCCTCGGGCATGTTGCCCTCGTCCCTTCGCATCCCGCGTGATTGACCCGAAATGAAAAGGGGACCGGCGCTGGCGCCGATCCCCAAATTGTCTGAACTCTCTCAGATCGGCTTACTCGGCAGCCTCCGCGACTGGAGCTACGGAAATGAAAGTGCGGCCTTTGAGGCCCTTGTGGAACTTCACGGCGCCTTCGGCGACGGCAAAGATCGTGTGATCCTTGCCCTGACCGACGCCTTCGCCCGGCCAGAACTTGTTGCCGCGCTGACGCACGATGATGTTACCCGGAATGACGGCCTGACCGCCATATTTCTTCACGCCAAGACGGCGACCCGCTGAGTCGCGACCGTTACGGGAGGAACCGCCTGCTTTCTTGTGTGCCATATCGTGTTACTCCTTTCGCCCTTCAGCCCTTGGCCAGCTCTTTGGCCTGGTCGACCCAGCCCTCGCGCTCGATCCGGCCCTTGAAGGACAGCTTTTCATCCATATCAGCAATATCGGCCTCGGTCCACGCCGCGATCTGCGCGAAAGTGGTGACGCCGGCTTCCTGCAGTTTCTTCTCAAGTGCGGGGCCAACGCCCGACAGCTGCTTGAGATCGTCGCCACCCTTGTCCGCCTTCGCAGCCGCTTTGGGGGCGGCTTTCTTGGCAGGCGCGGCCTTGGCTTCGGTTTCGGCCTTCTTGGGCGCGTCCTTTTTCGGCGCGGCCTTTTTGGCGGGCGCCTTGGCTTCGGCGGCGCCTGCGGCGACGGCCGCGATCGACCCCGCGCCCAGTGCGGCCTTGACGCCCGACTTGTCGGCGCCCTTCTCGAGGATCTCGGTCACCCGCAGCAGGGTCAGCTTCTGACGATGCCCGACCGTGCGCTTGGAGCCGTGCTTACGGCGGCGCTTGACGAAATTGATGACCTTGTCGCCCTTGACCTGGTCGACCACCTCGGCCTGCACGGCCGCGCCATCGACGAAAGGCGTGCCGATCACCGGCTTGTCGCCGCCAAGCATCAGGATCTCGTTGAACTGAACTTTCTCACCGGCATCGGCTGCCAGCTTCTCAACGCGCAGCACGTCGCCGGACTGCACCTTGTACTGCTTGCCACCGGTTTTCATAACCGCAAACATCTGCATTTCCTTTTCGCTTGCCGCGTTCTTCGGTCCCGGTTTCCCGATGTTCCCGGTCCGGCCCCCTTGGCCAAGACCACCTCGAACAGCGCGCCCTTGATGGGCGATCATTACATGACCCGCACGGGAAAACCCGCCGGGATGCGCGCTTATTCAAAAACTGGGCCGCAAAGTCAAGGGGCGGCGGGGGTTTTTGGCCTTAAAGCCGTTCACTTTGCATGCGCTGCGCCACGGCCCGTCCCAGCAGATAGGAAATCTCTTCATACATGCGGTCAAACGCGGTGAAGGTCGCCCGGTTGAGCGCCTGCCCCTCGGGGCTGCGATAGAAGGCGGCATAGGCCTCGAGATCGGCTTCGGACAGCGGGTCATAGGCCATCACGAGGAACGATTGCAGCCAGTCGCGCGCATCCTCGCGCACGGCGTCCTCCTGGCTCCAGACATCGGCCAGGATGTCATCCTGCGACATCTCCAGCGCGCCCCCGTCCACCAGCCCGTTATAGAACATGAGATTCGCGTTGAGCGCGCCGCTTACATTGCGCTCGATCAGGTCGCTGTCCTCGATCAGGCGGTCCACATGCTCCAGCAGCGGGTCATTCGCATCTCGCCGGGTTTCAAGCCGCGCGCGCGCCCCCTCCTCGACCACCGGGTCCAGAAACGCACGACGCGCCGCCAGTTCCAGCGCGATGACCTCCTGCCCGCGCGGCGACGCAAAAAACGCGACCATCGGCCCGGGATCGGCCTCGCCAAGTGCCTTGCGAATGCCTTGCGTCACCAGCGTGCGCATCTTTCCGGCGTCGTAAATCCGCGAAACAACGGCAGACCAGCCATCGGATTCGCTGTCCGCCAGCATATCGCTGCCGACCTCGCGGCCGAAAACCAGCCCTTCCTCGCGCATGATCTCGACCGTCTCGGTGATCTTGAGCGCGTCGATCAGGGCGTCGATCTGTGCGCCCCGATCCGCGCTCTGCTGCGCGACAGCCTGGCACATGGCGCCGATCGCCAGCACCATGCCCGCCAGCGCCCGCCGGATGACAGCGCCGCTCAAAGCTCCTGCCCCTTGCCGACTTCGGCCATGCGCTTGGCCAGCGCCTCGTAACGGTCGGCGGTGATCTCCCATTGCACGGCGTTCATCAGTTCATAGACGCGCTGCATCTGCGGATCGCGCAGCGCCTCCAGATAGTCGCGCAGATCCTCGTCCGATATGTCGCGATAGGTATAGGCCGCCGCCGCAAGCCCCGAACGTTTCAGGTCCAGCCGCAGCGAGTCCCTGTTCTCGCGCATCAGCGCGCGCAGACGCTCTTCGTCGATCCGCCGCTCCAGCACCCCGGCATTTGACGCCGCCATCATGAAGCGCACCTGAAGCTCCTGTACCGCGCGCACCGCCACGTCACCGCTATCCACGGCCGCGTTGAGATCGCCCAGCAGGCCGGCGCGCTCCGAGCCACGCTCCACCATCCGGGCGATCAGTTCCTCGCCGATGGACTGCTTGTCCACATCCTCCCCGGCCATGTGCGAGGCGTTCTCCACCTCGACCAGCCGCTGCCCCAGCGGCGAGGCATAAAAACCCGCCGCATGGGCCAGGTCCTCATCCGAAAGGGTCTCTTCCAGAATATCCAGCGCCATTTGCCGCATCTTGCCGGTATCAAAGACATCGTCCGCGATCCGGCTCCACTGATCGCCGAAATCGCTCGCCGACAGGCCCAGTATCTCAGGCGCCTGTTCAGCCGACAGCGCGATGCTGTCCAGCGCCACGTCGAAGCCCGTCACATCAAGAAAGGCCACCAGCCGGTCGCGCTCGGCGGCCCGCGTCGCGTTTGCAGCCAGTGAAAGGACAAGCGCAAGAGCCAGCATCAGAACCGACGAAGCAACCTGCCGTACAAGGGCATCGGGGCGCGCGGCGATCATGGACTGTCCTTTCTTCATGAGCCTCTGAGTCTAAGCTAGGTAAAAACAATGATCAAACAACGTCAAAACCCCCTTGTCATGCCCGCGAAAGCGAATTAAACGCACCCTCCAGACCCCGCGGAGAGGTGCCGGAGTGGTCGAACGGGGCGGTCTCGAAAACCGTTGA
>CAZMZS010000171.1:0-4098 GCA_964570675.1 uncultured Roseovarius sp. | reverse complement strand
CCTGCAACCTGCCCCTTAGGAGGGGGCTGCTCTATCCAGTTGAGCCACGGGGCCGACCGGCCCCCCTTTAGCGCGCCTCTCGGGCTTTGTCATCGGTCGATTTCACTGCGCGCGGCGCTTGATCCTGTGGCCGCGTTCGCGGTAACACTGACTAAAGCCCTTCAGGACAACCCGACGTGACCAAGCCCGATCATCGCCCCCTGACCCTGCGCGACGTATCCGAGGCCTCGGGCGTTTCAGAAATGACCGTCAGCCGCGTTCTGCGCAACCGGGGCGACGTCTCCGACGCGACCCGTCAGCGCGTGCTCGAAGCCGCCAAGCGCCTTGGCTACGTGCCCAACAAGATCGCGGGCGCGCTCGCCAGCCAGCGGGTCAACCTTGTCGCGGTGATCATTCCTTCGATGTCGAACATGGTCTTTCCCGAGGTCATGACCGGCATCAGCCAGATCCTCGAAGAAACCGAACTTCAGCCGGTAGTCGGGCTGACCGATTACCTCCCCGAAAAAGAGGAAAAGGTGCTTTACGAGATGCTCTCCTGGCGCCCATCCGGGGTGATCATCGCCGGGCTCGAACATTCCGACGCCAGCCGCGCGATGCTGCGCGCCTCGGGCATACCCGTGGTCGAGATCATGGATGTGGACGGCACGCCGGTCGATTCCGTGGTCGGTATCTCGCATCGCCGGGCCGGTCAGCAGATGGCGCAGGCGATCATCAAGGCCGGGTACAAGCGCATCGGCTTCCTTGGCACCAAGATGCCGCTGGATCATCGCGCGCGCAAACGCTTCGAAGGTTTCACCCAGGCCCTTGCCAAGGCCGGGATCGAAATGGCCGACCAGGAGTTCTATTCCGGCGGCTCCGCTTTGGTGAAGGGGCGCGAAATGACCGAGGCGCTGCTTAAACGCACCCCCGACCTGGATTTTCTCTATTACTCGAATGACAAGATCGGCGCGGGCGGGCTCATGTATCTCATCGAACAGGGCATCGACATTCCCGGTCAGATCGGGCTCGCCGGGTTCAACGGGCTCGACCTGCTCAAGGGTCTGCCGCGCGAACTGGCGACGATGGATGCCTGCCGGGTCGAAATCGGCCGTCGCGCCGCGCAGATCATCGCCGACCGTGTCGAACATCCCGCCAATACCGACCCGGTGCGCGTGGCACTCGAGCCGACCATCACCTTCGGCGACACCCTGCGCCGCGACTGACACAAGGCCAACAGCCCGCGCTCAGTGGCCCCTCTCCGTGCGCCGCCGCGCCATCGGCCAGACCTCCAGCACCCCCGCCAGAAGCACAAGCGCGCCGCCCACAAGTTCCATCCCGTGCAGATGCTCATCGGCCAGCAGGGCCGCCGACAGCGCGCCCACCAGAACCTCGCCCATCAGCAATATCCCGACCCGCGCCGGTTCCAGCCGCACGGTCGCCCACATCAGGCCGCCAATCGAGAGCACCCACCAAAGGCCCCCCGCCCCAAAGGCAAGCGCCAGCAGCCTCCAGCCATCGCCCATGCTGTCACTATCCGGCAAGGGCGCGAGGAACGGCGCCAGCAGGCAGGATGCCACCGTCGCGCCAAGCGCAAAGACAAACGCCGCCTCGACCGGTCCCAGCACCGATTTCGCACGGATTCCCGTCGTCCCGACCGACCAGAGAAGCCCGGCCAACAGGGCCATCCATTCGCCGATGCTGCGCGGCACGGGCACCATCCCATCAGCGCTCAGCATCATCGCAAGCCCGGCAAGACCCACGCCAATCGCCAGCAGACGCATGGGCGGGGTATGCCAGCCCATCACGTAGCGGCCGATCAGCGTGCTCCAGACCGGCGTCAGGAAATAAAGCAGGATCACGATCGCCACCCGGCCATAGACAAAGGCCACCGAATAAAGCGCGAAGGCCGCACCACCAATGGCGATTGAGACCAGCGCCACGCTGCCCGCATGCCGGATCACCCGCCAGCGCCGCAGCGCGAAGGGCAAAAGCAGGATTGCCGCTGATCCGGTCACGGCCACGGTGCCCCATGCACCACCCAGCCCCATATCGCTCAGGGCGCGCACCGCAAGCCAATAGAAGCCCCAGAATGCCCCCGTGGCAAAGACGATGGCAGTGGCCAGTCTGGTGACGTGACGGTCGTTCATGATCCCGTGCTCGATTCAGGCGACTTCGCGGGCAATCGCGCCGCCGCGCCGCGATGCGTGAAACGAATTGCGCCCCCGCAGTCTCCTGCAAGGGCGCTGATCTCTTGTCTTTTGCGTGGCGGAGGCAATGCCCCGCCCGCCCATCCCGTCAGGCGGATTTCTTGCCCTTGATCGGCGCCCAGATGCGCTTGTTCGTCAGGTACAGAAGCACCGTCAGCACCGTCAGAAAGATCACCCCGGTCAGACCGGCCTGCTTGCGGGCCATCATCTTGGGTTCGGCGGCCCACATCAGGAAGGCCGCGACATCCTCGGCCTCGTGGTGCAGGTCGTTCGAGTGACCATCCGCATATTCCACGTCTTCACCGTAAAGCGGAGGCGCCATGGCGATCCAGCCGCCCGGAAAGGCGGTGTTCTCGTAAAAGGTGGTCCCGGCCTCGAACTTGTCCTTACCGGTATATCCGGTCAGAAGAGCGACCATGTATTCCGGCCCACCCATGCCCTTGAACAGCTGCGCAAGCCCGGTGCCGTAGGGACCGTGGAAGCCGGCACGTTTCTTGGTCATCAGGCTCAGGTCGGGCGCGTTCGGGTCGTTGGAGGCCGGGAAGTGGTCGGTCGGCTTGGCCTCGCGCCAATCGTCCAGATCAGGGTCGAACACCTGGAACTGAGACGCATAGGCGCGCACCTGGTCATCAGGCAGGTTCGGCCCGCCCTCGTCGCCCAGTGTGCGCAGCGGCACATAGCTCATCCCGTGGCAGGCAGCGCAGACCTCGGTATAGACCTGAAGCCCGCGTTGCAGCTGGTTCTGGTCGAATTTGCCGAACGGACCCTCGAACGAGAAGTCCACATCCTCGACATGCCCTGCCCCACCGGCCGCCAGCGCGCCACCGGCCGAAAGGGTCAGGGCGGCGACTGCGGAAATCGCAAGTTTCTTGAACATTGTCCCGTGTCCTTTCTTATTCAGCAGGTGTGGCGGCGGTCTGACCCGCGTCACCGGATGCCTTGGGGTAGTGCGCCTGGAAATCGGCCTCGATGGTCTCGGGTTGCGGCAGCGGTTTCTCGATCACGCCCAGAAGCGGCAGGATGACCAGGAAATACGCGAACCAATAGGCCGAGCCGATCAGCGAGATGGTCGAATAGGGCGGCTCCGCCGGCATGGCACCCGCCCACATCAGGACGATGAAATCCAGAACCAGCAGGGCGAACCACCATTTGAACATCGGCCGGTAGCGGCCCGAGCGCACGCTCGACGTGTCCAGCCAGGGCGCCAGCGCCATCACCGCGATCGCGCCGAACATCGCCAGCACGCCGAAGAACTTGGCGTCGATGATGCCGCCGGTGATCCAGCTGGCGAACATCACCACCCAGACATCCGCGGTAAAGGCCCGCAGGATCGCGTAGAAAGGCAGGAAATACCATTCCGGCACGATATGCGACGGCGTCACCAGCGGGTTGGCCTCGATGTAGTTGTCGGGATGGCCCAGGTAGTTGGGCATGAACCCGACGATCGCGAAGAACACCACCATGATCACGCCCAGCGCGAACAGGTCCTTCATCACGAAATAGGGCCAGAACGGTACCGTGTCCTTCTCGGCCTCGGCCTTGGAGCCGCGCCGCACTTCGACACCGGTGGGGTTGTTGTTGCCCGTGGTGTGGAACGCCCAGATATGAACCGCCACCAGCGCGGCGATCACGAAGGGCAGCAGGTAATGCAGCGAGAAGAAGCGGTTGAGCGTGGCGTTATCCACCGCCGGTCCGCCCAGCAACCATGTCTGGATCGGCTCGCCGATGAAGGGGATCGCGCCGAACAGGCCGGTGATCACCGTTGCGCCCCAGAACGACATCTGACCCCAGGGCAGCACGTAGCCCATGAAGGCCGTGCCCATCATCATCAGGTAGATCAGCATGCCGATGATCCACGTGACCTCGCGCGGGGCCTTGTAGGACCCGTAATAGAGACCGCGGAAAATGTGCA